>CADCTB010000103.1 GCA_902805665.1 uncultured Acidimicrobiales bacterium
CGTGGCGGGAGCCGGCCACGACGGCGATCCACTACTTGCTCAAGGCGGGGGAGCGGTCGCACTGGCACCGGATCGACGCCACCGAGATCTGGCACTTCTACGCGGGCGACCCGATGGGGCTGGCGATGTCGGCCGACGGCCACGAGGCGACCCACCACGTGCTCGGCGCCGACCTCTCGGCCGGCCACCGGCCGCAGGTGGTGGTGCCGCCCGGGGTGTGGCAGGCGGCCCGGCCGCGGGGTGCCTGGTCCCTGGTCGGATGCACCGTCGCCCCCGCCTTCCGGTTCGAGGGCTTCGAGCTGGCGCCGCCGGGCTGGCACCCTGGCCGCTAGACACCGGTCCATGAGATTGTTCTGCCCATGACCATTCGGGTGGGCGTGTTCGGGGCGGGTGGCCGCATGGGCTCCACCGTGTGCCGGGCGGTGGTCGACGAGCCCGACCTGCAGCTCGTCGCCGCCGTCGACCCGCTCCACGCCGGCATCGACCTGCGGGGCGTCACCGGCGCCGAGCTCCGGGGCCTCCAGGTGGCGCCCGACGTCGAGTCCCTGGCCCGGGCCGAGGCCCAGGTGGCCGTCGACTTCACCCACATCGAGGCGGCCCGCGAGAACCTTGCCTGGTGCGCGGCCAACGGGGTCCATGCGGTGGTGGGCACGTCGGGCTTCACCCCCACCGACTACGAGGAGCTGGCCACCCGCTTCACACGGAGCAACTGCTTCATCGCCCCGAACTTCGCCATCGGCGCGGTGCTCATGACCCGCTTCGCCGAGCTGGCCGCCCCCTACTTCGAGACTGCGGAGATCATCGAGCTGCACCACGACCAGAAGGTCGACGCCCCGTCGGGCACGGCCATGCACACCGCGGAGCGGATGGCGGCCCGGTCGGCGGAGTGGGAGCCCGATCCCACCACCAAGCACGTGCTGGAGGGAGCCCGGGGCGGTGCTGCGGCCGGAGGCATCCGGATCCACTCCGTGCGCCTCCGCGGCCTCGTCGCCCACCAGGAGGTGCTGCTCGGCACCGCCGGGCAGAGCCTGTCGATCCGGCACGACTCCTACGACCGGGCCTCATTCATGCCGGGGGTCATGCTCGCCGTGAAGGCGGTCGCCGACCACCCCGGCGTCACCGTCGGCCTCGACGCCCTCCTCGACATCTGACGCCGGCTTGCCCTCCAGCTCGTCCAGGCCGGGGTCGAGCTTGTCCTGGGCCCGGTTGACAACGAGCGACAGGACCACCAGCCCGATGCTCACCGCCGTCGTCACCACCAGGTTGCGGCTGAAGAAGTCGAGCAGGCCCTCGACCGGGCTGGCGATCGTGGAGCTGAACCGGCGCACCGCGATCACCGCGGTCAATGTGCCCGCCAGGTTGGTGACCATGAAGCCGACGGGCGACATGCCCGTCTGGCCGGCGAGCGCGCACACGATGGCGCCGGGGAAGGCGAACACCATCGGGTAGCCGGCCTTCTTGAAGAGCTTCTCGGTGAAGGGGACAAGCTCGCCGGCCCCGCCCTTCTTCTGGAGCCAGCGCAAGGCGTTGTCGCCGTAGAACCGGCCCAGCAGGTAGAAGAGCGGGTCGCTGAACGACCGCCGGAGCACGGCCACGATCACGAACGGGACCAGGTCGACGTTGCGGGCCAGGACGAGGAACCGGTTGCGGGCGTCGAGGGCGATCATCAGGAGCGGATGCTGGGTGGCCAGGGTCGGCGTGAAGGCGCTGGCGATGAGGCCCATCGTCGTGATGAGGATGATCGGGGCTACGAGCAGGATGAGCGTGCGGCGGGAGGGCGTGGGCCGCTCCTCGACCGTGGGGACGTCGGACATGTGGGAGCGACGTTAGGCGGACCGCAGCACGGCCAGGGCTTCGGCCATGTGGGCGGCCAGCTCGGCGGGCTTGGTGTGGGCGTTCAGCCCGCTCGTGGAGGGCATGACGTACGCCGCCGCGCCTCCGAACGGCTGGGGCTGGAGGCCGGCGGTGGCCTTGCGGTCGACCGCCGCCCGCCAGCCGGCCAGGCCCACGAAGAGCACGAGGCGGGGCTGCAGCCACTCGACCAGCCGCCGCACCCGCTCGGCGCCGGCCCGGTACTCCTCGGGGGCGAGCACGGCGGCGTTGGGCGTGGCCCGCTTCACCATGTCGGTCATGCCGACGCCGTCGTGCACCACGCAGCCCAGTGGGTCCCGCGGGTGGCTGACCAGGCCCGACGCGACCGCCGCCCGCCAGAACCGGTTGCTGGGCCCGGCGAAGCCGTACCCGGCATCGGCGGCCACCACGCTCGGATTCAGCCCGCAGACCAGCACCCGCAGCCCGGGGGCGACCGTGTCGGGCAGTGTGCGGGCCCTGCGGGCCTCGGCCCAGACCCGCTCCCCCTCGATGACGACCTGGTCGACGTCGAAGCCGGCACCGGTGAGGAGGGCGGCAAGCTCGTCGGGCTGCCAGTAGGCGAAGAACCGGCCGGGGAAGTCGTCGCCCGGCCAGTCGCCCTCGCCGTCGCCGGCCACCACCGAGAGGGCCAGCGGCGCGCCCACCGCCATGGCCCAGTGCAGCCGGGCCAAGGCCAGCGGGAGCCTGGTTCTCGGCACGTGCAAATACGAGTTCGACGCCCATGCGGCGGCGAGCACCCCGTTCCGGAACGGGAGGGCTTCGAGGTCAGCGTGGACGAGCCGGGCCGACGCGACGCGTTGCTGGGCGGCGACGCCCAGCATGGCTCCGGCGGCGTCGATGGCCACCACCGGATGGTCCCGCCCGAGGTCGGCCAGATAGTTGCCCGGACCGCACCCGACGTCGGCGACGGTCAGCCCGGGCAGGGCCCGGGCGGCCAGGCGTACGGCCCGCTCCCGGTGGAGGGCGGAGCGCCGGCTGGCCCACTCCTCGGCCCGCCGCTCGTAGACGTCGACAGTGGCCTGGTCCATGGTGAGAGAGAGCGCCTATGGTAACGGGCAGGTACTGGTTTCCGTGCCGTATGGCGGGATCAAATCGCCGCACCCTGGGTACAGACAACCCAGGCGCGTGCCGACGCTTTGCGTATGGCCCGCCGCATTCGGGACCGTTTCGGAGAACATGGAGCGCTTCAACTGACACGTCGACGGGTGGGAACGTGGTTGGTCAAGGGCCTTGGAGCCGCGGTTGCCTTCCTCGTGGTGGGGAACCTGGCGATTCTCGCCGCCTCCTTCTGGGCCCAGGAGACGACGGCCACCGCGGCCCCGTCGAGGGTCGAAGGCGTCGAGAACCTGAGGGCCGTCGACGATCGGCTGTGGCGGGGAGCGGCGCCGACCACCGAGGGCTACCAGAACCTGGCCCGGGCCGGAGTGACCACCGTCGTCGACCTGCGGGCCGAGGACGGCATCGAGCACGACGCCGACAAGGTCCGCGAGCTCGGCATGGACCTGGTTCGGATCCCGATGCGCGACGGTCAGGTGCCGACCGCCGAGGAGGTGGGAGCCTTCCTGGCTGCCACCCATAGCGCCAGCGGACGGGTCTTCGTGCACTGCGGCGCCGGTGTCGGCCGTACCGGAGCGATGGTCGGCGCCTACCAGGTCGACGTGCGGGAGCTCTCCGGCGGGGACGCCCTGCGCCGCAACCTCGCCGTCGGGCCTCCCAGCCTCGAGCAGATCGCCTACGTCGCCCGTATGGGTGACGGCCGGCCTGAGAAGCCGGGAACGATGGTCACCGCGGTGAGCCGGGTGCTCGACGCCCCCCGCCGCATCTGGAGCCGGGTGGGCTAGGGCGCCGGGGCGGGCGCCATGTCGCGCTTGCTCACCACGTGGCCCTTGACCCGGTCGAGGGTGGCGTCCTCGAGGCAGCCCTGCAGCCGGCGCCACGCGTGCTCACCCAGGGCCGGCTCCGTCTGTAGCCGGAACCGACCGTCACCCACCTCGGTGACACCGGGCTCCGCCAGCCGTTGGTAGACCGTTCCCTGGCACGCCCCCCACAGGCCCTGGGCGGACATCAGGTCGGAGCCGGTGCGGTCGCGGGAGCGGACCTCGAGGACGACTTCGCTGCGCGAGCCGGAGACGACTCGGTCGGGCCGGTCCTGGGTGAGGTCGGCCAGGAAGTCGATGCCCATGACCATGGCCGCCACCGCCACGACGGCGACGACCGCGCGCTTCACCGGCGACCGGCCTGCGGGGCCGGGTGGTCGAGCATGGCCAGCGGATCGCCGTCGTCGCCGTCGTCGGGGATCAGGCCGCCGGACGGCCAGGCCAGGGGGCTCAGGCGGGCGGCAAGTCCCCGTTCCAGGGCCGGGCCCGCGGTGGCCCGGGCCAGCCGCTCCACCAACCAGGCCAGGCCCGACGCCACCACGCCCATGCCGATGAGCACCGGGACGAAGACGCCGAGCTGGCCCGACTTCGGCGAGAGCCACTCGAAGTGGTCGTGGGGCGGCGGCGCCGTCTCGCGGATGCGGGCCAGCACCGCCGGGTCGGGCGCCGTGAGCCGGTTCTCGAGGCCGCGCAGCCGGTTGAGGACGACGCCCGCGGCCACTGCGACCTCGGTGGCGATGAAGAGCATCCCGGCGATGAGGGCCCGGTTCCACTCCCAGCGCCACAGGTACACGAAGAAGTACAAGGCGGTGGACGCCAGCACTGCGCCGCCCAGGATCCCGGAGATGCGTCGCCGCCTCATGCCGCACCGCTCCGGTGCCCGTCGAGCAGGCTGACCTCACCAGTGGTGCCGTCGACCACCACGTCGGAGCCGGCGGGGAACCGGGCCACGGCGCCCTCCACCCCCACCGCGGTGGGGACCCCGAACTCCCTGGCCAGGATGGCCAGGTGGGACAGGAAGCTTCCGGTCTCCGCCACCAGCCCTCCCAGTCCGGGCAGCAGCGGCGCCAGGTCGGGGTCGAGGGTCCGCACGACCAGGACGGCGCCCGGCTCAGGAGGTCCGTCGCCCCCATGCACTCGGCCCGAGCCTCGACCGCCACCGGCGCCGGTGCCCTGGTTGGCGCTCGGGGGGCGACCGCGGCGGCGACGGCTTCGGTGCACGGCACCGGCGGCCGGCGCCGCCGTGCCGTCGCTGGAGAGACGGAAGCGGGCGGGAAGGGGCGCACCGCTACGGGGATGAACCCGGCTGGCCGCGTCGGCGGGCACCGTGCCTGTGCGGACGGCCTGGACCAGCTCGGGGAGCCGTAGCCAGCGGACCTCATCGGAACCGGCGATCGCGCCCCGCGCCGCCAGGCGCTCACCCAGCTCCCAGGCGGCCCGGGCGGTGAGCTCCTGGATCCAGCGGGCTCGCAGCCGGAGCGCCTCTCGGAGCACCGCGGCCCGATCGCCTCCGTCGGCGGGAGCCGCCGTGGCAACCGGGAGATCCACGGTGGGAGGCAGCGTCAGTGACGACCCGATCCGGGGTGAGACGAGCGCGAGCACGCTTGGGTGGGTCGTGGCGATCTCGTCGTCGGTCAGCCCGGCGGCCCGGCCGGCGGCCAGCGCCCGCAGGCCCACCGAGGCCGCGGTGGTGGTCGACGCCGCCGCGTCGGCGGTAACCAGCCACCCCATGAGGACCTCGTGCCCGTGAACGGCGGCGAGCCCCTGCGCCGACGTGCGCAGGAGCCCCAGCAGCTCCCGATCGGAGAGGCGTTCGACGGCGCCGACGGCCAGCAGGTCAGCGTCGACCTTGGCCACCAGGTCGGCAGCC
>CADCTB010000104.1:0-334 GCA_902805665.1 uncultured Acidimicrobiales bacterium
ATGTCGTCGGCGCGCAGATCGCGATGGGCGAGGGGCGCCCGGCGAAGGCGCGGGAGCTGGCGGAGCGGGCTCTGCCGGTCGCCGACGATCGCGACCTCCCCCAGCTCGCGTGCGAGGCACTCGAGGTCCTGGGCCGGTGCGCGCGACTCCACGATGCCGAGGAGGCCCGGGCCTTCTTCGCTCGGGCGGCCGATCTGGCCCAGTCCAAGGGGCTCACCGTCTGGCACATCCGTGCCCTTCACGGGCTGGGAACCGTCGACCTGCTGGAGCGGGCGGAAACGGAACGCCTCGAGGACGCCCGCCGGCGAGCGGTCGAGGTCAGCATGTTGGGCAC
>CADCTB010000104.1:350-5612 GCA_902805665.1 uncultured Acidimicrobiales bacterium
TACTGCCGAGGTGGCGGCGCACGCCGAGAGCGTGCAGGCCGACCTGGCCTGGCTGGAAGACGACGGCGATGACCTTCGGCGTCATCTGGCTGCCGGTGTGCAGCTCGGTGGCCGCACCCCCACCGCGGCCCCGCTCCCCCACTGGGGGCTGTGGGCGCTGGTCTGGACTGCCGACGGACGCGGGGGTGACGGACCAGGCCAATTGGCGAGGACCTCACCGGCCGCGGCCGGCCGGGTCAACCGGGGCTACCTGTCCTACGCCGACGCCATCGCGCACCATCGGGCCGGACGGCCCGCGGACGCGGCGCGCTCGATTGCGGCGGGCGACGAAGCCCTACAGCTGACACCGATGCGCTGGCACCACGCCCGCCGGGTGATGGCCGAAGCGGCGATCCAGGGCGGGTGGGGCGACCCAGTGGGCTGGTTGCGCCAGGCGCTCGCATGCTTCGAGGAGGACGGCCGAGACAAGCTGGTGCACAGGTGTCGGGAGCTGCTCCGCAGGGCCGGGGCGCCCGTTCCCCGACGGGGCCGCGGGGAGTCCACCGTTCCCGCCGAGCTGCGGGCGTTGGGGGTGACCAGCCGGGAGGTCGATGTGCTGAAGCTGGTCGGCGAGGGCCTGACGAACCGGGTCATCGCCGAGCGCCTTCACCTGTCTCCCCGCACCGTGGAGTCCCATGTGGCCAGCCTGCTGGCCAGGACGTCGGCCGACGGTCGAGCCGGGCTTGCCGCGTTCGCTAATTCGGTGCTCGAGCGGGCCTAACTCCGTAGCGGGCACGGATGGCGGCGACCGCCACCTCGCGGATGCTGCTCCTGTCCCGCAAGAGAAGGAGGAGCGCCATGGACCCCATCGTCCCCACAGAACGTGTCCGCCCCGTCCAGGTGGCGGAGGACACCTGGCTGATCCGCCAGTTCATCCACGGCGTCCTGCCGGTGAGCGCGTTCATCAACTCCCTGGTCATCAAGGGCCGTGAGCCGGTCATCGTCGACACCGGCAGCCGGCCCAACCGCACCGCCTGGATGGAGGACGTGTTCGGCCTGGTCGAGCCCGACGACGTCCGCTGGGTCTTCCTGTCGCATGACGACCACGACCACACGGGGAACCTGCGAGAGGTTCTCGAGATGTGCCCGAACGCGACACTGGTGACCAACTGGCTCGCCGTCGAGCGGCTGGCCATCGACATCGCCCTGCCACTCGACCGGGTCCGCTGGGTGAACGACGGCGAGAGCTTCGACGCCGGCGACCGCACGCTGGTCGCCGTGCGGCCTCCTCTGTTCGACTCGCCGACCACCCGCGGCCTGTTCGACGCCCGCACCCGCAACTACTGGGCCGCCGACTGCTTCGCCACGCCCGTGCTGGAGGCCACCGAGAACGTCGCCGACCTCGACCCCGGCTTCTGGCGGGAGGGCATCTCGTCGTTCAACCGGATGAACAGCCCCTGGCACCAGTGGCTGGACGCCGCCAAGTGGGGGCGTGAGCTCGACCGGCTCCAGGCGCTCGGCATCACCAGCATCACCAATGGACACGGCCCTGTGACGTCCGGCATGTACGTGCAGGAGGCGTACAACCTGCTGCGCCGCCTGCCCGACGAGGCCCCGTTCGTCTCCCTCGGCCAGTCCGACCTCGACACCATCGTCAACTCCGTTGCCGCCTGAGCGATGAGCAAAGTCACATCCCGCTGGGATCCGATCCGTGCCGTGCTCGTCACGGAGCTGCGAGGGCCGGTCGACGTGGCCGAGGTGGAGGCCTGGCGGAACGGGCTGCAGATGGAGCTCGACCGCATTCCCGACGGGACGCGCTTTCGACTGCTGCTCGATCTCACCGGTTTTGAGCCGGCCGCCTTGGATGCCCACAAGGCGATGCGCACGGTCGTGCCGTGCCTGCTTCTGGCCCACGGGATGCGTCCCGCCTTCCTCGATCTCTTCCCGGAGACGGCCGAGCCGGAGGTGAGGACCGAGCGCGGCGTGGTCTGTGTCGCCTTCGCCAATGTCCACCACGACCCGGACAAGATGGCGCGGTACGAGGAGCGCATCGCCACCGGCAACCAGCGCTTCTTCACCTCCCGGGCCGCGGCCGAGGAATGGGTCCTGGGCGTAAAATGGCCGCCTGTGGACGAGGGGGACGACGTTCGGTCAATCGTTCAGTCCTGACTGAACGACATGGCGCCTGGCCGAACGCCTTCTGCAGTGGAACGACCCACAACTAGGAGGTGCTCTGATGGATGCTCCCTACCAGGCGGCCCCGGATGTTCACGTGCTGCCGAACAACCTTCCCCTGCCCGGCTTGGGGGTGGTGCTCCCCGTCAACGCCTACGTGCTGCTGGCTGAGGAGCCGGTGCTCATCGACTCCGGAATCGGCTCCGACAGCGACCAGTTCATGGACGCATTGGCGTCGATCGTCGACCCGAAGGAGCTGCGCTGGGTGTGGCTCACCCACGACGACGCCGATCACACCGGCAGCATCCAGCGGGTGCTCGAGGCGGCCCCCCAGGCCCGCCTCGTCACCAACGCCTTCAGCGCGATGAGGATGGCGACCTGGTGGCCCGTGCCGTTCGAGCGGGTGCACGCGATTCGTGCTGGTGACCGGATCCCCGTCGGCGACCGCACCCTCCGTGCCGTGGCGCCGCCGCTGTTCGACAGCCCGTTGTCGATCGGGCTCGTCGACGAGGCGACCGGCTCGTTCTTCTCGGTCGACTCGTTCGGTGCACTCCTGCCCGAACCGACCCAGGACGCGGCCGAGGTGCCCCACGAGGCCCTGGCCGGCGGCATGGTGGCGTGGTCCACCGCCGACTCGCCGTGGACCCACATCGTGGATCGTCAGAGCTTCGGCCAGGTGCTCGACGGTGTCCGCCGCCTGCAGCCGACGCGCATCTTCTCGTCGCACCTGCCTGCCGCAAGCGGGACATCGATCGACCGCTTCCTCCAGATCCTCGAGTCGGTACCCGACGCCGAACCGGCCGTCCCTCCCAGCAACGAGGAGTTCCAGCACATGCTGGCCGCCATGGCACCACCGGAGGCGCCATCGCAGATGGCAGCCGCCACGTAGGGGCGCGCCAGAAGTGGTCCTGCTGCGACCTCGACGTGAGCGGGATACGACGGGTTAGCCGCTCTGTCAATTGGTCGACCCCAACCGGGGCCACCGAGACCGAGCCTTCCGGCGCCGAGGCGGCGGCCCCGGAAGGCCCGGTTGCTCAGGACCTCCTGAGCAGCGGCGTCGCTAGCGGCTGGCCGCGTGCTCGGGCTGCTGGGGGGTGGTCAGGGCCAGCTCCGCAGCCGCCTCGGCCTCGATGCGCTGGCGCCGGACCTCGGCCGGCTCGGGGCGGAACAGCTCACGCAGCCAGCCGCCGATGCGGCCGGAGCGGCGCTCCTGGACCTGGGTGGCAGCCGCGTCGGCCGCAGGGTCGTACTTGATCGCCAATGGGATCACCTCCTTCCGGGGTGCCAACGTCCCGGCTCGTCTCTGCCTTCCCGCAGGACGGATATCCCTGAGCGGGGCCGGGTAGGGGGCGGACATGTATGTACAAGTCGTCACCTTCGGCCTCGGGGACATCCAGGAGAGCGAGTACCTCGACATCTCCAACCAGCTGGCCCCGAGCTTTTCGAGCGTCCCAGGCCTACAGGCGAAGATCTGGCTCGACGACCCGGACCGGGGCCGCTATGGAGCCCTCTACTTCTGGGACTACAAGGAGAACATGGAGCGCTTCCTGCGCTCCAACCTCTTCGAGGGCACGAACGCCGAGTTCTCCGATGTGGAGTCCGAGGGTTTCGCCATCCTGGAGAACCTGACGGCCCAGACCCAGCCGGTCCTCGACGTCGTCCAGACCGGTCGCTCTGCTTCCACGCCGGTCAAGTAACCGGGAAGGTCGGCCCCCCCCAGCGGGGAGCGTCAGGCAGTGAGAGACGCTTGATCGAGCTCCACCCCGACGATCCGGGCGACTCGGTACATATCGACATCCTGGGCCAGGAGCGTGGCTTCGTGGCGACGGGCCACGGAGGCGATGAGGCAGTCCACCATTCCCCGTGGCGTGACGCCGTCCCGCCGGCATCGACGATAGATGCGAGCAGCTGCGTCGAAGTCAGCTGCCGTGTCGAACGCCAGGAGATGGAAGCGCAAGAGGAGCCGACGGAGGCTTCGCTCCCGCTGATCGTCACGCGCCCCAGCCATGACCTCCATGAGCACCGGCTCAGTCACCGCCAGCGGACCGTCGTCCCGGATCAGCTCCGTCAGCCGATGGTCGACGGTACTCCCGGTCGCCCGGTCGTACTCGACCCACGCGGACGTGTCGATCAGGATCACGGCCGACGACTTGAGCGAAGCTCCGCCAGGTCTCCGTCCCATCCGGACCCGCGCAAGGCACGGGCTTCGTCCACGTCGAGCGGCTCGGCGGCAAGGGCCCGGAGCGCAAGGTTGACGGCATCTCGCTTGGACCTGAGGTGGTACCTCGCCATCACGGCCGAGCAGGCGTCGTCATCGATGTCGATGTTGGTGCGTGCCATACACCGACGATACACCTCCGCTTCCTGGCCCCGGAGGCGTGGATGGCGGAGTTGCGGCTGCTCTGCCTACCGGGTCCACTGGCGCCGACAGGTGGGTCGCCTCACCGGGAGTGCGCGAGCACGGCGGGATCCTTGCCCGGGGGTCCGTGGCTCGCGCCCTGAGACGGTGTTCAGGGTGGTCTCGCCTCGGCACGGAGCTGTGCCACTCGACGCGACCGAACCTGCTGGCTCGCGGGAGAAGGGTCCGCACGGTCCGGATCGCGCACCTCGGAGGAGGGTGTCGGGATTGGGCACCGGAAGAGGGTCGAACGGCCTAGAGACGCAGTCGGAGGTGCCGCGTACGGTGCTGGCTGTCCCCGTCCACGAGCACGGGGGAGAGCAAGCGGAGCGATGAAGCCGGGGCCGTACTTGGTCGCCTGATCCCGGTGGAGCGAGTGGCGAACCCGACGTCGAAGTGCCGAGGGAGCGGCGGCTCCTCGGATCGGATCGTCGGCCGTCCGCAGGTTGCCTCGTCGCCAGTCGCGCGAGGCGTGGACCCCGGACCCACTCGCGCCGCGGCGCGAGCAGCTCATCGCGCACCCCTACAGGAGGCAGAGACCGCATGAAGAAGGCACTGGGAGCAGTGGGCGTGGCGACGGCCATGCTGATCGGACTGGTGGGACCCGCCGCGGCGGAGATCCTGGACCGCACGCCCGACACAGAGTTCGCCTCGACGAACTGCCCGGACGACCCGACGCCGGCCGACGGGGCGCTCACCGGGTGGACGAA
>CADCTB010000105.1 GCA_902805665.1 uncultured Acidimicrobiales bacterium
TCCAGGATGCGAAGAAGCCCGAGACGCGAGCCCGGCGCATCGAGAAGTTCATCGCCATGCTCAACGACGGCACCAAGGTGTATCCCTAGCTTCGGACGCCGGACGGGCTTCCTCACCCGGCCACGCCGATGACGATGCGGGGGCCCTGCGCCGGGTCGAGCCAGCGGAAGACGTCTAGCAGCTGCCCAACCGGGAGCGACACGCAGCCCGCCGTGGGGCCGCCGTTGGAGACGTGGAGGAAAATGGCGCTGCCCAGCCCGGGCGTGCGCGTCGTGTTGTAGGCGATCACCGCTCCGTGGTCGTAGGCCGGGCTGACGTACATCGGCTCCGGCTCCCGGCCCGCCTGCTCCACGGCGAGGTCGACCCAGGTGTTGTAGCGGGCGCTGGCCGGATCGTCGTCCCAGACGATGGACCGGCTGGTGATCCGCCGGTACGGGAACCTCACGCCAGGATCGGCAGCGACGCCGAAGAAGAAGTCGAAGCCGTAGACGCCCGACGGCGTCCGGCCGTCGCCCTCCCGCTTCTCCTCCGGGGGCGCCACGCCTCGGGTGCCGACGTGCGATGGCCACGGGCCGAAGGCCTGTCGCCACCCGCTGCCCTCCCGCTGGTAGGCCGTGAGGGTGGCGGTGGTGGCCCCGTACCGTGGTGCGGTGACCACGACGACCTGGCCGGCCGAGCCGGCCCGAGCGAGGGCGGGGTCCGGCGCCGACGTTGTTTGCGGTGGCGGAGACGTCGTGGATGGCGTGGACGTGGAGGGGGCCGGGGTGGCCGGCGTGGCCGGCGTGAGGCTGGAAGTGGTCGTGGGCGCCTGTCCGGTCGACCGGGGACCACTCGAGCCGCAGGCGGCGAGGATGAGCATGGTCGGGAGAACGACGGCCGCCCGGGCCCACGAGCGTCCCACGACTCACTACTTTACGGAGTGGTGACGATCCGTTCGACGGCATGGCACGCGATTCCTGTGCTGCTTCTCGTGCTCGGCGCCTGCTCCAACACGCCCGCCGCTCCCACCGCCGGTCCCGGCCCCGCCGAGCCGGCCCCGGCAACCTCATCATCGACCCCCGCCACACAGGCTCCGGCCACCACGTCGTCGACTGTGCCGGCCTTTGCCGGGGCTGCCGTCCGGGTCACCGCCGCCGACCTGCCCGCATCGTGGCGCCCCGGCTGCCCGGTCGCCCCGGCCGACCTGCGGAAGCTCGAGCTGTCGTACTGGGGGTTCGACGGCCGGCCCCACACCGGCGCGCTGGTGGTGGCCGCGACCGAGGCCGATGCGGTGATCGACGTGTTCCGGCGCTTGTACGACCGCCGGTTCCCCATCCGGCGCATGGAGCCGATCGACGTGTACGGCGGCAGTGACGAGGCCTCGATCGCCGCCGACAACACCTCGGGCTTCAACTGCCGCCGGGCAGTCGCCTCCGGCCCGCCCCAGTGGTCGGCTCACGCCTTCGGGAAGGCCATCGACGTGAACCCGGTCGAGAACCCCTACATCCTGGAAGGCACGGTGCTCCCCCCTGCGGGGGCGCCGTTCGTGGACCGGTCGGACGTGCGCCCGGGCATGGCCGTGCGGGGCGGCGAGCTGGTGTCGGCCTTCGCCGCCGCCGGGTGGTCGTGGGGCGGCGGCTGGGCCAATCCCGACTATCAGCACTTCTCCGCCACCGGAAGCTGATGCGGCGCGGCGGGCGGGCGCTGGCCGTGACCGTGGCCGTCCTCGCCGGGGCCTGCACTGGCGGTTCCTCAGGTGGAGGCGGCGGGGACCCCGTGGCCATGGCCGAGGACCCGGCAGTGGTGCTGGTCAACTCGCAGTACCCGGAGCTTCCCGTCGACGGTCTCCGGAGCAAGCACCTGCTCGACACCGGCGAGCACCTGACCCATGTCCTGTCCTTCGTCGACGGCCTCCGCATGGACGAGAAGGCGGCGATCACCGCGCTCCGGCACTTCGAGCAGCTGCGCCAGGAGGTGGGGCTCGAGGTGCAGGGTGAGAGCTCGACGCTCACGTACAACGTGCGGCCACGGAACTACCCACAGCGCTACGTGGTCATCGTGCCCGACGGCGCGCCCCTCCCCCGCTGGGCCGGCCGGCGAGAGGCGGGCCAATCGTTCTCAGCCAGCCGGCCGGTGAACGTGGACCACGCCGTGACGCTGATCCGGGTCGCCGAGAAGCCGTTCCCGGTGGGGGCGCCGTTCGAGACGATGGCTGTCGGAACCCAGCTCGATTGGATCTTCCATGCCGGCGCCTGCGCCCGCTCGGCCTCGATCACCACCGACGAGGCCGCTGCGTACCGGTACGGCGCCAACATCCACAACCAGGGCGAAGGGGTCATCTGCAATGCGGAGGCCCGCCAGCTCGCCGCCCGGCAGCTCAACATGCCGGCGTCAGCGGTGGCCGAGCTGGCCGCCGCCAACCGCGTGCCCCCGGCGCCGGCGCGCGGCCCGGCGCTGGCCGAACCGCCGTTCGACGAGCGCCGCTACAACTCCCTGCCGGGGATGGGGCCGATCTTCACTGTCACCTGACCCGACGGTGCAGGAGCCGGAACGTCTCGCTGGTGACCACGCCGTACAGCAGGTGGGCGCTCAGGTCCTTGGCGAGGGTGGGGCCGTCGTACTCCCAGATCGGCTTGTACAACTTGGCGAGCGGGAGGACGACGTAGCCACTGGAGAACACGACGGGGCCCAAGGCCACCCCATAGCTGTGGCGCAGTGACCGTGCCGATCCGGCGACAAGCCCGTACTGCGCACCCCACGCCAGCCCGTAGCCCCAGTGCATCACGTTGTTGGTCAGCCGGGCCCACCGTGGGTCCAGCGTCACCTGGAACAGCCCCTCGACCACCCGCTTGCCGACGTGGGCGGGCGCCGGTGCGTCGTCCCAGTCGCCCAGGCCGGCGGAGAACTCCCACTCCGGCAGCGGCTGCGTTCCGCCGTCTCGGCGGTAGCGGCGGTACTGGAGCAGGTCCATGGCCATCGTGCCCGCGGCACCGGCCAGCACGCCACGGCCCAGCTCTACCAGTGGCGTCCGTCTCCTCCGCCTCGCGTTCCCGGTCAAAGGTGCAGCTGTCCCCCGGAGCGCTGACGCACCAGCTCGTCGACGGCGGTCCGGTCCATGAAGTCGATGGCCACCGACACCTCGTTGACCAGAGCCCGGCCCAGGCGGTCGAAGTCGAATCGGTAGGTGATGCACCCGCCGTCGAAAGAGTACGAGCGGATGGCCTGGAAGCCCTGGACGACGGAGATGATGCGCTCGAACCGCCGGGTGTCGGGCTCGTCGCTGGGTATCTCGGTGGCCCCGTCGGTCTGGCAGCGGGGCTCGAGGGTCACCTTCACCGCCGAGATGCCGGCCCGGTCGGAGTCCAACGTGAACTGCGTCCTGCCGTTGCGGACGGACAACGAGGCGAAGTGCCACCCCGCCGGGTAGTTGGCGATGCACGGCACCTTGGCCGCAGTGGGCACCGACTGGGCGACGAGGGCCAGGGTGTCCGCTCCCTTGGGCACGCACGTCGGCGCAGCCTGACTCTCCATCCGCCCACAGCCGACGGCGCCGAAGGCCAGCAGCGCGACGGCGGCGATGAGGGCCAACCGGCGCCCTAGCCGGGTGCGGCTCACAGCAGGCTCACCTGGGCGAACAAGCTGATGGTCAGCAGGAAGGCGAGCAGGGCGCCGAGGAGCACCGCGCTCGTCAGCAGGACACGCCGGACGCTCCAGCGCTGGATCCTGATCGGGCTGCGGGCGGGCGCCAGGGCGCGGAACCCGGAGATGAGGTCGCGGCCGTCCTGGCGGAGCTGGGCCCGCAGCTGGCTGGTGAGGGTCAAGCCCCGGGTGGCGGCGAACGCCTCGGCGATCTCGTCCGGGCTGAAGCGGAGCAACGCCCGCTCGTACACCGTCTCGGGGTCCGATTGCAGGGCGAGGACGAGCATCATGTTGGCCAGGTCGACGGCCTGCCGCCACGGCGACGGGCGCACCTCTCCGAAGGCCACGTCGATGAGCAGCACCTTGCCGTCGCGCACCAGCACGTTTGCCGGCTTGATGTCGCGGTGGGCCAGGCCGGACTCCCACAGGCACCGGACCACACCAAGGGCGTCGTCGATGATGGCCTCGTCGACCTCGACGCTGGATATCTCGGCCGCGCCCTCGAAGAACTCGGTGACGATCACGTACTCACGCTCGGGCGTGATCTCCGCGAACCCGTACGGCTGGGCGGTGGGGATGCCGGCCGAGCGCATGATGCGCAAGAGGTAGTCCTCGTACTGCACCAGGCGGCGGACGGTGGAGAAGGTCGACTCGTCCTCCAGGCGGCCGTAGAGCAGGGTGCGACCCAGCTTGTACCAGCGGTCGGAACGGAGGTGGGTGGCGGCGTACAGCTTGCCGAACAGCGCAGGATGGGCCGGGTCGGTCAACTGGATGCGCAGCGGGGTCGACCCCGCCGACCCGTCGAGGCCGAACGGTCGGACGCTCTCGACGTGGAGGCCGAGCTGCTCCCCTAGGGCGGCACGGATGGCCTCACCGCGGGGGCCGCCGACGTCGAGGTGGGCGCTGCGGCCCCGGCGGTAGGTGATCGGGAAGGCGTCGGTGGGCGCCAGCAACCGGAAGGCCATGAGGGTGAGCGTGACGCCCAGGATGACGCCGAACAGGACGTCGGTGGGATGGTCGACGGCAAGGTAGATCCGGATGACTGCCAGGAAGGCCAGGTAGCCGCCGGCCAGGACCTTGGCCCGGGAGCGCCATTCACCTCGGGGCGTGAGCAGGTAGATCAGCCCGATGAGACAGACGGCGATGTCGATCATGGGCCGGGAGGGGTGGGAGAAGCCGTCCCAGTTGCCGATGATCTCGACCCCCATGGGCCGGGAGCGGCCGAGGAACTCGGAGAGCACCGCGCCGAGGGCAGTGGAGATGAGGATGCACCCGAGAAAGACGACCAGCTGGCGGAACCGGCGGAAGGCGAGGGCGCTGAGAATGCCGACCCAGCGCAGGACCAGGACCGTGGTGGGCTCACCCAGGAACTGGAGGCGGCGCATGGCCGCGTCGAGCGAGGGTCTCCGCCACTCGACGACCTCGTCGAGGATCGCGTGGTCGATGCGGTCGATCGTGCGCCCCAGCTCGGTCACGACCAGCAGGAACCAGATGATCATCACGCCCACGTTCAGCGCCGCCCAGTAGCGCCCGCTGCGACGAAGGTCGCGAGGCAACGGGGGCGGTTCGCCGGAGGGCCGGCGCCGGCGAGCCCGGACGTCGGGCGGCGGCGGGGGCGCCGGCGGGCGGCGAGAGGGAACCGGTGGGACCATGGATCCCGTGGGTCCCGTACGGCGACTAGCCATCCCGCTCCTCGCCTTCACCCTGGTGCTCAGCGCGTGTGGCAGCGGTGGCGGCAGGCCGGCCCCCGCGCGGAGCGACGCGGTCACCGTTGCTGCATTCGGGTTCTCCGAGAGCCGCGTGCTGGCCGAGCTCTACGCCCAGGCGATGGAGGCAAGAGGCATCCCGGTGGTGAGGACCTTCGACCTGGCCTCCCGTGAGGTGGTCGAGCCGGCGTTGGAGCAGGGCATGGTGGATTTCGTGCCCGAGTACAGCGGTACCGGCGTGGAGTTCCTGAACAAGGGGGCCGGGC
>CADCTB010000106.1:0-308 GCA_902805665.1 uncultured Acidimicrobiales bacterium
GAAGCATCGCCTGAAGTACCGCACGAAGTACCTCCATCTCCTAACGAGATGGAGGTACTTCGTCGTTTCGGGGACGGAGCATCGCTACCGGCCGAGGCGGCGGACCTGGGCGGCGAGCCAGGGACGGGCCCGGCGCTGGCCGCCCCGCCGGGCGATGGCGGCGGTCAGTTCCTCCAACGTCCGTACCAGGCGGGCCCGGTCGACCGGCCACCCCCGACGCTCACACTCGTCCGCCCAGTCGCCGAGCGACGCGTGCCCCCGCTGGCCGTTGCACCGCCGGCAGGCCGCCACCTCGTTCTCCAGCCACG
>CADCTB010000106.1:318-62516 GCA_902805665.1 uncultured Acidimicrobiales bacterium
TGAGCCGGGGCACCAGGTGCTCCGTCGTCGCCCGGACCAGGCCCTCGAACCGCCGGCCGCACCACACGCACGTCGGCCCGTCGCGCTCGAGAATCTGCTCGAGCCGCTGGCTGCGATTGGCCTGGGCCACGTGCACACGTCAAGCATGCCCCGGTGCGCCGACGCGGTCACCGCAGGTCGGCGCCCTCCGGATCGAACTGACGCCGGAGAGAGAAGGCGTGCGGGGTCGGTCCGTGCAGCCGCAGATGCGCGAGCCGGCTGAGCCCCTCCTCGACCGATGGCAGGACGCCGTCATCGATCCACCACATCGCCGTCGTGAACCCTCCGATCGGTACGAACCACCGGCTGCGCCTCTGCATGAAGAGGGCGTGCCCACTGCGGTAGACGTACTGCTGAAGCGCCTCGAAATGCGTCCAGACCGAGAGGGTGACGATCACCTCGTCATCACCCAGCTGACCAAAGGTGACCGGCCCGTGCTGAGGCGGCAACCGCCAGACCAAACCGGGGCTCTTGTCGGCCAGCCAGTTGACGTCGTCGACAACCTTGACGAACCCGGCCATCACCGGCTGGTCCAGTGGCGCCTGCGGGAGGGCCACGTTCACCTGGGCGAGTTGCACGCCTCAGCTCAGTGTTCGGGGGGGCCCGGCTGGCGGAGCATGTCCTTGATGGCCTCCTTGCTCGGATTGGCCGGCGCCACCTTGGAGAACCTCTGCCAGGCCGCCTGCCGGGTGGTGCCCACGGCCTCGCCGATCTCCTCCCACGTCCGGCCCTGGGCCCGGGCCGCCCGCACGGCCTTGTCCTGCACCTCGAACAAGTAGCGCTGGTACGTGCCCGCCAGGCGGAGGACCTCCATCGGGTCCGGGTCGCCGGCACGGATCAGCCGCTCCCAGGCTTCCCATGCTCCCGAGCGCTCCGCCATCCCACAATGGTGTGAGCTCGCGGCCCGTTGTGTCAAGGGCCCTTGACGTCCCGCGGGTGACAGAGTGCGGCATGCGTCGGATGTCCACGGACGAACGCAGGGCACGCCTCGCCGTCCGCCACCGGCTGGCGCCGACTGCCCGCACCGACGATCCGGTCGCCATCGCCGAGGGGATGGTGGCACTGCACGCCACCGATCCGTCGACAGTGTTCCTGTCCACCGCCGCCCGCATGGCCACGCCCGCGGTCGAGCCGCTCGAGCGCGCCCTGTACGACGACCGGCGGCTCGTGCGCACGCTCTGCATGCGTCGAACGATGTTCGTGCTGCCCGTGCCGATGGTGCCGGTGGTCCAGGCCGCGTGCACCGACGCGCTCGTCCCTGGCGAACGCAAGCGCACCCTGGCCATGCTGGCGCAGAACGGTGCGGCGGACGCCGACGCCCACCTCCGGGCCCTCGAGGCGGCCACCGTGGCCGCCATCGAGGAGCACGGCGAGATCACCGGCGCCGAGCTGTCCAGGGTCGTGCCGGGGCTGCGCCAGCAGCTGCTGGTCGGGAAGGGGACGAAGTGGGAGGGCATGATCGGCCTCACGACCCGTGTCCTCTTTCTGCTGTCGACCGAGCAGCGAATCGTGCGGGGCCGCCCCCGGGGCGGGTGGACCAGCAGCCAGTACCGCTGGTCGCCGATGTCGTCCTGGCTTCCGGGAAACGTCACGAATCCCGGCGCGGACGACGCGCGGGTCGAGTTGAGCCGGCTGTGGCTCCGGGCGTTCGGGCCGGCGACTGTCGCCGACCTCAAGTGGTGGAGCGGGCTCACCCTCGGCCAGGTCCGCAAGGCGGTGGCGGCTCTCGACGTCGAGGAGGTCGACCTCGACGGTGTGCCGGGTGTGGTGCTGGCGGGCGACGTGGCCCCGACCCCGGAGCCCGAGCCCTGGGTCGCCCTGCTGCCCAGCCTCGACCCCACGACGATGGGGTGGCAGCAGCGGGCCTGGTACCTCGGCGACCACGCAAAGACGCTTTTCGACGCGAACGGCAACGCCGGCCCCACCGTCTGGTGCGACGGGCGGGTGGTGGGTGGGTGGGCGCAACGCAAGACCGGTGAGGTCGTGTTCCGCCTGCTCGACGACGTCGGGCGGGACGCCGGGGCGGCGGTCGAGGCCGAGGCGGCCCGGCTGACCGCCTGGTTGGGAGACGTGCGGGTGACGCCCCGCTTCCCCACGCCTCTCCAGCGCACGTTGATCGCCTGAGCGCCGGGTCGACGGGAATCGACGATCTTTTTCTTTGCCGGGCGCTGCCGGGTGTAGCTTTCGTGCTTCCGGCGCACGCTCGGAACTCGGCGATCGGCAGGGGGTCTTCCAATGAAGAAGCAGGCTCGACGTGGACGGATCGCTCTGTCGGCGGCGCTGGTTCTGGGCGCAAGCTGGGGCAGCGTGGCCATCAACCCCGCACACTCGCTGGTGACCGCCGACGTGTGCAACGGAGGCGACGGCGGGAACGGCGGCCCCGGACTGGGAGTCGGCGGCAGCGCCGTGGCCACGGGCGGAGCCGGTGTCCTGGCTACCGGCGGCACCGCGCGCGGTGGGGCCGCAGTGGGGGTGGGAGGTGCAGCGGGCGACGGCGGCAATGCCTGCAACGGCACCGGCGGCGCCCTGTTCTCTCCGGTTCCGGCGGTCATCGCCCCCGCGGCCACCACCGACGTCGACGTCTGCAACGCCGGTGACGCCGGCGACGGTGGGCCCGGCGCGGGTATCGCCGGCCACGCCCTGGCCACCGGCGGCACCGGCGTGGCCGTGACGGGCGGCACGGCGACGGGCGGCGCCGCGGCCGGTGTCGGAGGCGCAGGCGGTGACGGCGGCGACGCCTGCAACCGCAGCGGCGGCGCCCTGGTGGCGGCCGCTCCTGCGGTCATCGCCCCTGTGGCAGCCACCGATGTCGACGTCTGCAACGCAGGTGACGCGGGCGACGGCGGTGCGGGCCTGGGCGTCGGCGGTACCGCGGCGGCTACCGGCGGCATCGGGGTCGCGGCCACCGGCGGCACCGCCACCGGAGGCGCCGGTGCGGGGGTCGGAGGGGCAGGGGGCGACGGCGGTCACGCCTGTAACGTCACCGCTGCTCCGGTCGTCGTTGCTACCCCGGTCGTCGTCACGCCGGCCCCGGTGGTGGTCACGCCCGTCGTGGTCACGCCCGTCGTGGTCACGCCGGCCCCGGTCGTGGTGACGCCGGCGCCGGTCGTGGTCGTCACTCAGCCCGTGGTTGTCGTTCAACACCCGTCCCCGCAGGTCGTCGTGGTCAGTGGCAACGGTGGCCCCGGTGGGCCGGGCGGCGCCGGTGGTGCCGGTGGCGCTGCTGGTTCAGGCGGTGCCGGTGGGGCCGGCGGCGCCGGTCCCGGCGGCGGAGCGGGTGGCGCGGGTGGCGCCGCCGGTTCTGGTGGCGCAGGCGGCGCCGGTGGCGCCGGTGGCGCCGGGGGTGCCGGCGGGCGGTAGAGACGAGCGCCGTGCCGGAGGCCGGGGCCCTCGGGCCCCTGCCCCGGTTCAGCCCGGCGAGCTCGGAACCAGACCGAGGTTGGCGTAGATCTCGCGCGTCGCGGTCGACCGGTTCAGTGTGTAGAAGTGCAGCCCGGGGACGCCGTTGTCGAGAAGGTCGCGACAGAGCTCCGTGGCCAGCTCGACTCCGACCCGCTTCACGTCATCCGGGTCGTCGGCCACGGCCTCGACCCGGGCGACGATCTCCGGCGGCACCTCGCAGCCGGACAGCTGAGCCATGCGCTGGACCGACGAGAGGCTGGTGATCGGCATGATGCCGGCGATCACCGGCTTGTGCATGCCCCGCCGGGCCAGGTCGTCGACCAGGCCGATGTAGTCACTGGTCCGGAAGAAGAACTGGGTGATGGCGAAGTCGGCGAGCTCCATCTTGGCGACGACATGGCGGCGATCCAGCTCACGGTCGCCGTGCGAGTTGGGGTGCAGCTCCGGGTGGGCGGCCACTCCGATCGAGAACCCGCCGATGGCCCGGGCCAGCTCGACCAGCTCGATGGCGTGGGTGAGCTCGGCGTGACCGAGCTCCTGGGCGTCGGGCGGCGCGTCGCCGCCGAGGGCCAGCACGTTGTCCACCCCGGCCTTGCGCAGCTCGACGAGGATCTCGGCGAGCTCCAGGCGACTGTGGACCACGCAGGTGAGGTGGGCCATGGGGTTGAGCGTGGTGGTCTGGATCATGCCGGCCACCAGATCGTGGGTCCGCTGCCGGGACACGCGACCCCCCCGGTACGTCACCGACACGAAGGCGGGGTTGAGGGGCTCGAGCTCGCGCAGCGTCCGCACGAGCGTGGCCTGCTCCACGTCGTTCTTGGGCGGGAAGAACTCGAAGGAGAAGGTGGTCCCCTCGTCGAGGAGCTGGATGATCTTGGTCATGAGGCCTCCAGCTTGCCCCGTGCGGCACGGACGGCGTTGCCCAGCAGCATGGCCACCGTGGTGGGACCGACCCCACCCCGGCGGGGCGTGACCCACCCGGCCACCTCGGCCACCGACTCGTCGACGTCGGAGATGATGCGCCGGCCCTCCCAGGTCAGGCCCGCGCCGACCACGGCCGCACCCGGCCGCACGTCGTCCGGTCCGATCATGTTGGGCACGCCTGCACCGCCCACCACGATGTCGGCCCGGCGGGTGTAGTCGGCCCAGTTGGCCACGCCGGTGTGCACGACGGTGACCGCGGCGTTGGCCCCGGGCCGCTTCAGCGAGAGGAGCAGCGACAACGGCCGGCCGATCGTTGGTCCGCGGCCGACGATGACCACGTTCCGCCCCTCGACCGGCACCTCGTAGTGGGCGAGCATGGCCACGATCCCCGCCGGGGTGCACGCCAGCGGGGCGCCGGTGACGCCGAGGGCCAGCAGGCCGAGGTTGGTGGGGTGCAGCCCGTCGGCGTCCTTCGCCGGGTCGACGGCGGCGATGGCCGCGTTGTAGTCGAGCCCCTTGGGAAGCGGGTTCTGGACGAGGAAGGCGTCGACCGCCGGGTCCTCGTTGAAGGCGACGACGGCTGCCTGCACCTCCTCCTGCGTGGCGGTGGTCGGAAGCTCCTGATGGAACGACCGCATGCCGACCGCGGCGCACGCCTCGTGCTTCTTGGCGATGTACCCGGCGCTCGCGGGGTCGTCGCCCACGAGGATGGTGCCGAGCCCGACCTCGATCCCCTCGGCCGCCAGCTTGGCCACGTCGTCGGCCACCTGGGCCAGGACGGCGTCGGCCACTGGCGCCCCGTGCATGAGGATGGCTGCGTTGCCTGCCTGGTCGCGGCGACCCTCCGCGTCGCTCCGGTTCTCGCTCAATGCCGGAACTGCCGCTCGCCGGTGAGGACCATGGCGATGCCGTGCTCGTCGGCCGCGTCGATCAGCTCCTGGTCCCTGACGGACCCGCCGGGCTGGATCACCACTCCGACGCCCGCGGCGGCGGCCACATCGAGGCCGTCGCGGAAGGGATAGAAGGCGTCCGTGGCGCACGCCCCGCCCTTGCCCCGCCCAGCCGCCTTGCGGGCCGCGATCTCGCCCGCGTCGACCCGGCTCTGCTGGCCGGCGCCGATGCCCACCGCCTGGCCGCCGGCGACGAGGACGACGGCGTTGGACTTGGTGTAGCCGGCCAGCTTCCACGCCAGCTCCGTGTCGGCCCACTGCTCCTCGGTGGGAGCCACCTTGGTGACCACCCGCCAGTCGGCGCGCGTCGCCGCGAAGCGGTAGGGCTGCTGCACCAGGAATCCGCCACTGATCTGGCGCACGTGCAGCGCCTCGTCGCCAGGGGGCGGCCCCTGCAGCAGGCGGGTGTTCTTGCGCTTGGCGACGAGCGCCTCGAGCGTGCCGGACGCGTACCCGGGCGCTATGACCACGTCGGCCTGGGCCGCGGCCACCATGGCCGAGGCCGTCGCCCCGTCGACCGGGCGGTTGAGGGCGACGATCCCACCGAACGCAGACTTCTCGTCGCACTCGTACGCCAGCTGGTAGGCCGTGGCCAGGTCGCCGGCCACCGCCGCCCCGCACGGGTTGGCGTGCTTGATGATGGCGACCGCAGGCTGGGGGCCCAGCTCGTGGACGAGCTGCCAGGCGGCTGCGGCGTCGAACAGGTTGAGGTACGACAGGGGCAGTCCCGCATGCTGCACGACGTCGTCCCACCAGCTGTGGGCGCCCAGCTGGCGGTACCGGGCCCCTTGCTGGTGGGGGTTCTCGCCGTAGCGCAGGTCCTGGGCCCGCTCCAGGCGCAGCTCGAGCGTGCCGGGCAGCGCGGCCGCCCCTTCATCCCCCGAGCCACTGTCCAACCACGAGACGATCGCCGCGTCGTAGGCCGCGGTGTGGGCGAACGCCGCCCGGGCCAGCCGCCTGCGGGTCTCGGGGCCGAGGAGGCCCTCACGGGCCAGCTCCTCGAGCACGGCGGGGTACTCGGCCGGGTCGACGACGACCCCCACGTGGGCGTGGTTCTTGGCCGCGGCCCGGACCATGGTGGGACCGCCGATGTCGATCATCTCGATCGACGGGTCCGACGTGAACGGATAGAGGTTGCAGACCACCAGCCCGATGGCGGCGATGTTCTGGGCCAGCAGGTCGGCCACGTGCTCGGGCCGGTCGCGGTCGGCGAGGATGCCGCCGTGGATGGCCGGGTGCAGCGTCTTGACCCGCCCCCCGAGCATCTCCGGGCTGCCGGTGACGGCCTCGACCGGGGTGCACTCCACCCCGGCGGCGTTGAGGGCGGCCGCCGTGCCGCCGCTCGACACGAGCTCCCATCCGAGCCGGGACAGCCCACGGGCCAGATCGACCAGGCCGGTCTTGTCGTAGACGGAGAGCAGCGCCCTCACGATATGAAGCGTTTGATGGTCTCGGGGTACAAGCGGTGCTCGACTTCCTTGATGCGTGCGTGCAGGGTCTCGGGGGTGTCGTCGTCGAAGACGGGCACCGCCTCCTGGGCGAGGATCGGCCCGCTGTCGACTTCGAGGGTGGCCAGGTGGACGGTACAGCCGGTCACCTTCACCCCCGCGGCCAACGCCTCCTCGACGGCATGCCAGCCGGGAAATGCCGGCAGGAGGGCGGGATGGGTGTTCAGGATGCGCCCGGGATAGGCGTCGTGGATCTGCTTGTCCAGGACGGTGCCGAATCCGGCCATGACGACCAGCTCGACACCGTGGCGCTCGAGGGCGTCGACGACCTGCTCGGTGTAGGCGGGCCGGTCGAAGTCGGGACCGAACGACGTCCGCGGGACCAGCTCGGCGGGCACGCCGGCCGCCTCGGCGACCGCGGTCGCGCCGCACGGACGGTCGACCACCACCGCCACCACCGGCAGGCCGGCACGAAGAATGGCCTCCAGGTTCGTCCCCCCGCTGGAGGCGAGTACGCCTATGCGCATCACAGGCACCGTATCGCCCTTGTGGCATGGTTGGGCGACTTCAACGGAGTGGAGATGCTGGCCAGGCTCACGCGGGGCGAACGGTTCGTGGTGGTGGCCGGCGGGCTCCTGCTCGTCAGCCTTGCGTTCTTCCCATGGCACAGGTTCGAGCTCGCCGGGTTCCTCGGTGGGGATCCGCGGCGAACCGGTCTCCAGACCCCCAACGCGCTACAGGGCACCCTGGCGTTCCTGATCACCGTGGCCATGGTGGCCCAGGTGGTGATGAGCCGCTACTCCAACCAGAAGGTCAATCCGACCCTGGCCAGGCTCCAACCCGCCGCCGGCCTCGCCGTGGTCGGCACACTGGCCTGGAAGCTGGCCAGCGAGCTGTCGAGCCTGTCCGTCGGCGCCTACCTCGGGGTGATCCTCGGCGGGGTGCTGGCCTATGGCGCCTTCGTCATGGCCAAGGAGTCGGGCTCCAAGTTCCGGTAGGGCTCAGCGCGACCAGGCCGCAGCCAGCTCCTGGCACACCACGCACACCGGCAGGCGGCTCGGGTCGGCGTGGGGTTGGAACAGGGTGCCGCACAGCGCCTTGACCGCCCGCCCCTGCTTGCGCGCCGCGTGCAACTCGTCGTTGCGGGCGTAGTGGGCGAGGTCGTCGTCATCACCGTCGAGGTCCACATCGACGTCAGCGACTTCCGGCGAGACGTCGGTCACAGCATCGCCGGGGCTCACGGGCTGACGGTCTCCAGGTCCGCCGGATACGTGCCGGTGCTGGCCTTCCACGCCTCGGCCGCGCCCCGCTGGGCGATCAGGCGGGTCACCGCCATGGCGACGCCCGAGGCCACGGCCCAGATGAGCGCCTCCGACCACCGGGTGCTCGGCGACGCCGGGTTGGTGGGCGGGTCGCCTCCCATGGTCCGCCGCCAGCAGGCCCGCAGCAGCGCACGTGTCGCCGAGCCGGCGGCCACGCCGCTCAGCGACCCGACCGCCTTCCACAGAAGTCGTTGATCAGCCATCGACGTATCCTGCCCGTAATCGCCCGGCCGCGAACCGGGAATGAGGCGGACGGCCGTGGGGTACACCCGAAAAAATCGCCTCAAGCAGCGGGGGGACATGACGTGCGACAGCCGCCTCTGGCTGGAAACAACAAGAGCTGGCGGGCCGAGGCCCGGTGCCTCGGCAGTGATCCCGACCTCTTCTTCCCACTTGGCGGCACCGGCGAGCCACTCGCCCAGGCCGAGGCGGCCAAGCGCATCTGCCACCAGTGCGAGGTGCGCGACGTGTGCCTTCAGTTCGCCCTGGAAACCAACCAGGTGACGGGCGTCTGGGGCGGCACCACCGAGGACGAGCGGAAGTCGGTGCGAAGGAACTGGCTGCGGGCCGGTCGCCCTGCGCTCGTGCCCTGAACCCCGGGCGCGGTGACCGCGTCCGTCATAGGCTTCTCGGATCGGACGGCGGGCGGCGGCGATCGCACTGGGGGCACTGCTGCTCACCACCGCCTGCGGAGGCGGTGGCGACTCGTCGTCGGCTCGACCGGCCCCGGTCCAGAACAGTCGGATCAGCGTCGGCGGAGTGGACCGTGCCTACCGGGTCTTCGTGCCGCCCACCCTCGACCGGCGCCGTCCTGCGCCACTGGTGCTGGTCCTGCATGGTGGAGCCAACAGCGTCGAGGACACCGTCAAGACCACCCGGTTCGACCGCGAGGCGGCGGCCGGCGACTTCATCGTCGCCTATCCCGAGGGCACCCGGGGGGAGTGGAACGCAGGGACGTGCTGCGGCTCGGCGCCGAGCCGCAACCCCGACGACGTCGGCTACCTGACCGGCGTCCTCGACCAAGTGGAAGCGGACTACCCGATCGACAAGGCCCGGGTGTTCGTGGCCGGAGTCTCCAACGGGGCGATGATGGCCTACCGGTTCGCCTGCGAGCGGGCCGACCGCGTCACGGCCGTGGGCTCGGTGGCCGGCGCGGTGGTCGTCGACGGGTGCCGGCCCTCACGGCCGGTCTCGGTCCTGGAGATCCACGGCACCGAGGACCAGCTCATCCCCTACGAAGGCGGGAAGCCTTCGGCAGTCGAGGCGCAGAACGCACCGCCGTACACGTCGACGCCGGCCATGGTCCGGCGCTGGGCCGACCTCGACAGGTGCCCGCCGCCGTCGCCTACGCAGGTGGCCGGGCCGGTGACAACCGAGGCTTGGGAAGGCTGCGCCAACGGCTCGGCGGTGAGCCTCGTGACCGTGCAGGGTGCGGGACACATCTGGTTCGCCGACGGCCTCGGACCGGCGAACGGCGCCCTGGACGCGACGGCGACCATCTGGCGGTTCTTCGCCGCCTTGCGCCCCACGGCCTGAGCCCGGGCCTCAGCGACCGGGCGTCTCCCGGAGGCGGATCCACCGGTAGCCGTAGCCCGCCAGGTCCACGCCCTCGAGCTGGGGGGCGACCCGACCGTAGACCCGGTCGGCGAACATCTCGACCGGATCGCCTTCGGCACCGGGCTGCTCGCCCAGGTCGACGGTGCGCTTGCGGTCGGAGAGGTTGTGGAGGGCCAGCATCACCCCTCCC
The DNA here is from genome assembly GCA_902805665.1 of uncultured Acidimicrobiales bacterium. GTDB lineage: Bacteria > Actinomycetota > Acidimicrobiia > Acidimicrobiales > AC-14 > CADCTB01. The sequence goes on from CADCTB010000106.1 coordinate 10,151, forward strand.
GGTGCCTCGTAGTGCAACGCCAGCACCGACGACTCACCGGTGTCGATGGGCGTGCAGACACCGATGCCGAACTCGGGGCACTCCCGCAGGGTGTGGAGCATGCGCTCCATCCAGTGCAGGAGCGAGCCGGGGTCGCGACGCTGGCTTTCGACGTTGACCGTCTCGTAGCCGAATTCACCACCGGTGATCACCGGGTGGTGCAGGTCCTTCTTCTTCGGTGTGGTGGAGAACCCGCCGTTGGCGGCGGCGGACCACTGCATCGGTGTGCGGATGGCGTCGCGCTCTTTGAGCGACAGGTCGTCGCCCATGCCGATCTCCTCGCCGTAGCGCAGCACGGGCGTTCCCGGAAGGGTGAACTGGAGGCTGTACGCCATCTCGATGCGCCGGCGGTCGTTGCCCAGCATCGGGGCGAGCCGCCGCCGGATGCCCCGCCCGTAGAGCTGCATGGTCTCGTCGGGACCGAAGGCGGCGAAGCAGTCGGCCCGCTCCCGCTCACTGAGGCGGCCGAGGTCGACCTCGTCGTGGTTGCGCAGGAACGTCGCCCACTGGCAGGAGTCCGGGATGGAGGGCGTCGCTTCCAGGGCGGAGACGATCGGGCCGGCGTCGCCCCGGGCCATGGCCAGGAACTGGCGCTGGTTGACCAGGAAGTTGAAGAGCATGGGCAGCCGGTCGCCGGTGCCGAAGTACTCGACGAGCTCGTCGCGCTCGGCGTTGGCCTCGGCCAGGATGAGCGCGTCGCCCCGTCGCCAGGAAAGCAGCTCCCGGAACTCGCGCAGGTACCCGAACTCCTTCGGCGCCTGCGGCTCGTTCGGCCGGGTGAGCTCGATGATGAACGGCGCGGCGTCCATGCGGAAGCCCGAGACGCCGAGCTGCAGCCAGAACGCCATGATCTTGCGGACCTCGGCTCGTACCGCCGGATTGGCCATGTTGAGGTCGGGCTGGAAGTCGTAGAAGCGGTGGTAGTACCAGGCGTCCGCGCCCTCGTCCCACGTCCACGTCTCGCTCTGCTGGCCCGGGAAGACCATGCCCTGGTGGCGGTCGGACGGCTCGTCCTTGGACCACACGTACCAGTCCCGGTACTTCGACTCAGGGTCGGAACGGGCCGACTGGAACCACGGATGCTCGTCGGAGGTGTGGTTGACGACCAGGTCGATGATGACGCGCAGGCCGCGGTTGGCGGCCTGGTGCACAAGCTCGGCGAAGTCGCCAAGGGTGCCGAGGCGGGGATCCACGCCGTAGAAGTCGGCGGCGTCGTACCCGTCGTCGCGATTCGGGCTGGGGTGGATGGGGTTGAGCCAGAGACAGGTCACGCCCAGCCGGGCCAGGTAGTCGAGGCGGCTGGTGAGACCGGCGAAGTCCCCCACCCCGTCGCCGTCGGAGTCCTGGAACGTCTCGACGTCGAGGCAGTAGATCACGGCCTGCTTGTACCAGCGCTCGTGCATGGGACCTACCTACCCTGCGGGCCTGAGCACCACCGCGTCGGCCGCGGCCAGCCGTCCGTCCCACCGCTGACCCTCGCCGCCGTCGCGCGTGGCGACCTCGACGACCCAGTCGCCGAGGGGCGTGCAGACCACCTGGTCGTCGCCGAAGTTGGCCCACACCTGCCGCGTCTCGAAGCCGGCCGAGCGCTCATAGGCGAGGACGCCCTTGGGGGCGTCGACGAGCTGCCAGGAGCCGGCGCGGAGGGCCGCTGACCGGCGGCGGGCGGCGAGCAGGCGCCGGTACAGATGGAGGATCGAGCCGGGGTCCCTCGTCAGCGTTTCCGCGTCCTGCGTGCCGGCGCCCTTGGGCCAGGGCAGCCACGGCTCGGCCGGCCACCCGTGGCCCGGGCCGTCGTCCCACGGGATCGGGGCCCGGCAGCCGTCGCGCCCGCCCGGGTCGACCCGCACACCGTCGGGCACCTCGGCGTCGTCGAGGCCCAACTCCTCGCCGGCGTACATGAACGGCGTACCTCGGAGCGTGAGCAAAACCGTGGCCGCCACGCGGGCCCGGGCCTCCGAGCCGCCGTAGCGATCCCGATGACGGGGCGTGTCGTGGTTCGACAGCACCCACACCGGCCATGCCCCGGTCGGGTTGAGCGCCTCCTCCGACTCCACGATCCGCTCCGCCCATCGGGTCGGATCCCATGGCGCCCACAGGAGCGAGAAGTTGAAGACCATGTGCAGCTCGTCGCCCGCCCCGTAGTACGGCGCCAGCAGGCCGGCCGACCCCAGGTTCACCTCGCCGACCATGACCCGGTCGCCGGGGTACGAGTCGAGCACCCGCCGGATCCCTCGCAACAACGGATGCGCCGCGGGATGGTCGTGCACGCCCACCAGGTCCATGTCGGCGAGCTCGCGTGGATGGTCCGGCAACCTCTCGTCCTTGCCGATCAGATGGACGACGTCGGCGCGGAAGCCGTCGACCCCCCGATCGAGCCAGAAGCGCAGCACGCCGTGCATGGCGTCGACCACGCCGGGATGGCCCCAGTTCAGGTCGGGCTGCTCGGGAAGGAACAGGTGCAGGTACCACTGGCCCGTTCGCTCGTCCCAGGTCCAGGCGTGACCGCCGAAGGCAGCCTTCCAATTGTTCGGCGGGAGCCCTTCGGCCCGCCCATCCCGCCAGAAGTACCAGTCCCGCTTCGGCGAACTGCGGTCGGAACGCGACTGGAGGAACCAGGGGTGGCGGTCGCTCGTGTGGTTCGGCACCCAGTCGAGGAGGACGCGCAGCCCCTGCCCGTGGGCGTCGCCGAGAAGGGCGTCGAAATCGTCGAGGTCACCGAAGACCGGGTCGATGGCGCAGTGGTCGCTGACGTCGTAGCCGAAGTCGGCCATGGGCGACCGGTAGATGGGCGACAGCCACACACCGTCGACACCGAGCCACCGCAGGTAGGGCAGCCGGGACCGCAGTCCGGCCAGGTCGCCGATGCCGTCGCCGTCACTGTCCAGGAACGACCGCGGATAGACCTGGTAGAGAACGGCCGTCTGCCACCAGGGCGTCTCGTGTGGCATCTGGGGAGAAGTACCCCGGAGTTCCGAGGCGGTACCGTTGCCCCATGGGCGGCATACGAATCACCCCCGCAGGGCCCCACGAGTTCGGCGTCGAGGTCACCGAGGGCCAGGAGACCACCTCGCACCGCGTGCTCGTCCCGCCGTCGCTTCTCGACGACTGGGGCCTGGAGGACACCGACTCGGAGGCGGTCGTCCGCGAGTCCTTCGCGTTTCTGATGGAGCGTGAGCCGGCGTCGTCGATCCTTCCCGAGTTCTCCCTGGCCATCATCCCCCGGTACTTCCCGGAGTACCGCGACGAGCTGCCCGAGCGCCTCGGCTGAGGCGCAACCGGTAGGTGTCAACCCCCAGATAGGTGTTGGAAGCGTCCGTCGGGAACCCTTGATCGGGTCCCCGGTGTGAGCTAGACCTCCGCCAAGAGGAACCCTGGGGGGACGTATGAAGGCGCGCATGGTGGGGATGGCCGCGGCTGCGGCATTGATGGTTGCGGGGCTGCTGGCGGCCATCGCTCAACCGGCGGCCGGCTTCGGCTCCTCGTCGCCACAGCCCGGACCGCCGTCGGTCAACGCCGGCGGCTACATGACCTGCGGTATCCAGCCCGACATGACCGCCACCTGCTGGGGCGACAACGTGTCCGAGGGGCCGGGCCAGGCCACTCCGCCGGCGGGGGTTCGCTTCATCGAGGTGAACGCCGGCTACAACACCGCCTGCGGCGTCACCGTCACCCGCAGCATCGTGTGCTGGGGCAACAACACCGGCGGCAAGGTCACCGGCGTGCCCTCGGGCACGTTCCTCCACGTGGCGCCCGGGTTCAACTTCGTCTGCGCGCTGCGCACCGATGGCCACCCCGTGTGCTGGGGAGCGAACGACACCGGGGTCGTCGCCAACACGCCCACGAACGAGGTGTTCAAGGAGCTCACGGTCGGCATCCGCCACGCGTGCGGGCTGCGCTACGACGGCACCGTCGTCTGCTGGGGCTCGAACACGGACCGTCAGCAGACCGACATCCCGGCCGGGACGTTCATCTCCATCAACTCCGGGAACTTCACCATCTGCGGCATACGGCCCGACCTGAGCGTCGAGTGCTGGGGCCGCAACCAGGGCGGACAGCTCAACGAGCCTCCGGGCCCGTTCATCCAGGTCAGCGTCGGTTTCGCCCACGTCTGCGGGTTGCGGCCCGATCGCAGCATCACGTGCTGGGGGCGGAACGCCGAAGGCCAGACCAACGCTCCTCCCGGCCAGTACACCAACGTGAGCGCCGGCACCTTCCACAGCTGCGCCATGCCGGTCACCGGCCCGCCGGCCGTCTGCTGGGGGAACAACGCCGCCGGCAGGGTCCAACCCTCGCTGAGCCCCACCGCTCCTCCGGGTGGAACGGTCGGCACCCCCTATAGCCACCAGCTCACCATGAACACCCATCTGTCCCCGGCGCCGACCTTCAGGGTGGTCTCCGGGACGTTGCCTCCGGGCGTCTCGCTCACCCCGCAGGGTCTCCTCGCCGGTACGCCGACGGCGCCCGGCACCTACGAGTTCACGGTGTCGGCGGCCAACGCCCTGTCTCCGCCGGACTGCCCCTTCGGCGCCACCGGCAGCTTCCCCTGCACGCCGGGCGACCCCTCGTCCGTCGCCACCGCCACCCGGGTCTACCGCATCGTGGTCACCGAGGGCACCGGCGCCCCCACGACGACCACGCCGTCGCCCACCACCACGACCACCGTGCCCTCGCCCACGACGACGACCACGATGCCGTCGCCCACCACGACGACCACCCTCCCCGGGTCAGGCGCCCAGTGCCAGACGCTCCTGGCCCAGCGCGCCGCCTTCAACGCCAACCTCGACGCCTTGGCCGACCAGGTCGCCGACTTCCCTGAGGTGCTCGCCTCCGTCGAGGAGACCCGGGCCGAGGGCAACGCCGACTACAACCGGCAGCTGGCCCGAGCGGGCTGCGCCGTCTAGATCACTGTTGGAGCGGGCCGTCGACGACGGCCCGCTCCGGCGGACTTCTACGGTCGGTCGGTGGCTGCGCTGTCGCCCCGGCTGGCACGGATCGTCGACGCCCTACCGCTGCGTCCCGGCCTCCGCGTCGTCGAGATCGGCTGCGGTCCCGGAGCCGCGGCTCGGGAGGTCGCCGAGCGCGTCGGCCCGCAGGGCCACGTGCTCGCCGTCGACCGTTCGGCGAAGGCGATCGCCCAGCTCAGCCGGTCTGCCGCCGAGTTGATCGCGGGCAAGCGGCTCACTGCTCGACAGGTCGCCGCGGAGGAGCTTGCGCTCGAACCGGGCGAGGAGCGCTATGACATCGCGTTCGCAGTGAGGGTCGGAGCGTTCGACGGCCGTGATCCCCACGCCGGATCGCAGGCGCTCGAGCGGCTGGGGCACGTCCTCGTTCCAGGTGGACGGCTGTTCATCGACGGGGGTGATCCCCTTCGGGAGATCACCGTGCCGGCCCCGCGTTAGGCGGCACACGTCCTAGCCCAGGCCCTGCAGGACCTCTTTCATGCGGGAGCCGAGCTCGGTGGGGTCGAGGACGACCGTGGCGCCCGCCGCTTGCAGCGCTTCGATCTTGGCGGCCGCGCCGCCCTTGCCGCCCGACACGATGGCGCCGGCGTGACCCATGCGGCGGCCCGGCGGGGCGGTGACGCCCGCGACGTAGGCGACGACCGGCTTGTCCATCTCCCCGGCGATGAAGCCGGCGGCGGCCTCTTCGTCCGCGCCACCGATCTCGCCGATCATGATGACGGCCCGGGTCTCGGGGTCGGCTTGAAACAGGCGGAGGCAGTCGATGAAGCCCGTCCCCGGCACAGGGTCGCCGCCGATGCCGACGCAGGTGGTCTGTCCGATCCCGTTGCGGGTCAGCTCGTGGAGGGCCTGGTAGGTGAGCGTGCCGGAACGGCTGACCACGCCCACGGGGCCACCCGCCAGGGCGATGCCCCCCGGGGTGATCCCCAGGTTGGCCCTGCCCGGCGAGATCACGCCCGGGCAGTTGGGCCCGAGCAGGCGGGTACCTGGGCAGTTGCGAGCCAGGTGGTGGAAGGCACGGGCCTCGTCGTGGAGCGGGATGCCCTCGGTGATGCAGACCACGAGGGCGATGCCGGCGTCGCCCGCCTCGATCACCGCAGCGGCGGCGGCCCGGGCCGGCACGAACACCAGGCTGGCGTCGGCGCCGGTGGCGGCCACGGCCTCGGCCACCGTGTCGAAGACGGGGATGCCGTCGACGTCGGTGCCCCCCTTGCCCGGCGTGACACCGGCCACGATCGACGTCCCGTAGTCCCGGTTCCGCAGGCCATGGAACCGGCCCTGGCTCCCGGTGAGGCCCTGCACCAGCACCCGTGTCGAACCGTCGACGAGGATGCTCACGACGAGGGCCCTGATGCGGCCAGGGTCACCGCGGTCCGGGCCGCCTCGAGCATCGTCGGGCGTGACACCAGCCGGTCGGACTCGTGGGAGGCGAGGATGGCCCGTCCCTCCTCGGCGTTGGTGCCGTCGAGGCGGACGACGATCGGGCTGTGCAGCTCGACCCGCCCGAGCGCCTCGACGATGCCGTTGGCCACCTCCTCACCTCGGGTGATGCCCCCGAAGATGTTGACGAAGATGGCGCGGACGGCGGGATCGGCGTTGACGACCTCGAGGGCGGCGGTGATGACGTCGGCCGCCGCGCCGCCTCCCACGTCGAGGAAATTGGCAGCCCGCCCGCCGACCTGAGCGACGACGTCGAGCGTGGCCATCACCAGCCCCGCCCCGTTGCCGATGATCCCGACGCTGCCGTCGAGGCCCACATAGGTGAGCCCTTTCTCGCGGGCCGACCGCTCCCGCGGGTCGAGCCCCTCGACGTAGCGCCACTCCTCCCAGCCCGGATGGCGCCACGCCGCGTTGTCGTCGAGGATCACCTTGGCGTCCATGGCCAGCACGCGGCCGTCGGCCACGACGGCCAGCGGGTTGACCTCGACCAGCTCGGCGTCCTCGGCCGTGTAGGCGTCGTAGAGCTTCACGAGCATCCCGGCCACCGGCTCGGCGGCGTCGCCGGTGATGCCGGCCGCCTCTACCGCCGCCGTCGCCTCAGCCTCCGACAGCCGCTCCAGAGGGTTGACGTGGAAGCGGTGGATGGCCTCGGGGAACTCGGCCGCCACCTGCTCGATGTCGATGCCTCCGCGGCCCGAGAGCATGCCCAGGTGCAGCTTGGCCGCCCGGTCGAAGGTGAAGGAGAAGTAGATCTCACGGGCCGCGGTCAGCGCCTCCTCGACCCAGATGCGGTGGACGAAGTGTCCCTTGATCGACATCCCGAGCACCTCGCCGGCCGCCACGGCCAGCTCGGCGGCATCGTTGGCCACCTTGATGCCGCCGGCCTTCCCCCGGCCGCCCACCGGAACCTGCGCCTTGACCACCACTGGGTAACCGATCGCGTCACCCGCCGCCACCGCCTGGTCGACGTCGAAGGCGACATGGCCGACGGGCACCGGGACACCGTGCGCGGCAAGGACGCGCTTGCCCGCGTGCTCGAGGAGATCCACCGCCCCGCATACTAGGAGCGTGACCGAGCCCGATCCCCCGTACCCCGTCGAGGGCCCAGCCGCCGACCACGGCGCCGCCCACCGGCGGACGGTGCTCTTCACCGCCATCGGTGCGGTGCTGGCGGCCGCGCTGCTCTTCGCCGTCGTCGCCCGGGTGGCCGGCACGCGCACGGCCACGTCCGGCGGTACCGACGCCGAAGGCAACAAGGTGGCCCAGTTCGAGATCGGACGGGCCACGGACTACGCGCGCACGATCGCCCGCGACGGCCCCATCCTGTTTCCCGATCCCAAGGGTGGGACCCGCGACATCTACGTGCAGCACCTCGGCGAGTCGAACTGGCTGGCCTTCGAGGCGCGGGTCGCCGGCGCCCCGCGCCGGTGCGTCCTCACCTGGGAACGCGACGCCCGGCACTTCGTCGACCCCTGCGACGGCCGTATCTACCCCGCCGACGGCGCCGGGCTGGTGACGTTCCCCGTTCGGGTCAACGACAAAGGACGGGTGATCGTCGACCTGGGCAGACCGACCACCGCCCAAGGGCCCTAACGACGTATCAGGGGGGCTAGCACCACCATCAAAGAGGCAGGTCAGCACACTTTCGCCCGGGTCCCGGACATGACCAAATAGGACCACGGGCATTTCTTGCCTCGGAGGGGAGCTTCAATGGGTAGGGCCAGGCGTTTGGGCGGCGGCACGCGCGGGACCGGGTTGGCGATCGAATATGTGCGCAAGCGCAAGATCGTGCGTCTGGTCGGCTGGCTGGACGACGAGGCCATCGCGCCCGTCGAGATTCCGGTGGGCGAGCTGTGCACCGCCCTCGGCATCGACCCGCGCGACCTCGGTGTCCCCCGGCAGTTCCTGCTCTTCGCCGGCTCCTACAGCCGGCCGGCCGGTGGCCTGCGCGACCTGGTCGGCACGTTCGACGTCGAAGAGAGTGCCTGGGAGGCGTTCCGCGAGCTGCGCCAGGCTCATCCCGCCACCCACGCGTGGGCCGAGCTGGCCACCATCGACGCTCTGGGGCACGTCACGCAGATGGCCTGGTTCGGCCTGCACCCGGCGTCGCAGCCGGGTGAGGGCCCGCCTGCGGCCGGCGACGTACCCGCACGCTCCCGCATCCGTGCCCTTCACCGGCCGGTCCGGAAGACCGGCTCCGCCTCCTACCTTCGGGCCATCACGCCTTCTTGAGGGGGGACCAGGCCAGCAGCAGCCGCTTCTCCCCCACGCTCGGGAAGCGGACGATCACCTCGGCCGAGTCACCGGACCCGATGATCTCCAGCACGACGCCCTCGCCGAACTTGCCGTGGACCACGTCGTCGCCGACCCTGATGCCCAGACGCTCGGCGCCGGTGGACCGGACCGGGCGCACGGCCGACGGCGGTCGGGATGCGGCCTCCACGATGCGGTCACGTCCCCACGAGCCTGCGCCGCCCGAGGACCGTCCCCGGCTGTGGCTGCCCTCCACCAGCTGCGTCAGCTGCTCGGGAATCTCCTTCAGGAAGCGGCTGGGCGGGTTGTACTGGGTCGACCCGAAGAGTGAGCGGCTCCACGCGTGCGACAGGTACAGGCGCTCCCGCGCCCGGGTGATCCCCACGTAACAGAGGCGGCGCTCCTCCTCCAGCTCCTCGGGCTCGCCCAGCGAGCGCAGGTGGGGGAAGACACCGTCCTCCAGCCCGATGAGGAACACGTCGGGGAACTCCAGGCCCTTGGCGGTGTGGAGTGTCATCAGCACGACACTGGATGCGTCGTCGGGGAGCTGGTCGGCGTCGGCCACCAGGCTCACGGTCTCCAGGAACTCCGCCACCGTGGCGTCCCGCCCCTCGGCGGCGGCGATGTCCTCGTACTCCCGGGCCACGCCGACGAGCTCGGCCAGGTTCTCCAACCGGCCGTTCGCCTCCACCGACCCGTCGGCCTCCAGCTCGGCGGCGTAGCCGGTGCGGGCCAGCACCGCCTCGAGCATGCCGGAGGGCGAGCCGCCCCCGCCTGCGTGGCCGAACGCCGCGGACGCCCGGAGCTCGTCGAGCAGCCCGACCAGCTGGGTGACGCCCGCCAGGGCCCGCCCGCCAACACCGGCCTCCTCGGCCTTGGCCAGAGCGTCGATGAACGGCCGGCCCCGGCTGGTGGCCCACGCCTCGAGCCGGGCCAGGCTCGTGTCGCCCACGCCCCGCTTCGGCACATTGATGATCCGCCGCACCGACACCTCGTCGGTGGGGTTGACCACCGCCCGCAGGTAGGCCAGGGCGTCCTTCACCTCCCGCCGGTCGTAGAAGCGGGTGCCGCCCACCACCCGGTAGGGGATCTTGAGCCGGACGAGCTGCTCTTCCAGCACCCGGCTCATGGCGTTGGTCCGGTAGAAGACGGCCATGTCGCCCCAGCGCTGGTTCTCGGTCTCGTGCAGGCGCTGCATCTCGCGGGCGACCCAGGACGACTCCTCGTGCTCGTCCTCGGCGAAGTACCGCTGGATCAGCTCGCCGCCCACCTGCTCGGTCCACAGCGCCTTGGGCCGGCGCATGGCGTTGTTGGCGATGACCGCATTGGCGGCGTCGAGGATGGTCGACGTCGACCGGTAGTTCTGCTCGAGGACGACCACCGTGGCGTCGGGGAACTTCTCCTCGAAGTCCAGGATGTTGCGGATGTCGGCCCCCCGGAAGCGGTAGACGCTCTGGTCGCTGTCGCCGACCACGCAGATGTTGCGGTGCTTCCGGGCCAGCTGCACGACCAGCTCGTTCTGGGCCCCGTTCGTGTCCTGGAACTCGTCGACCAGCACGTGGGCGAAGCGGTCCTGGTAGTACTCGAGGACGTGGGGGTGGGCCCGCAGGAGGTCGACGGCGCGCACCAGCAGGTCGTCGAAATCCATGGCGTTGGCGTCGACCAGGCGGCGCTGGTACTCCCGGTAGGCGGCGGCGATGCGCTTCTCGAACGGTCCCCGGGCCCGGTCCTCGTACGCGTCGACGCCCACGAGGTCGTTCTTGGCCGCGCTGATGGTGGCGTGCACCGACCGGGGCGGGAAGCGCTTGGGGTCGACGTTCTGGTCCCGCAGCACGTAACCGGTCAGGCGCTCGGCATCGGCCTGGTCGTAGATCGTGAACGAAGACGAGTAGCCCAGGTGGTGGCCGTCGCGCCGGAGGATGCGGACGCACGCCGAGTGGAACGTCGACACCCACATCTTGCGGGCCACCGGGCCCACCAGGGCCGCGACCCGGCCCTTCATCTCGTCGGCCGCCTTGTTGGTGAAGGTGATGGCCAGGATCTCGAACGGCGACACGCCTTGGTCCTTGATGAGCCAGGCCACCCGCGAGGTGAGCACCCGCGTCTTTCCCGAGCCGGCCCCGGCCACGATGAGCAGCGGTCCACCGGGGTGGGTCACGGCCTCGCGCTGCACCGGGTTGAGGTTGGCGAGCAGGTCGGCGGAGGTCGGCATGGGCCCCCCCAGCGTACCGACGGTCCGTTTCGTCCGGGCCGACCCCGGGAACGCACGGCAGATGCGGGCAGTGGTGTGGCACGGGAAGGGCGACGTCCGGGTGGACACCGTCGACGACCCCAAGATCGAGGAACCGACCGACGCCATCGTGCGGATCACGTCGACCGCCATCTGCGGATCTGACCTGCATCTGTACACGAAGCTCTGGCCGGTGATGGACGAGGGCGACATCATCGGCCACGAGCCGATGGGCATCGTCGAGGAAGTGGGGCCGGAGGTTCCCAACCTCCAGGCCGGCGACCGGGTGGTCGTGCCGTTCAACATCTCGTGTGGCTGGTGCGACCAGTGCTCCGACCAGCTGTACTCGCAGTGCTCGACCACCCAGAACAAGAGCCTGCGCAAGGGGGCCAGCCTGTTCGGCTACACCAAGCTGTACGGCCACGTGCCCGGGGCCCAGGCCGAGTACCTACGGGTGCCGCAGGCCCAGTTCGGACCGATCAAGGTGCCCGAGGGCCCGCCCGACCACCGGTTCCTGTTCCTCTCCGACGTGTTGCCGACGGCATGGCAGGCGGTGGAGTACGCCGCCGTGCAGCCGGGGCAGACCGTCGCCGTGCTCGGCCTCGGTCCCATCGGCCAGATGTGCGCGCGGATCGCGCTGCACAAGGGCGCCGGCCGGGTCATCGGCATCGATCAAGTGCCTGAGCGGCTGGCCATGGCCGGCCGTCACGGCATCGAGCCGCTCGACTTCTCCGACGTCAAGGACGTGACCGACGCCATGTTCGAGATCACCGACGGGGCGCTCTGCCACTCGGTGATCGATGCCGTCGGGATGGAGGCCGCGGGCTCGCTGATGGACTCGGTCCTGCAGGCGGCCAAGGTGCAGCCCGACAAGCTGGTCGCCCTCCACCAGGCCATGGGATGCGTCCGTCGAGGTGGCACCCTGTCGATCAGCGGCGTCTACGGCGGACCGTTCCCGATGTTCCCGCTGGGCGACCTGTTCGACAAGCAGGTGACCCTGCGCATGGGCCAGGCCAACGTCCGCCGCTGGGTCGACGACATCATGCCCCTGCTCACCGACGCCGATCCCCTGGGCGTCGACGACCTCGTCACCCACGAGCTCCCCCTCGACCAGGCCCCCTACGCCTACGAGATCTTCCAGAAGAAGGAAGATGGCTGCATCAAGGTGGTCCTCGAGCCTTAAGAGGGTCGGGTTTGTTCAATCGGGGGTGGTAGAGCGCCACCGATTGATCAAACGCAAACAGCGATCGCGGCGGGACGTCGGTTCGGGTGCATGGTTGGTTGGGATATCGGCGTGTGCGGCCCGGATCACGACCAGTGCACCGAACCCGCTATTCCCACTCGATGGTGCCGGGGGGCTTCGACGTGATGTCGAGGGCCACCCGGTTCACACCCGGCACCTCGGCGATGATCCGGCTCGAAAGGCACTCGAGGAGGTCGTGGGGCAGGCGGGCCCAGTCGGCGGTCATGGCGTCGTCGCTCACCACGGCCCGCACGATGACGGGGTAGGCGTAGGTCCGCTCGTCGCCCATGACCCCGACGGTGCGGATGGCCAGGAGGACGGCGAAGCTCTGCCACAGCTCGGCGTAGACCCCGGCCCGCTTGATCTCCTCGATCACGATGGCGTCGGCCTGGCGGAGGATCTCCAGCCGCTCGGGCGTGACCGTGCCGACGATGCGGACGGCCAGACCGGGGCCGGGGAACGGCTGGCGCCACACGATCTCCTCGGGCAGGCCCAGCTCCTCACCCACGGCGCGGACCTCGTCCTTGAACAGGTTGCGCAGCGGCTCGACCAGCTCGAACTGCATGTCGTCGGGGAGGCCGCCGACGTTGTGGTGCGACTTGATACGAGCCGCGTCCTTGGTGCCCGACTCGATGATGTCGGGGTAGAGGGTGCCCTGGACCAGGAACCGGGCGTCCTCGAAGTCGGCCGCCACCTCCTCGAAGACCCGGATGAAGGTGTTGCCGATGGCCTTGCGCTTCTGCTCGGGGTCGTCGACGCCGTCGAGGGCCTCGAGGAAGCGGTCGGCGGCCTTCACGTGGACCAGGTCGACCTTGAACTGGCGGCGGAACGTGTCCTCGACCTGCTCGGACTCCCCTGCCCGCATGAGCCCCGTGTCGACGAACACACACGTCAGCTGGTCGCCGACCGCCTTGTGGACCAGGGCTGCGGCCACCGCACTGTCGACTCCGCCGGACAACCCGCAGATGACCTTCTCGTCGCCGACCTGCGACCGGATCAGCTCCACCGCCTGCTCCACGATCGACGTCATGGTCCACCGGGGCAGGCAGCCGCAGACGTCGTAGAGGAAGTGCTTCAGCACCTCCTGGCCCCGGGCGGTGTGGGCCACCTCGGGATGGAACTGCACGGCGTACACGGCCCGCTCGACGTCCTCCAGGGCGGCGATGGGCACCACGCCGGTGCGGGCGGTCACCCGGAAGCCGGTCGGGGCCCGAACGATGGAGTCGGCGTGGCTCATCCACACGTCCTGCTCCGAGGGCAGACCGGCGAAGAGGCCGGACGAGCCGGTGACCTCCAGGGACGTGCGGCCGTACTCGGCCACGTCGGTGCGGGCCACCTCGCCGCCGAGCTGCTGGGCGATGAGCTGGGCGCCGTAGCAGATGCCCAGCACGGGGACGCCGCTGTCGTACAGGGCGTCGTCGATCGACGGGGCACCCGGCACGTGGACCGAGGCCGGGCCGCCACTGAGGATGATCCCGGCCGGCTTGCGGGCCAGCATCTCGGACAGCGGCATCGTGCGGGGCACGATCTCGCTGTAGACGTGCGCCTCCCGCACCCGGCGGGCGATGAGCTGGGCGTACTGGGCGCCGAAGTCGACCACCAGCACATTGTCGAAAGCCATGGACCAGCTTACCGGGCCGGCGCCACCACCATGAGGAGTGAGCGACTCCGATGCGGCTGCGACGTCCGGTAGTGCGACAGCACCCAGCGCTCGTCGTCAGGCCGCGCCATGGCACACCGCCAACGTCAGCCAGCCCTCGGGGCGGCTGCTGCTCAGGTACTCGAACGTCCGTCCGTGCCGGTCGCGAGCTCCGCCGGCCAGTGCCTGCGCGTCGTTGACCTCGTAGTCGAGGAACACCGCGGTGTCGTTGCGCGGCGTGGCCTTGAAGAGCGCCTCCTTGACCGTCCACAGCCGAAGGAGGTCGCCCTGCTCGTAAGCGTGGAGGTACAACCGGGCGGTGTGCGGGTCGATCACCTGCCAGCCCTCGAGATCGACGCCCAGGCCGGCCTGCGGACCGTCGCAGCGGGCGGCCACGGCCACGCCCGCCGAGTGGGTGAGCGACACCGAACGGTTCGGGAACATCACCACGGAGGTGTCGGCGATGCCGAGAACCGCCTTGAGTGCGGCTCGGCCGAGCAGCCAGTCGTGCCGGCGCTTTCCTTCAGGCAGCCGGGCCAGTTCGCCCGGCGTGAGGTCGTCGACGGCGACCGGCGAGGTGGCCACCGCCAGGTCCACGTCAGCCCACCTCACGGCACCCCCGCCTGGTGGCCATCAGCGAGTCGCACGTCACCGTCGGGGCACACGTCGACGAAGGTCATGGCTCCTCCCACCGGAGTGTACGGGTGCCGTGGAGCTGCGTGGGCACCCTCGTGCTGAAGGCCAGAGCGGGCGATCCGCGGGCGTCGACGGCACGGAATCCTCGACACTCGCCGCTCGTTCTAGGCGGCCGAGCGGCGGTCGATGTCGGCAGCCTTCCGCCGGTACTCCGTGGCCGTGTAGCGCCATGCCTGCATGCCTCGGGGCCACTGGCCCGGGCGGAGGCCGGCCTTGGCCTGGAGATGGCGGAGGAACGAGAGGGGATCGGACACCTTCTGCCAGACGGCGGGGAGAAAGGTGGCGTTCGCGGCCCCAGACCGAATGAGCACGCCGTCGACGCCGGGGCGCAGGTGGGCGGCCAGCTCGGCCTCCGTTTCCGCGGGGACCGGCTCCAGCGGGCTGATCAGCGACAGCTTGACCTCGAGCGACGGGTACTCGGCCTCGGTCAGCGGGGGCAGACGGGGGTCGTCGAATGCAGCCGCCCACGCGAGGCGCGGCACCGCGGCGCCGAGTGGCGCCTCCGGCACCACGGAGCCGATGCAGCCGTTGAGGTCGCCGGCGACTTCCAGGGTGACGAAGACGCCCGCGGGCTCGCGGAGACCGGGGGCCAGGGCGGCCGCATCGACCCTCGGGGCCGGGTGCCCGGCGAGCCCGGCCCGCACACCGAGGTCGGCGAGCGCGAACAGGGCGTCGAGCTCCTCAGGCGAGAGCGAAGGCTCCATATCCAACCACTCGGCCGGGGTCACCAGCGGTGTCGGCCGAGGTTCGGAGGTCGAGCAGCTCCACGTGGAGGTCGTGACCTGCGGCCGCCAGGAGCAGGGCCTGCAGGGGAACCACGCCACAGGCGTCGTACGGCCCCAGCCGGTCGGGGCGTGCGGCGACCACCGCGTCTGCGGTGCGCCGGTCGAGCTCGGTGGCGGTCTGGTGGTCGTGGTAGTGACTCAGGTCGGTGCTGACGACCACGAGCGTCTCGTCACCGCCCCACGCCGCCTCGAGCACGCCGGCCACCTGCTGGGCGTCGACGTGGCCGACCGCCAGCGGGAGCACGGCGACGTCGCCGAGGGCCACCTGCAGGAACGGCAGTTGCACTTCGAGGCTGTGCTCGCCGGCATGGGCATGGTCGTCGACGACCACCAACCCGGCGGCGACCAGTGCGTCCCGCCGTTCGACGTCGACCCGGACCAGCCCGAGCGGGGTGGCGAACGCCTCCGCGCCGGAAGCGACGACGGCCACCCCGGGCGCCCGGTGCGCGGGACCGAGAAGGACGACCCGGGTGATCCGGCCGCGAGCCGGCGCCACCCGGGCATAGGCGGACGCGGCCACGGGGCCCGAATAGGCGTAGCCGGCGTGGGGGGCGACGACGGCCTTGGCGACCGGCCCGGCCACCGGCGCCGCCGCGGCGAGGGCCTGCTCGACCGCGGCGCGGAGCTCACCGGGGTCGGCGGGGTAGAAGAGGCCGGCGACCGCAGGCGGGCGCACCCGCATGGTCCTCATGGCCGCCCTCCGGTCAGACGAACCGGAATCCGCCTCGGTCCCCAGCCGCCGACCGGTCCATCGAAGACGCCGGGCAGGCGGGTGCCGCACGACCGGCAGTGACCGTCGTCGGTCAGTCGGTACTCGCCGATGGCGTACCAGTCGCGCTCCACCACCACGGTCCCGCATCCCCCGCAGTAGGTGCTCGACCCATCGGCGTCGTGCACGTTGCCGGTATACGCGAACCGCACTCCGTTCTCGCGCGCGATGCGCCGGGCCCGGGTGAGAGTCGCCGGGGGCGTCGGCGGACGGTCGGTCATCTTGAAGTCGGGATGGAAGGCGGTGAAGTGGACCGGTACGTCGGGTCCGAGATCCTCCACCACCCACGACGTCATGGCGTGCAGCTCCTCGTCGGAGTCGTTGAGGCCGGGGATCAGCAGGTTGGTGATCTCGAACCAGACCGGTGTCTCGTGACGTAGGTAGCGCAGCGTCTCCTTCACCCAGTCGAGCCGGGCCCCGCAGGTGTGGCGGTAGAACTCTTCGCTGAACGCCTTGAGGTCGATGTTGGCAGCGTCCATGTGGGCGTAGAACTCAGCCCGCGGCTCGTCACACACGTACCCGGCGGTGACGGCCACCGCCTTCACCCCGGACTCGTGGCACGCGTCGGCGACGTCGATCGCGTACTCGTGGAAGATCACCGGGTCGTTGTACGTGAAGGCCACGCTGCGACATCCGAGGCGTACGGCCGCCTCGGCCAGCGTCTCCGGCGACGCCGCGTCCGACAGCGTGTCGATCTCCTTGGACTTGGAGATGTCCCAGTTCTGGCAGAACCGGCAGGCCAGGTTGCAACCGGCGGTGCCGAAGGACAGCACCGAGCTGCCGGGCAGGAAGTGGTTCAGCGGCTTCTTCTCGATCGGGTCGACGCAGAAGCCGGACGAGCGGCCGTAGCTGGTGAGCACCACCTGATCGTCCAGCCGGGCCCGCACGAAGCAGACGCCACGCTGGCCGTCACGCAGCTTGCACGCCCGCGGACAGACGTCGCACTGGATGCGGCCGTCGTCGAGCGCGTGCCAGTACTGCGTGGGCACGGTGAAGTCGTCCCACGCCGGAGCCTTGTCCGAGCCGGATGCGGCCGCGTCCATTCGCGCGTTCACGTCCATCACACCGTTCAACATCCCCGTCGGGAGCCCAATTCCTGCGCCGAAGGTATCCTGAGCGGAACGTCAGGGAGGTGCGACATGGTGCACGACACCAGTCTCCGGCCAGTCGAGCGCAGGGTGCTGCGCATGAGCGAGCAGGGCCTCGACGACGCCGAGATCGGGCGGCGGTTCCGTCACAGCGCGGACTGGACGGCCCGGGTCCGCAGCCTGTCCGAGGTCCCGCGCCCGAACGGGCACCACCTGCGCGGCGACGTCCTGCGGCCGATCGAGCGCCGGGTGCTCCGGTGGCGGGCGGCTGGTGCGGACTACGACGAGCTCGCCCCCCGGTTCCGGCGGAGCCCGGACTTCCTCCGCCAGGTCGAGGCACTCGCCCAGTACCGGCTTCGGGGACCCGACTCATGAGCACCGTCGCCGGAGGCGGCGCCAGCAGTACCGTCGCCGGAGGTGGCGCCAGCAGCACGTTCGCCGGAGGTGGCGCCAGCAGTACCGTCATCGCCTGCGCGAGCTGCGGCAAGAAGAATCGCGTGCCCGCGGCGGCCGCCGGCGTGCCGCGCTGCGCGGCGTGTCATGCGCCCCTCCCGTGGTTGACGACGGCGGAGGACGCCGACTTCGACCGGGTGGCCGGTGAGTCGCCCCTTCCCGTCCTCGTCGACCTGTGGGCACCGTGGTGCGGCCCGTGCAAGGCCGTCGCCCCGGGCGTGGAGCAGGCGGCCCGGAAGCTCGCCGGACGGCTCAAGGTGGTGAAGGTCAACGTCGACCGGGCACCGGCCGTCTCCGCCCGGTACGACGCCAGGAGCATTCCGACCCTGCTCATCCTCGACAATGGAGTGGTGAAGGACCGCCAGGTCGGCGCCGTGCCGCCCGACGCGCTCCTCAGGTGGGCGGAGCAGGCGCTCCGCCGCAGCGCGGCCTGAGCCCCCTCAGGCCCCCATGCCGATGGCCTGGGAGATCTGGAGGCTCTTGCCTTCGGTCTGCAGGGCGGGCGCGACCATGACCTCGGCCTTCTGGAACTCCTTGACCGTCTCGTAGCCGCACGTGGCCATCGATGTCTTCAGGGCGCCGAACAGGTTGAGCCGGCCGTCGTTCTCGTGAGCGGGGCCGGTGAGGATCTCACGCAAGGTGCCGCGGGTGGTGGTGCGGACGCGGGCGCCACGGGGCAGGGTGGGGTGGAACGTGGCCATGCCCCAGTGGTAGCCCCGGCCGGGGGCCTCGTGGGCGGCGGCGAGCGGGGAGGCGATCATCACCGCGTCGGCCCCGCAGGCGATGGCCTTGGCGATGTCGCCGCCCGTGCTCATGCCGCCGTCGGCGATGACGTGGACGTAGACACCGGTCTCGTCGAGGTGGCGCATGCGGGCGCCGGCCGCGTCGGCGATGGCGGTGGCCTGGGGGACGCCGAGCCCGAGGACCGCCCGCGTGGTGCAGGCCTGCCCGGGGCCGACGCCGACCAGGATGCCGACCGCACCGGTGCGCATGAGCTGGAGGGCGCTCTTGTACGAGGCACACCCGCCGACGACCACCGGGATCTCCAGCTCCCGGACGAAGGTCTTCAGGTTGAGGGGCTCGACCGTCTTGGAGACGTGCTCGGCCGAGACCACCGTGCCCTGGATGACCAGCAGGTCGAGCTCGGCCTCCAGGATGGCCTTGGAGAGCTGATACGTGCGCTGGGGCGTGACCGAGGCGCACGCGGTGACGCCGGCCTCCTTGATCTCGGCGATGCGCCGGCCGACCAGCTCCTCCTTGATGGGCTCGGCGTAGATCTCCTGCATCCGCAGCGTGGCCTTCTCGGAGTCGAGCGTGGCGATCTCGTCGAGCAGGGGCTCGGGGTCGTCGTAGCGCGTCCACAGGCCTTCGAGGTTGAGCACGCCCACCCCACCTAGCTGGCCGATGGCGATTGCCGTCGCCGGGCTGACCACGCCGTCCATGGCCGACGCCATCAGAGGCAGCTCGAAGCGGAAAGCATCGATCTCCCACGAGATGTCGCAGTCCTCGGGGTCGCGTGTGCGGCGACTGGGGACGATGGCGATGTCGTCGAACCCGTATGCCTGCCGACCCGACTTCCCGATGCCAATCTCGATCTCTGCCATCCGTCGACAATACCGGGGTCAGCCACACAACAAGTGGTTGGGTACGGTCGGGCGGTGCGGGGCATCGGCACCGTCGTCAACGTGATCACCGTGGTCGGCGGCACCCTGGCCGGCGTCGTCCTGGGCGCCCGGCTGCCGCAGCGACTGCGCACCGCCGTCCTGCAGGCCGTGGGCCTGGTGACGCTCGTGATCGGAGCCCGGGACGCCCTGGGCACCCGCAACGTCGTCTTCCCCCTCGTCGCCCTGATCTTCGGCGCCGTCATCGGTGAGTTGCTGCGGATCGAGGACCGGCTGGAGGCACTCGGTCAGGCCATACGACGCCGGTTCGCGGGGAGCGAGGGCGAGGAGTCGCGGTTCGTCGAGGGGTTCGTGGCCGCCAGCCTGCTGTTCTGCGTGGGACCACTCACCATCCTGGGCGCCATCCGGGACGGTCTCGGCGGCCCCGACCACGCGCAGCTGCTCCTGGTCAAGGCCGCGCTGGACGGGGTTGTCTCCATTGCGTTCGCATCCACGATGGGCTGGGGCGTGGGGTTCAGCGCCCTCACCGTGGTCGCCGTGCAGGGGACGCTCACCCTGGGAGCCGGCGCCGCCGACCGTCTGCTCACCGACCGGATGATCGTCGAGATGACCGCCACGGGCGGGGTCATCGTCATCGGGATCGGGCTGCGCCTGCTCGACCTCAAGAAAGTGGCGGTGGCGTCGTTCCTACCGGCGTTGGTGCTCGCCCCGATCGGGGTGGCCCTGTTCGCCCGCTGACTTAGCGCAGCTCGGCCGAGGCGGCCAGGTCGGCCTGGGCCTCGGCAGTGGCCTCGAGGAACTCCCGCATGCCGGCGATCTTCAGGTTGCTCAGGACGCGGCCGGGCGGGGTGTCCCCGCGCTCCCACTCCATCCAGGCCACGAGCAGCTTGGTCGGATCGGGCGGCGGTCGTTCGTCCACATGGGCCACACTAGTGCCCAATGGCCCTGGAGATCGACGTGAGCGTGGCCCGCTGCATCGCATCGAAGGCCTGCGTCCACGCCGCCGAGGGGGTGTTCGAGATCGTCAACGGGGTGGCGCGCGTGGTCGATCCGGATGCGGCGCCGCTGGACGACATCCTGGCCGCGGCGGACGAGTGCCCGACCGGCGCCATCACGGTGAAAGAGGACGGCCGGCAGCTCTGAGCGCGCTGCCGGCCGTCCTCCCTGAAAACGTCCTACCTACGTCCCATCGAGCTGAACGAGCTGGCCTGGTCCCGACGGTTCGGCATCGGGATCGGGGCCTCGCCTTCGGGTACGTCGGTGATCAGGCACTCGGTGGTGAGCGCCATGGCGGCGACGGACGCGGCGTTCTGCAGCGCGGAACGGGTGACCTTGGCCGGGTCGATGACGCCGGCCTTGAGCAGGTCCTCGAACTCACCGGTGACCGCGTTGAGGCCGACGGAGCCGGTCTCCCGCTCGACCTGGCGGACGGTGATCATTCCCTCCAGGCCGGCGTTGAGGGCGATCCAGCGGAGCGGCTCCTGCAACGCCGAGGCGACGATGTGAGCCCCGGTGGCCTCGTCGCCCTCGAGGGCGAGCTTCTCGACCGCGTCGCGGGCCCGGACGAGGGCGGTGCCCCCACCGGGGACGATGCCTTCCTCGATGGCGGCGCGGGTGGCGGAGAGGGCGTCCTCGATGCGGTGCTTCTTCTCCTTGAGCTCGACCTCGGTGGCCGCGCCGACCTTGATGACCGCAACGCCGCCGGCCAGCTTGGCCAGCCGCTCCTGCAGCTTCTCCCGGTCCCAGTCGGAGTCGGAGTTCTCGATCTCCCGCTTGAGCTGGGTGACCCGGTGGTCGACGTCCTCCTGCGAGCCGCCACCGTCGACGATCGTGGTGTCGTCCTTGGTGATGGTGACGCGCCGGGCCGTACCCAGCTGGTCGAGGGTGACGTTCTCCAGCTTGGAGCCGACCTCGGTGGAGAGCATGGTGGCGCCGGTGAGGACGGCAAGGTCCTGCAGCGTGCTGCGCCGGCGCTCGCCGAACCCGGGGGCCTTGACGGCCGCCGAGGTGAACGTGCCCCGAAGCTTGTTGACCACCAGGGTGGCCAGGGCCTCGCCGTCGACGTCCTCGGCGATGATCAGCAGCGGCTTGCTGGCCTGCATGACCTTCTCGAGGACGGGAACCAGGTCGGCGACCGCACTGATCTTCTGGTTGATCAGAAGGATGTAGGGGTCGTCGAGGACGACCTCCTGGCGCTCCGGGTCGGTGATGAAGTGCGGCGACAGGAAGCCCTTGTCGAGCTGCATGCCCTCCACGAACTCCAGCTCCATGCCGAAGGTGTTGGACTCTTCGACGGTGACCACGCCGTCCTTGCCGACCTTGTCGATGGCGTCGGCGATGAGCTCGCCGATCACGGTGTCCGCGGCCGAGATGGACGCCACCTGGGCGATCTCGGAGCGGTCGTCGACCTCCTTGGCCTGGCCGGCGATGTTCTCGACAGCGGCGGCCACGGCGGCTTCGATCCCGCGCTTCAGGGCGAGCGGCGAGGCGCCGGCAGCCACGTTGCGCAGGCCCTCGTGGACCATGGCCTGGGCCAGCACGGTGGCGGTGGTGGTGCCGTCACCGGCGATGTCGTTGGTCTTGATCGCCACCTCACGGACCAGCTGGGCGCCCATGTTCTCGTAGGGGTCCTCGAGCTGGATCTCCCGGGCGATGGTGACGCCGTCGTTGGTGATGGTGGGGATGCCCAGCTTCTTCTCGAGCACCACGTTGCGGCCACGGGGGCCGAGCGTGACCTTGACGGAGTTGGCGAGCTTGTCGACCCCGGCCTCGAGGGACCGGCGCGCGCTGTCGCCGAACTTCAGCATCTTCGACATGGGCTACCTACTTGCTGCCGGCGATGGCGAGGACGTCGCGGCTGGACAGGATCAGCACGTCCTCACCGCCGACGGTGATCTCGGTGCCGCCGTACTTGCTGTAGACGACGGTGTCGCCGACCTTGACGTCGAGCGGGATGATCTCGCCGGTCTGCTCCGAACGGCGGCCGGGGCCTACCGCGAGGACCTCGCCCTGCTGGGGCTTCTCCTTCGCCGTGTCGGGGATGACCAGGCCGCTGACGGTGGTCTGCTCAGCCTCGTTGGGGCGGACGACGATACGGTCGTCGAGGGGCTTGAGGTTCATGTCGGTTCGACCTCCATAGGACGAAAAGGGATTAGCACTCTCGTGTGTCGAGTGCTAACGATAGCCCGGTCCGGTTGCTACAGCAACCGGACCGGGATGTCTTGCGGCGGGCACCCGGGCCCTTCGGGCACTGCAACTCCGTTGCCACGTAGGAAGGCCGCCGCTGCCGGCGGGGGCCCCTGCCCCGCCGGCCCGCCGGAAACGGTTACGCCAGGCGCAGGTTCGGCTGGGCGCCGATGTCGAGCGGCGTCGCCCCGTCCGCCCGGTAGCGCCACCAGGCTGCCGCGGCCACCATTGCCGCGTTGTCGGTGCACATGGAGCGGCTGGGGAGGAAGCAGCGCAGGCCCTCTTCGGTGCAGAGGTCGAGTATGCGCTCCCGCAGCAGCGAGTTGGCCGCCACCCCCCCGCCCAGGCAGACGGTGCTGGCCCCCACCTCGGCGACGGCCCGCCGGGTCTTGTCCACCAGCACGTCGACCACCGCGGCCTGGAACGAGGCGGCGACGTCGGCCACCGGTGTTTCCGGGTTGTCCCGCACGTAGCGGATCACCGCCGTCTTCAGCCCGCTCAGGGAGAAGTCGAGCCCCTGCGGCATGGCCCGGGGGAACTTCACCGCGGTGGGATCACCGGTGAGGGCCACGTTGTCGATGGCCGGCCCGCCGGGGTAACCGAGCCCCATGACCCGGGCGACCTTGTCGAACGCCTCGCCCACCGCGTCGTCGACCGTGGTGCCCAAGAGCCGGTATTGGCCGTGGGCGTCCATGGCCACGAGCATGGTGTGGCCCCCGGAGACCAGAAGCACCACCAGCGGTGGTTCGAGGTCGGGCTCCTCGAGGAAGCAGGCGTAGAGGTGGGCCTCCATGTGGTTGACGCCGATGAACGGCAGCCCCCAGGCCAGGGCGTAGGCCTTGGCCGCGCTGATGCCGACGAGGAGGGCGCCGGCCAGGCCGGGCCCGACCGTTGCCGCCACTGCGTGCAGCTCGTTGCCCTCGATGCCGGACTCCACCAGCGCCTGGGCCACGGCCGGCGTGAGCAGCTCCACGTGGGCCCGGCTGGCGATCTCGGGCACGACCCCGCCGTACCGGGCGTGCAGGTCGACCTGGCTGGACACCACCGACGACACCACCGTGTCGCCGTTGGAGACGACCGCGGCGGCGGTCTCGTCGCACGACGTCTCTATGCCGAGGATCAGGAACTGGTCTGGTGTTTCACTCACGGTGCTAACTATGCCTCCGGATCCGCTCGCCGAGCCCAGATGGCCCGCCGGCAGCGGCCTGCGCTCCGCTCCGGCAGGGCCGGCGGCCCGCTCGGCGATCGCCGCTCACCGTAAACCGTCGCTCACGAGGGTCACGCCCGGGATGCCGGCCTCGATCTCGGCCAGGCGGAGGGTGTACTCGGGCGTGTCGACGTCGTGCGCCCACATGACGAGAGCGTCCTCGTTGGTCTCGACGTAGTAGTTCTTGCGGATGCCGGCGGGGCGGAAGCCGAAGCGGCGGTACATCTCCTGGGCCGCGCTGTTGCCGACGCGGACCTCGAGGGTGAGGTTGCAGGCACCCCGGCGGATGGCCGTCCGGGCCAGCGTCAGCAGCAGCCGGGTGCCGATCTTGTTGCGGTGCCACTCCGGGTCGACGGCCAGCGTGGTCACGTGGCCGTCACCCTCGCTCACCATCAGGCCGGCGTAGCCGCACAGGACGCCGTTGATGCGGGCGACGTAGTACGCCCGGCTGGTGCGCATGGCCATCTCGCTCACGAACAGACTGAGCGACCACGGCCGGGCGTAGACCTGGGCCTCGATCTTCAGCACCGACCGGAGGTGGCGCCGACGCATGGGGACGATGTGCACGACCAGCTGGTCGGGTGCGAGCTCACGCCTGGCCTGCACCATCGCTATGTGGCCCGGTCCATCGCCGCGTTCCAGTTGATCTCCGCGTCGCTCTTGCGCAGGTAGAGGGGCTGGAGCTCCCAGGGCTGCACGAACTCCTCCCGCAACGCCTGCGGGTGGGCCAGCTCGACGAGCGAGGCTGCCGAGGGGAACGCCGACGTGGCCCCGCCGGCCTCGGCGCCGGAGACCTCGGTGAGGATCGCCGGGTAGCGGAGGGCGCCGTCGCCCACCACCAGGCAGTCCTCGCCCCGGGCCAACAGCTCGGACGCCAGGTCGTCGGGGGACCCCACCTGGTACGACGACAGCCGCTGGGCGCCCCCCGGCACCTGGCGGTAGAACGCGTAGAACAGCTCGCCCCGGCGGGCGTCGATCACGGGGACGATCAACCGGTCGGTGTAGCGGACCGGGAAGGCGAGCAGGTCGAGGCTGGAGATGCCGATCGTCGGTACCCGCAGGGCCTGGGCCAGGGCCTTGGCGGCCGACACGCCGACCCGCAGGCCGCTGAAGAGCCCGGGTCCCACGTCGACGGCGATGGCGCTGATGTCGCTGAGGTCGATCTGCGCCTGCCGGCACATGAACTCGATGGCGGGCACCAGCGTCTCCACGTGGCGGCGGCCCTTGGCCGCGTGGAAGCAGGCCAGGACGCCCTCGTGGCCGCCGATGGCGCATCCGACCTGGATGGTCGCCGTCTCGATGCCCAGGATCAGCACGGCGGGCGCTCGCTCATCACACCGTCCAGGGTGCCATCGCCCGGCGGAGTGCGTCGGCGCGCGGGGGCCAACCGGGGCCGACCGACCGGATGGTCAGCAGGCGGTCGTCGGGCCCACCCGGGGCCTCGAGGCGCACCTCCAGGAAGTCGGCGGGTAGCGCGGGGGTCACCGCGTCGCCCCACTCGATGAGGGTCACGCCTCCGTCGTCGAGCAGCTCGGCGATCCCGAGATCGACCATCTCCTGCATCGTCTCCAGGCGGTAGACGTCGAGGTGGACGAGCGGCAGGCGCCCGTCGTAGGTGCGGACGAGGATGAACGCCGGACTCGTGACCGGCTCCTCCACGCCGAGGCCCCGGGCGAAGCCCTGGGCGAAGGCGGTCTTGCCCGTGCCCAGGTCGCCCGCGAGCACGATGAGGTCGCCGGGAGCGGAGAGCGAGGCGATCTCCGCAGCGAGGGAGCGGGTGTCGTCGACCGATGTGGTGGCGGCGCGGATCACGGTCGCTCCCCGTCGCCGGTCAGGTACTGCTTGGCCCGGACCAGGTCGGCGCGCATCTGGGCCGCCAGGTCCCCGCCGCCTCTCAGGATCGCCGCGGGGTGGAAGGTCGGTACCAGCACGCCGCCGCGGTAGGGATAGGCCCGGCCCCGCAGCCTGGTGATGCCCTCTGTGGTCCCCAGCAGGAGCTTGGCTGCGAAGTTCCCGAGGGTGACGACCACCTTGGGGTCGATGAGGTCGACCTGGGTCTCCAGCCACGGGTGGCAGGCGGCGATCTCCACCGGCTGAGGATCGCGGTTCCCCGGGGGCCGGCACTTCACCGTGTTGGCGATGTAGAAGCGGTCGCGGGTCAGGCCCATCTCCTCCAGGACCATGCGGTCGAGCAGCTGGCCGGAGCGGCCGACGAACGGCTCGCCCTGCAGGTCCTCCTGCTGGCCGGGCGCCTCACCGACGAACATGAGGTCGGCGCTCGAGCTCCCCACGCCGAACACCACCTGGGTGCGGCCCTGCGCCAGCGGGCAGCGGGTGCAGCCCTTCGCCTCGCGCTCCACCTCGGCCAGGGCCGGCACGGACGCGATGGTAGTGGTCGGGCTCACACATAGACCTTCGGTACTCGGGGACCGATGCCGCACAGGACCTCGTAGGCGATGGTGCCCACCAGCGTCGCCCAGTCCCAGGCGGTGATCTGCTCGTCGCCCTGGCGGCCCAGGAGGACGACTTCGTCGCCGGGCACCACGCCGTCGTCGTCACCACAGTCGACCAGGATCTGGTCCATCGTGACGCTGCCCGCCAACGGCCGCCGCCGGCCACCGATGAGCACCTCCCCGCCACACACACCGAGCCGCCACGGCACGCCATCGGCGTACCCGACCGGGACGGTGGCCACGGTGGCCGCCCGCTCCAGCGGTCGACGGAGCCCGTAGGACACGGCCTCGCCCGCCGCCACCCGCCGCACATAGGAGACCTTGGCCCGCAGGGACAGTGCAGGGCGCAGGCCGTGGCCATCCTGGACCAGGGCGGGCTGCACGGCGGCGAGCGCCGGGCTCGGGGCGACGCCGTAGAGGGCGATCCCACAGCGCACCATGTCGTGCCGGGCGGCGGGCGAGGCCAGGGCGCCGGCCGAGTTGCAGGCATGCGCGAGCGGTGGCCGCAGGCCCATCGCCACCACCCGTTCGATCACCGCCTCGAAGCGGTCGCACTGCTCACCGGTGAAGGGGTGGTCGGGCTCGTCGGCGACCGCGAAGTGGGTCCAGAGCCCGCCGAAGGTCAGCTCCGGGAGGCCGGCCACGGCCTGGACGACGGCGAGGGCGCCGTCGGGCGACGCCCCGACCCGGTGCATCCCGGTGTCGACCTTCACGTGGACGCTCAGGGGTGGAGCGCCCGCGGACGCGACCGCCTTGGCCGCCGCCTCCACGCCCTGCTCGGTGTAGAGCGTGGGCGTGAGCCTGAGCGCCACCACGTCGTCCATGGCGTCGACCGGGGGCTCGGAGAGGAGCAGGACCGGCCCTTCGATGTCGTGCCGGCGGAGCACCGCCCCCTCCTCGACCAGCGCGACCGCCAGCCACGACGCCCCGCCCTCGAGCGCGGCGCGGGCCACCGCCACCGACCCGTGCCCGTACCCGCTCGCCTTCACGACGGCACACAGCCGGGCCGGGGCCACCAGGTCCGACAGCAGGGAGGCGTTGTGCCGGATGGCGCCGAGGTCCACCTCGGCCCACGCCCGGCGGCCGGCCGCCATCGTGCTAATTCTCACCGCCCACGATGGCCCGCACGAGATCGCCGCGCGAGACGATGCCGACCAGCCGGCCGTCGTCGTCGACCACCGCCATGCGGGAGGAGTTGCGCTCGTGCAGGTTCGTGGCGACGGTCTCCAGGGTGTCGTTGGCCTTGCAGGTCGGGGCGTCGGCGTCCATCACGTCGGCCACGGTGGCCCCGACCGCCTTGCGCAGGTCGTCCTCGAACCGGTGGAGCGACGACGGCAGCTCGAGGTAGGCCCCGAACACCGAGATCACCGTCGGGAAGTGCAGCCGGGTGTCCTGGACGATGAGGTCGTCGTCCTCGAGCAACCCCACGACCCGCCCGTCGTCGTCAACGACAGGCGCGCCGCCCAGCCGTCGCTCGGACAGGGCGCGGGCCGCAGTCTCGACGGTGTCCGTGGGCCGGAACGTGAGCACGTCGGTGGTCATCACCTGGTGCACGAGCGTGTTGCGGGGCATTCCACCTCGAGATCAGGGGGCGAGGGAGTTGAGGACGACAGGCAGCAGGTCGAGCAGGTCGCCTGCCACCAGGCCGCGCCGCCAGCCTAGGCCCGCCGCCGTCCCGTGGACGAAGGCGCCCGCCGCCCCTGCCTGCAGCGGGTCGAGGCCCTGGGCCAGGAGCGCGCCGACCACGCCGGCCAGGACGTCGCCACTGCCGGCGGTGGCCAGCCGGGCGTCGCCCGCATCGGTGAGCAGGACGTCGCCGGACGGATCGGCCACCACGGTGGTCGATCCCTTGAGAAGGACGGTGGCGCCGGTGGTGAAGGCCAGGTGGCGGACCGCCGAGATGCGGCGGGGGCCGGGTGGGCACCCGACCAGACGCGAGAACTCCCCGTCGTGCGGGGTGAGGATGGTGGGACCGGGACGGGCCCGCAGGAAGCGAACCGGGTCATCGAGGGAGCCCAGGGCGTAGAGGGCGTCGGCGTCGACCACTACCGGCACCCTGGCCGTGGCCAGCAGCCGCCGGACGGCCGCGGCGGTGGCGTCGGACCGCCCCAGGCCGGGCCCGATGACCAGGGCTTTCATGCGGTCGAGGTCGGTGATGTGGGCGTCCCAGCCCTCGGCCGGAAGCTCTCGGCCGATGACCTCCGGGAAACGCGGTGCCGGGGGCTGGCCGGGGATGCCGAGGCGAACCGTCCCGCTGCCGGACCGCATGGCCGCCCGCGCCGCCATGTCGGCCGCCCCCGTCATGCCCGGTGACCCGGCGACCATCCAGATCGCCGCCTTCCATTTGTGGCTCTCCCGCGGCCGGTCGGGCATCCACGCCCCCACGTCGGAGCCCTCGACCAGCCCGATCGTGGACCGGGAGACGTCGAGGCCGATGTCGGCGACGCTGACGCGGCCGGCATGGTCGGCGCCGGCGCCCAGCAGCAGGCCGGGCTTGAGGGCGGCGAAGGTCAACGTCGCCGTGGCCCGCACCGCGCCTTCGCCCACCTCACCGGTGAGCCCGTCCACGCCCGAGGGGATGTCGACCGCCAGGACTGGTGCGCCACCCGGCTCGGGAGCGCGGTAGTCGCCGCGGAAGCCGGTGCCGAAGGCGGCGTCGATCACCAGGTCCGACGGCGGGAGCCGCTCGAGCTCCTCGGCGGCGTCGACCACCACGACCCGCACGCCCCGGCCACGGAGAAAATCGGCCGCCACCCGCCCGTCGGCTCCGTTGTTCCCCTTGCCGGCGACGACCACCACCCGCCGCCCGTACCCCCCGCCCAACATGGTCAGCGCAGTTCGGGCCACCGCCGCCCCGGCCCGCTCGACCAGCACGTCGAGCGGCTCGGGCGCGGCGCGGTCGACCGCCTTCATCTCCTCGGGGGTGAGGACCGGGATCACGGCCAGGCCCTACAGGGCGACGGCGACGGCTTCGGCCACGAGGCCGGAATGGGTGAGGGACACGTGCCACGACGTGACGCCTCGCCGGGCCGCGAGGTCTGCAGCCCGGCCGGTGAGGGAGAGTGACGGCGCGCCGGAGGGGGCCTTGACCACCTCGACGTCGCGGAAGGCAAATGCTCCGAGGCCCACCCCCAGCGCCTTCATGACCGCCTCCTTGGCCGCGAAGCGGGCGGCCAGGCGCTCGGCCGGGTCGCGCTGGCGGCGGCCGTAGGCCTGCTCCGCGGGGGTGAACAACCGGTCGGCGATGCCGGGACGCTTCTGCAGCGCCTTCCGGAACCGCTCGACCTCCACGGTGTCGATCCCGATCCCGATCACGCAGCCCCCAGCGCTCTTTGTCCGCTCACACACCGTGGCGGTACCCCAGCGGACAAAGACCGCCGGCGGATCATTCGACCGTCACCGTCTTGGCCAGGTTGCGGGGCTGATCGACGTCGCAGCCGCGGGCCTTGGCGATGGCGTAGGCGAAGAGCTGCAGGGCGACCACGTCGACCAGGGGCGAGAACAGCTCGGCGCCCCGGGGCACGGCCGGCACCCAGAGGACACGGTCGGCGTGGTTGGCGGCGGCGTCGTCGCCCTCGTTGGCCACCACCACGACGGTGGCCCCGCGGGCCTTGACCTCGTCGATGTTGTTCATGATCTTGGCGTGGAGGCGGCCTCGGGTGGCCACCGCCACCACCACCGTGCCCGGCTCGATGAGGGCGATGGGGCCGTGCTTCATCTCCCCCGCGGGATAGGCCTCGGCCCGGGCGTAGGAGATCTCCTTGAGCTTGAGCGCGCCCTCGAGGGCCACGGGGTAGCCCACCCCCCGACCCAGGAAGAAGAAGTCCCGGGTGTCGACGTAGCTCGTCGCCGCGTCGCAGATCTCCTCGGACCGGGCCAGCACGCCGTCGATGAGCGTCGGCAGAGAGTGGAGCGCCTCGACCTGGCGGGCCACCTCCTCGGGGTACAGCAGGCCGCGCACGTGGGCGAGGCGCAGGGCGAGTAGCTCCATGGCCACGATCTGGGCCACGTGGGTCTTGGTGGCCGCCACCCCCCGCTCGGGGCCGGCGCGGGTGTAGAGGACGGCGTCGGCCTCACGAGCCATCGAGGAGTCGACGACGTTGCAGACGACCAGCACCTTGGCCTTGTTGGTGGCCGACCGGGCGAAGCGGCAGGCCTCCATGGTGTCGAGGCTCTCTCCCGACTGGCTCACGCCCACGACCAGGCTCTGGGCGTCGAGCACGGGATCGCGGTAGCGGAACTCGCTGGCCACCTCGATCTCGGTCGGCAGGCGGGCCCAGTGCTCGATGGCGTGGCGGGCCACCATGCCGGCGTGGAAGCTCGTGCCGCAGCCGACGATGAAGACCTTGTCGACGTCGCGGAGCTCCTGGTCGGAGAGCTCCAGCTCGCCCAGGGTGAGACGGTCGCCCTTGGTCCGTCCCCGGAGCGTCTCCCGGACCGCCCGGGGCTGCTCGTGGATCTCCTTGAGCATGAAGTCGGGGTAGCCGCCCTTCTCGGCGGTCTCGACGTCGCCCTCCACCCGCCGGCGGACGGGCGAGACCTCGGTGCCGTCGAGCGTGGTGACCCGCAGGGTCCCTGGCCCTACCTCGACGATCTGGTCGTCGTCGAGGACGTAGACCTCCCGGGTGGCGGCCAGCAGGGCCGGGATGTCGGAGGCCACGAACCCGCTGCCGTCGGCGCGACCCGCCACCAAGGGCGACGAGCGGCGCCCGGCCACGATCACCTCCGGGTTGGCGGCATGGACGACGGCAACGGCGAATGACCCCTCGACGCGGGCCAGTGCCGCACGCGTCGCGTCGGCCAGGCCGGCCCCACCGGCCATGCCGGCCTCGATCAGGTGGGCCAGGACCTCGCTGTCGGTCTCGGACCGCAGCTCGTGGCCGGCGGAGACCAGCTCGTCGCCCAGTTCGAGGTGGTTCTCGATGATCCCGTTGTGGACGAGAGCCAGGGCGCCGGTGCAGTCGGTGTGGGGGTGGGCGTTGTGCTCGGTCGGGCCGCCGTGGGTGGCCCACCGGGTGTGACCGATCCCCGCCG
Organism: uncultured Acidimicrobiales bacterium; assembly: GCA_902805665.1. Lineage (GTDB taxonomy): Bacteria > Actinomycetota > Acidimicrobiia > Acidimicrobiales > AC-14 > CADCTB01. The sequence continues at coordinate 41,252 of CADCTB010000106.1, forward strand.
TGGCCCGCGGGGCGTCGCCCACCGCACCGGTGAGCTCGGCCAGCTTCCCGGCCCGCCTCCGGACCCAGACCCGGTCTGAGTCGACAAGGGCCACGCCCGAGGAGTCGTACCCCCGGTATTCGAGCCGGCTCAGCCCGTCGAGGAGGAATGGAAGGGCGGGGTCACTCCCTGTCACGCCGACGATGCCGCACATGGCAGCAAGGGTACGTCTCTGCCGGCCCTTTACGCGCCGAGGGCGCGGCCCACGACCTGGCAGAGCGTCTCGCAGGCCGCCTCGGCCTCCTCGGCGGTGACGGCCTCGACCATGACCCGCACGACAGCCTCGGTGCCGCTGGGCCGCACCAGAACCCGCCCGCGGTCGCCCAGGTCGGCTTCGACCGCCTTGACGGCCAGGGTCAGCTCCTCGGATCCCTTGATGTCCATGCCCCGGGTGGCCACGCGCACGTTGCGCAGTACCTGCGGCAGGCGAACCATGACCCCGGCCAGGTCGGCAAGCGACCGGCCGGTGCGGGCCATCACATCGAGAACCTGCAGGCCGGTGAGAACACCGTCGCCGGTGGTGGCCAGGTCGCCGAAGATGATGTGGCCGGACTGCTCGCCGCCGAGGATCCAGCCGCCCCGCTCCATCTCCTCGAGCACGTAGCGGTCGCCCACGTCCGTCTCGATCATGGCGATCCCGTGGGCCGCCATGGCCTGGCGGAAGCCGAGGTTGGCCATGACGGTCACGACCACCGTGTCCCCCGGCAGCCGGCCCTGGGTGCGGCGATCCAGAGCACAGATGGCGATGAGCTGGTCGCCGTCGACCAGTTCACCGGTGTGATCGACGGCCAGCACCCGGTCGGCGTCACCGTCGAAAGCCAGGCCGACCGCGGCCCCTGCGGCCACGACGTGGCGCTGGAGGTCCTGGGGGTGGGTGGAGCCCGAGCCGTCGTTGATGTTGACGCCGTCCGGGGCGTCGTGCAGGACAGTGACCTCGGCCCCGAGCGCCCGCAGGACGTCCGGAGCGACCTCGCTGGCCGCCCCGTTGGCGCAGTCGAGGACCACCGACAGCCCCGCCAGGTGGCGTCCGCCGATGGACGCGGCAAGCGCGGCCTCGTAGCGGGCGTGACCGTCGCCGGGGAGCAGCCGCCCCAGTGCGGGACCGGTCCGGCGGGCGTGCGCGGCCGGGTGGGCGAGCAGGCGGTCGAGCTCCGCCTCCAACGCCGCCTCGGTCTCATCGGACAGCTTCCGCCCGCCCGTCTGGAAGAACTTCACCCCGTTGTCCGGGAACGGGTTGTGCGACGCCGAGATCATCGCCGCCGGTTGCCCGTCGGCCGCTGACAGCCAGGCCACGCCGGGAGTCGGGAAGACGCCCAGGTCGAGCACGTCGGCGCCCTCGGTGGCCAGGCCGGCGGAGAGCGCAGCCTGCAGGAGGGGCCCGGAGATGCGGGTGTCGCGCCCGACCAGGAACGGCCCCTCGCCCAGGACGCGGGCCGCGGCCCGGCCGAGCGCCAGCACGAGCTCAGGAGTGAGCTCGGCATTGGCGATGCCGCGGACGCCGTCGGTACCGAACCGGAGGGTCACCGGGGACCCGGACTTAACGCTTGGAGTACTGAGGAGCCTTACGGGCCTTCTTCAGCCCGTACTTCTTGCTTTCCTTCTTCCGTGCGTCACGGGTGAGGAAGCCGGCCTTCTTCAGGGTGTTCCGCAGCTCCTCGTCGAGGTTCACCAGCCCGCGGGCGATGCCCAGGCGGAGGGCGCCGGCCTGGCCGGAGATGCCGCCACCGTCCATCGTGGCGTCGATGTCGTAGTTCTCGGCGAGCGTGGTGAGCCGCAGCGGCTCGGTGACGATCATGCGGTGCGTCTCCGACGGGAAGTAGTTCTCGATCGGGCGCTTGTTGACCGTGATCACGCCGGTGCCGGGCCGGATACGGACGCGGGCGACGGCCTGCTTGCGGCGGCCGGTCGACTGCATGAGGGGCTTGGGCACGAGAGTCCTTTACGTACGTGTCTACAGGCCGCGCTGGCGGGCGACGGCCATCGAGAGCTCGAGCGGCTCGGGCATCTGGGCGGCGTGGGGGTGGGTGGGGCCGGAGTACACCTTCAGCTTCTTCAGCATCAGGCGGCCGAGGGGGCCCTTGGGCAGCATGCCCCGGACCGCCTTGCGGACGGCCTCCTCGGGGTTGTTGGCCATGACCTCGGTGTAGGACCGTTGCCGCAGACCACCGGGGTACCCGGTGTGGCGGTAGTCGATCTTCTTGGCCTCCTTGCCGGAGGTCAGGACCACCTTGGAGGCGTTGACCACGATCACGTGGTCGCCGGTGTCCAGGTGGGGGGCGAACATGGGCTTGTGCTTGCCCCGCAGCAGCCGGGCGACCTCGGACGACATGCGACCGAGGACCAGGCCCTCGGCGTCGACGAGATGCCAGGCGCGCTGGACGTCGGATGGTTTTGTGGAAAAGGTGCGCACCGGGGAAAGAGTGTAGTCGGAGTTACGGATTGCGCAGCCAGGAGCGCATCTGCATGCCGAGCCAGGGCTTGCGGCCCCAGGCCATGAGCTGGCCCTTGGCGATGGCGGGCCACTGGCTGGTGCGTCCCCACGCCACCAGCAGGAAGGTGGCCGGGTCGACGGAGAGGTGGCAGTCGACCGGGCCCTGGGGCGACGCTTCCACCGAGAAGTCGCCGTCGGAGAAGTGGAGCCACGCCCGCCCGTCGCCCCGGAGCCGGACCTCGAAGCGGGCCCGGACCTTCCCCGCCTTCTCCTGGACGACCATGGCCCGGCCCAAGGTGTGGAGGGAGGGGAAGAGGTACCCCTGGAGGATCAACGAGGCGTGGTCGCGGTCGATCGGCCAGGGGACGCCCTCGGCGCGGGCGATGTCGAGCCCGTGGACGGTCAGCTCGTTCAGCACCTGGCAGGTGAGGGTGGACAACGGCATCTCCGTGCCCTGGATCACCCAGCTGTGGGCGCGGTCTTCGCCGGCGGCCTCCACCGCGGCGAGGAAGCCGGCCACACTGGCGTCGATCCGGTCCGCCATCTCGGCCGGTGTCCGCCGGCCCTCGCCTTCCACCAGGACCTGAGACAGGGCCGACAGGTCCCAGATGTCGGCGATCAGGTTGCCGCCGCCTTTGGTCATGGCCCACACCGCATCAATCGTCAACGACACGTGCACCGCGGCCTGGCCCAGGTCCCACTTTCCGAGGGCCGGGGCGTCGGGTTTCCGGACCGAGCGCAGGAGCGACGTGAGCCGGGGCCCCGCTTCGGCCACCGCCCGCTGCGCCGCCGCCCAGTCGACGGTGGAAGTGGGGGTCACGCTCGGCGAGGCTAGCGACGAATCAGCCCCACAGGTCGGCCAGCATGCGGTCGACGCCGGCCAGGCCCCCCTCGACCACCGACGCCCCGCCCTCGCCCTGCCCGCCCGGCGCGTCGTCGAAGCGGCGGCGGCCCTCGGCGTGGACCTCGTCCATGAGGAACCGGACCGCCGGTGAGAGGAACCGGCTGACCTGGGCGTAGCTGTGGGCGTCGGTGAGCGGGCGGCGTTTGTGGTGGTAGCGGAGCGGGACGTTGATCTCGAGGGCGGAGCGGGCCCGGGTGACGGCCACGTACAGCAGCCGGCGTTCCTCCTCGATGCCCTCGGGGTCGCCCGTGGCCATGTCGGAGGGGAACATGCCGTCGCTGGCGTGCAGCACGTGGACGACCTCCCACTCGCCCCCCTTGGCCGAATGCACGGTGGACAGGACGAGCCAGTCCTCGTCGACAAGTGGCGGCCCGGCCAGATCGGCGGTCGACGAGGGTGGGTCGAGGGTGAGGTCGCCCACGAAGCGGCTGCGCGACGGGGCGTTGGCGGCCACCCCCTCCAGCTGCTCGAGGTCGGCCCGCCTGGCCGCGGCATGGTCGTAGGCCCGATCCATCACCGGCCCCAGCCATTGCCCGAGCCGCTCGACCTGCACCGCAGGCGGCGGGGTGGCGCCTCCGGGCAGGCAACCGTCGGCGCACTCCCCGAGGGCGGACCGCAGGCCGCCCAGCTCGGCCCGGGCCGCGGCGGGCACGCGCGGCGCCGCCGCCAGGAGGCGGGCGAGAGGTGTGACATTGGGCTCACCGGGGGCCGCCGGGGGTTCGCCGAACCCGAGCTCACCCATCACCCGGCGGGCCGTCGCCGCGCCGACCCCTTCCAGCAGCTGCAGGGCCCGGAACCAGGCCAGCTCGTCCCACGGGTTGTCGAGCACCCGCAGGAGCGCCAGCAGGTCCTTGACGTGGGCGGCCTCGAGGAACCGCAGGCCGCCGTACTTCACGAAGGGGACGTTGCGCCGGGTGAGGTGCAGCTCGAGCAGGTCGGAGTGCGATGCGGCCCGGAAGAGCACCGCCTGGTCGTGCAGGGCGATGCCGTCGTCGCGGTGGGCCAGGACGGAGTCGCACACCGCACCTGCCTCGGCGTCCTCGTCGCCGCAGGTGCGCAGCACCGGCCGGCGGGCACCGGCGCGGTCGGACCACAGGACCTTTGTCATGGCCGCGCCGGGTGCCGACTCGGCCATGACCGCATTGGCGACGGCCACGATCGGCGGGGTGGACCGGTAGTTCTGCTCCAGACGCACGATGGTGGTGCCCGGGAATCGGGTGGGGAACTCCAGCAGGTTGCCGCTGCTGGCGGCGCGGAAGCCGTAGATGGCCTGGGCGTCGTCGCCGACCACGGTGAGACCCCGACCGCCAGGGCACAGGGCGGACAGGATGTCGGCCTGCAACGTGTTGGTGTCCTGGTACTCGTCGACCAGCACGTGGTCGAACAGGCCGGGCAGGAGGCCGGGAACCGCCGCCAGCGCCCTCCAGCACAGGAGCAGGTCGTCGTAGTCGAGCAACTGCCGCTCGCGTTTGCGGGCGGTGTACGCCTCGAACGACGCCCGGATGCCCTCGGCCTCCCCGGCGCACCAGGGAAAGGACCGCTCGAGGACCACCGGCAACCGCTCGCCCGTGTTCACCACCCGGTCGTAGATCGACGCCAGGGTCGACGCCCGGGGCGACCGCCGGTTCGGGCCGTCGGCGGCGTTGTGATGGAGCCCGAGGTCCGACCGGATGAGCCCGAACAGCTCGGTGACGTCGGCCGAGTCGAGGATGCTGAAGCCGGGATCCACCCCGAGGCGCCGCCCGTGCAGCCGCAGGACCCGGTTGGCCACGGAGTGGAAGGTGCCACCCCACACCCGGCCGGCGGCCCGGCTGTCGGACAGGCGCCCGGCCCGGCTCAACAGCTCCTGCGCCGCCCGCCGGCTGAAGGTGACGAGGCACACCCGCTCGGGGTCGGCGCCTTCCCGTAGCAGCCGGGCGACGCGGTGGGCGAGCGTGCCGGTCTTCCCGCTCCCCGCCCCGGCCAGCACCAGGAGCGGCCCTCCCTCGTGCTCCACGGCAAGGCGCTGTTGCTCATTGAGGTCGAACATGTGTTCGAAGCGTACCCCAGCTTGAGGCATGCGCCGAGGATCGAGGGGGTACACACGCGGAAGGACCGGCGAAGCCGAGTGGGCTCCAGCAGCGGTCCAGGAGGAGGAGACACCGTGGTTGAAGTCGACCCGCAGCTCCAGGATCACGCGGTGGGGCTGGAGATGGAGATCGTCGAGTTGGCCCGCCAGGCCGACGACGCCGCTCACGACGGCTGGCCCGAGCGGGAGGCGGAGCTCCGCGCCCAGCTCGACAAGCTGTACGCCGAGCTGGCTTCGGTGGCCGAGCGGCTGACCGACGAGGCGTCCGCCACCGCACCGACGGCCGAGGTCGACGCCCGACCGGCCGGCGTCTCCATCGAGGAGTGATCTCCCGGCTCGGGAATTGACTTAGCTCTCAACTGTTGTAAGATCAAGCATCTAGTTGAATCTTCAACATGCCGCCTCCGGGCGGAAAAGGAGCGACATGGCAACCACGTTCACCAGGGAGCACCAGGGCGTCCAGGTCCCCGAGGCGGGTACCTACGCCTTCGACCAGGGCCACACCACCATCGAGTTCGTGGGCCGGCACCTCATGATCACCAAGGTCCGTGGTCGGTTCACCGACTTCAGCGGCCAGATCGTGATCGGCGAGGCGCCCGAGAACTCCTCCGTCGAGGTCACGATCAACACCGCCAGCGTGGACAGCTCGGACGAGAAGCGGGACGGCCACCTGCGCAGCCCCGACTTCCTCGACGTCGAGAACTACCCGACCATCACCTTCCGCAGCACCGAGGTCGAGATCGCCGGGGACGGCACGGCCAAGGTCACCGGTGACCTGACGGTCAAGGACGTCACCCGGCCCGTGACCTTGGATGTCGAGTTCGACGGTGCCCAGGCCGACCCCTGGGGCGGTCAGCGGCTCGGCTTCTCGGCCCACACCGACATCGACCGCGAGGACTGGGGCCTCACGTGGAACGTGGCCCTGGAGACCGGCGGCATGCTGGTCAGCAAGAAGGTCCGCCTCGAGTTCAACGTCGAGGCCGTCAAGCAGTAGTCAGCCCTGCGGCGCCGTGCCCCGGTCGCGCCAATGCGGCCGGGGCACCCTCGCGTCAGGGCCCTCGCCGGGGTACACGACCTCCCACAGACACAGCCCCCGAGCCGGGGCGATTCGGTTGGCCACTGACCGCGTCCGGGCCCGGAGGATGCCGGCCATCTCGCCCGCCCGCTGGCGCCCGAGCCCCATCGGCACCATGGTCCCCACCAGGGCCCGCACCATCTGCTGGCAGAACGAGCTGGCGTCGATGTCGAACCGCAGCAGCCCATCACCGAGGTCGTGCCAGCGGGCGTCGTAGACCAGCCGGACCAGGCTGGCGTCGGGAATCCGCTTCGGCACCCGGCAGAACGACGAGAAGTCGTGCTCGCCGATGATGGGGTCGCAGGCCAGTCGCAGGGCGGCCAGATCGAGCGGCTCGGCCACGTGCCAGGTGGTGGTGGCCAGGAACGGGTCGGGGACCGGCCGGTTGAGCACGGTGTAGCGGTACCGGCGGGCCACCGCCGAGCGGCGGGCGTTGAACCCCGCGGACGCCACCTCGGCCGAACGGACCACGATGGCCGGGCCCAGCATCGAGTTCAGGTGCCGCTGGAGCCCCACCAGGTCGGGCTCAGGCTGATCCACGTCGAAGTGGACGACCTGGCCCCACGCGTGGACACCCCGGTCCGTGCGCCCGGCCACGATGAGGTTGACCGGCTGGCGCAGCACGGTCTCCAGCGCTCGGGCCAGCTCACCGCCGACGGTGCGGACGTCGAGGTTCTCCGAGAACCCGTGGAACCCGGTCCCGTCGTAGGCGACGAGCATCCGCACGCGTGTCATGTGGCCGACCTCCCGGGCCGGCAGCGTCACGGGTCGGGCGCGGGACTAGACGAGCTCGATGCGGGCCATCGGCGCGTTGTCGCCGTGGCGGGGGCCCAGCTTGAGGATCCGGGTGTAACCCCCGGGGCGGCCCTCGTAGCGGGGGGCGATCTCCTCGAAGAGCTTGTGGGCCATGTCCTTGTCGCCGATGTACGACACCACCTGGCGGTGGTTGTGCACCCCGCCCTTACGGGCCTTGGTGATGAGCTTCTCGGCGATGGGGCGGAGGGCCTTGGCCTTGGCCTCAGTGGTGACGATGCCCTCGGCCGCGAAGAGCGACGCCGCCATGTTGGCGAACATCAGCCGCTGGTGCGAGGCCGACCCGCCGAAGCGGCGACCCTTGGTGGGGGTGCCCGGCATGGCCCTACGCCCCGCTCTTCGACCGCAGGGCCAGGCCCCGCTCGTCGAGCTTCTGCAGGACCTCGTCGAGGGACTTCTGCCCGAAGTTGGTGATGGCCAGCAGGTCCTCTTCGGTCTTGTTGACCAGCTCGCCCACGGTGTTGACCTGCGCCCGCTTGAGGCAGTTCCGGGGCCGCTCGGAGAGGTCGAGCTCCTCGATGGCCAGATCGAGGTCGGGCGAGCCGCTGCCCAGCACACCCACGTCGCCCAGTTCCAGGGCCCGGGGGGCGTCGCTCATCTCGGCCACCAGGGTGACGAGGGAGCGGAGGGTGGCGCCGGCCGAGGCCAGGGCCTCACGGGGCGAGATCGACCCGTCGGTCTCGATGTCGAGGGTGAGGCGGTCGTAGTTGGTGGCCTGCTCGACCCGGGTGGGCTCGACGGCGAAGGCGACCCGGCGCACCGGGGAGAAGATGCTGTCGATGGGGATGACGCCGATGACCGACGACTTCTTGTTCTTGTCGGCGGACACGTAGCCCCGGCCCCGCTCGACGGTGATCTCCAGCGCCAGGCGGGACTTCCCCGACAGGGTGGCGATGTGCATGTCCGGGTTGAGGATCTCGACGTCGGAGTGCGGCTGGAGGTCACGGGCGGTGACGTCGCCGGGCCCCCGGGCGTCGAGGCGCAGGGTGACCGGCTCGTCGGACTCCACCCGCAGGACCAGGTCCTTCAGGTTGAGCATGATGTCGGTGACGTCCTCCTTCACCCCGGCGATGGTGGTGAACTCGTGGAGGACGTCGTCGAAGCGGATCGAGGTGACGGCGGCACCCGGGATCGACGACAACAGGGTGCGGCGGAGGGAGTTGCCCAGGGTGTGGCCGAAGCCGGGCTCCAGGGGCGAGATGGTGAAGAGCTGGCGGTCGCCCTCCTGCTCTCCGAGGGCTTCGACTGACGGGCGCTGAATGATGAGCATTGGCTGTTCGCTTTCCTACTTCGAGTAGAGCTCGACGATGAGCGACTCCCGCACCGGGACGTCGATGTGCTCCCGGAGGGGCAGGTCGCGAACGGTGGCGGTGAAGCCCTCTCCGGAGACTTCGATCCAGGGCGGCTTGGCCCGGTCGAGGGTGTCGAGGTTGTGGCGCAGGACGATCATGGCCCGGGACTTCTCCCGGATCTCCACGACGTCGCCCTTGCGGACTTGGTAGCTGGGAATGGTGACCCGACGGCCGTTGACGTTCACGTGGCCGTGGCGGACGAACTGGCGGGCCTGGTTGCGGCTCGAGCCCCAGCCGGCCCGGTAGGCGACGTTGTCGAGGCGCTGCTCGAGCATGCGCAGCAGGTTCTCGCCGGTGATGCCGTCCTGGCGGTTGGCTTCCTTGTACATGTTGCGGAACTGCTTCTCGAGCACTCCGTAGATGCGGCGGGCCTTCTGCTTCTCCCGCAGCTGGAACATGTACTCGGACTCACGGATGCGGCCGCGGCCGTGCATGCCGGGGGGGTAGGGCCGGCGCTCGATCGGGCACTTCATCGAGTCGCACTTCGGGCCCTTGAGGAAGAGCTTCATCTTCTCCCGCCGGCACAGACGGCAGACGGGACCGGTGTACCGAGCCATGTGTCAGACCCTCCGACGCTTGGGGGGACGGCAGCCATTGTGGGGGATGGGCGTGAGGTCCTTGATGCCGGAGACCTCGATGCCCGTCTGCTGGATCGAGCGGATGGCGGTCTCCCGGCCGGAGCCGGGGCCCTTCACCAGCACGTCGACCTTGCGCACCCCGTGCTCCATCGCCCGACGGGCGCACGCCTCGGCCGCCAGCTGGGCGGCGAAGGGCGTGGACTTGCGGGAGCCCTTGAAGCCGACGTTGCCGGCCGACGCCCAGGCCAGGACGTTGCCCTCCATGTCGCTGATCGAGATGATCGTGTTGTTGAACGAGCTCTTGATGTGCGCCACCCCGTAGGAGACGTTCTTCCGCTCGCGCTTCTTCGGACGCCTGCCTCCCGGCTTGGGCTTCGGCATTACTTGCGCACCTTCTTCTTTCCGGCGACGGTCTTCTTCGGGCCCTTGCGGGTCCGGGCGTTGGTGTGGGTGCGCTGGCCCCGCACCGGCAGGCCACGGCGGTGGCGGATGCCCTGGTAACAGCCGATCTCGATCTTGCGCTTGATGTCCTGGGCGACGTCGCGCCGCAGGTCACCCTCGACCTTGAGGGTGGCGTCGATGTGGTTGCGGAGCTGGGCGACCTCTTCCTCGGTCAGGTCCCGCACGCGGGTGTTCGGGTCGATGCCGGTGTCGATGCAGACCCGGTGCGCGGTGGTGCGACCGATGCCGAGGATGTAGGTGAGGGAGATCTCCAGCCGCTTCTCCCGGGGAATGTCGACGCCTGCGATTCGAGCCATCAGCCTTGCCTTTGCTTGTGACGGGGGTTGGAGCAGATCACCATCACCCTGCCCTCGCGACGGATGACCTTGCAGCGTTCACAGATCTTCTTCACGCTCGGCTTGACCTTCATGTGGATGCCACCTTCATCGGCTGCCTTCTCTTCTACTTGTAGCGGTAGGTGATGCGCCCGCGACTGATGTCGTACGGCGTCAGCTCCACCTGCACCCGGTCACCAGGGAGGATCCGGATGTAGTGCATCCTCATCTTCCCCGAGATGTGAGCCAGTACCTTGTGGCCGTTCTCCAGCTCGACGCGGAACATGGCGTTGGGCAGCGGTTCCACGACCGTGCCCTCCATCACGATGGCGTCTTCCTTGGGCTTTGGCAGGTGATCTTCTCCTGACGACGCGTCTCAACCAGCAAACTGCCGGGGGACAGGTGGATAGAATAACGCACTTCGCCCCGGTAGATTCCCGGGGGTCCGCGCGCGTGCGCTCGTTCGCGGCTAATCGAGGACGGTCAGGACCTCGGGGCCGTTCTCGGTGACTGCGATCGAGTGCTCGAAGTGGGCGGACAGAGAGCCGTCGGCCGTGACGACCGTCCAGCCGTCGTCGTTGAGCTGGGTTTCTGCGCTTCCGAGGTTCACCATGGGCTCCACGGCGAGGGCGTGGCCCCGCTTGAGCTTCATGCCCTTGCCGGGAATCCCGTAGTTCGGGACCTGCGGTTCCTCGTGCATGGCCCGGCCGATGCCGTGCCCGACGTACTCCCGCACCACCGAGAACCCGGCACCCTCGGCCACCGTCTGCACGGCATGGCCGATGTCGGAGAGCCGGGCGCCCTGGCGGACGTGCTCGATCCCCGCCCACAGGCTGTCCTCGGTGACGGTGAGGAGCTTGCGGGCCTCCTCGGAGATCTCCCCGACCGGGATGGTGCGGGCGGCGTCGCCGTGCCAGCCGTCGATGATGGCGCCGCAGTCGATGGAGATGATGTCGCCTTCCTCGAGACGGTACGTGCCCGGGATCCCGTGGACGATCACGTCGTTGGGCGACGTGCAGATCACCGCCGGGTACCCGTGGTAGTTCAGGAAGTTCGACTTGGCCTTGCGCTTGGCGAGCACCTCGCGGGCGACCTTGTCGAGGTCGGCGGTGGTCTTCCCGGGCCGGGCCGCCGCCGCGCAGGCGTCGAGCATCTCGGCCACCACCCGGCCGGCCTGGCGCATCTTGGCGATCTCCGCCGCCGACTTGATGGTGATGCTCATGCCCGGGCCAGCCGGTTTTCGATGGCCCGCAGGAGGCGGCGGGTGACGGTGTCGGGTTCACCCTCGCCGTCGACCGCGGCGAGGCGGTCGGTGGCCAGGTACCAGGCCACCAGCGGGGCCGTCTGCTTGTCGTACTGGTCGAGCCGCCGGGTGATGACGGCTTCGGTGTCGTCCTCGCGCTGGACGACCTCGCCGCCGCAGGCGTCGCAGGTCCAGTTCTCCTTGGGGGGGGCGTCGATGCTGTAGTTCAGCCCGCAGACGGAGCAGACCCGCCGGCTCGCCAGCCGCTTGAGCACCACGCCCATGGGCACGTTGAGCTCGATGACCAGGTCGACGTGGTGGGGGGTCAGCATCTCGTCGAGCGCCTCGGCCTGGGCGACGTTGCGGGGGAAGCCCTCCATGACGAATCCTCGCTCGGCGGCGTCGAGCTCGGTCAGGCGCTCGCGCACCATCTCGTTGACCACCTCGTCGGGGACCAGGTCGCCGGCATCCATGTACTTCTTGGCCCGGCGCCCGATCTCGGAGTCACCCTTCACGAACATGCGGAACATGTCACCGGTCGAGATCCGGGGCACGCCGAAGTGTTGGGACAGCCGGATGGCCTGTGTCCCCTTCCCCGCACCCTGCTTGCCCAGGATGACAAGCCGTGTGGCGAGCACTAGGCGAGGAAGCCCTCGTAGTTCCGCATCATGAGCTGACTGTCGATCTGCTTCATCGTTTCCAGGGCCACACCGACTGCGATCAGGATGGTGGTGCCGCCGAACGGGAACTGCTGGACGCCGTAGAGCGACAGCAGGATGTTCGGGACCAGGGCGATGGCGGCGAGGAACAGTGAGCCTGGCAGCGTGATGCGGTTGAGGATCTGACCGAGGTAGCGCTCGGTGGGAGGCCCGGGGCGGATGCCCGGGATGAACCCACCCTGCTTGCGGATGATGTCCGCCTGTTGCTGGGGGTTGAACGTGATGGCCGTGTAGAAGTAGGTGAAGAACACGATCATCAGGCCGTAGGTGAGGATGTAGACGATGTTGTCCTGCTGCACCAGGTACTTGTTGATGAAGTTCACCACCCCCTCCCACTGGATGATGTTGGAGAGCAACACCGGGAAGTAGAGGACGGAGCTGGCGAAGATGATCGGGATGACGCCGGCCTGGTTGACCTTGAGGGGGATGTAGGTGCTCTGGCCGCCGTACATCCGCCGGCCGACGACCCGCTTGGCGAACTGCACGGGGATGCGGCGTTGGCCCTGCTCGACGAACACGATGGCCACGATCATCCCGACGGCCAGCAGCATGAAGATGGTGAAGGCGAAGTAGCCCTTCTCGGCCTGGATATTGCCGACCTGGGCCGGCATGCGGCTCACCACGTTGGCGAAGATCAGGATGGACATCCCGTTGCCGATGCCCCGCTGGGTGATCAGCTCCCCCATCCACATCACGATGGCCGTGCCCGCGGTGATGGTGAGGACGATCAGGGCGACGTGGGGCACGTCGAACGTGGTCACCAGCGGAAGGCCGGTGTCGGTGCCCGAGCCGAGGAGGCCGTTGTTGAACTGGTAGGTGATGCCGGTGGCCTGGAGGACGGCCAGGCCGACGGTCATGTAGCGCGTCCACTGGGTGATCTTCTTCTGGCCGACGGCGCCCTGCTTCTGCCACTGCTCGATCTTGGGGATCACCACCGCCAGGAGCTGCATGATGATCGAGCTGGTGATGTAGGGCATGATCCCGAGGGCGAAGACCGCCATCTGGGTGAGGGCGCCACCGGAGAAGAGGTTCAGGAAGCCCAGGACGCCGCCCTCGTCGGCCTGGCGCTGCAGGTCCTGCACCGCGTTGAAGTCGATGCCCGGCACGGTGACGTTCGACCCGAGCCGGTACAGCAGGATCACGAACAGGGTGAAGAGGATCTTGTTGCGAAGATCCACGACCTTGAAGATGTTCTTCAGGCTCGACAGCATGGCGTCCTCAGGCTCGTCTGACGGCTCGGTGTGCGCAGACTGAACAGGTTAGTTGTCAGCGGTTCTAAAACGGTCGCAGAACGGTTCAGCGGTTCGACAGCGCGTTGCCCGAGGCTGCGGGACGGCCGTTGTTGAACGGCGGCGGCAGGACCTCGACGGTGCCGCCGGCGGCGGTGATGGCGTCCTGGGCCGACTTGGAGAACCCGTGGGCCGAGACCCGCAGGGCCCGGGTCAGCTCGCCCCGGCCCAGCACCTTCACCAGGCCGTGCTTGTGCACCAGGCCATTGGCCCGGAGGGTGTCGGGGCTGACGACGTCGCCGTCGAACTCCTGCAGGGTGTCCAGGTTGACCACCACGTACTCCACCCGGAAGGGGTTGCGGAAGCCCTTGAGCTTGGGGACGCGCCGGCTCAGGGGCATCTGACCACCCTCGAACCCGGGCTTGACCGAGCCGCGGGCGCCCTGGCCCTTCGTGCCCCGGCCTGCGGTCTTGCCGCCCTTGCCGCCGATGCCTCGTCCGACGCGGCGACGCTCCTTGGTGGCGCCGGGGGCCGGCTTCAGGTCATGGACCTTCATGCGAGTTCCTCTCCGGGCTCGACGGTGATCAGGTGCGTCACCCTGGCCAGCATGCCGCGGACATCGGCGGTGTCGGGCAGGTTGGTCTGCCGCCCGATGCCGGCCAGCCCGAGGGCCTTCATGGTCTTGCGGTGGACCGGCTTGGTGCCGATGGTGGACTTGACCTGGGTGACCATGATCCGGGCCATCACGCCACCTCGACCGGGGTGTGGGGGCCGCGCTGGCTCTCCTGGTAGGCCTTGAGCAGGCCGGGAGGGGTGACCTCTTCGGGCGACTTGCCCCGCTTGCGGGCCACCTCGTCGGGCCGCATGAGGCCCTTGAGGCCGGCGACGGTGGCGTGGGCCACGTTGATGGCGTTCGACGACCCGAGCGACTTGGCCAGGATGTCGTGGACGCCCGCCGACTCGAGGATGGCCCGGGCCGCACCGCCGGCGATCACGCCGGTACCGGGAGCGGCGGGCTTGAGCAGCACGCGGCCGGCGCCCCGCTCACCAAGGATGGGGTGGGTGATGGTGCTCCCGGCCAGGGGGACGTCGAAGAGCTCCTTCTTGGCCTCTTCGATCCCCTTCTGGATGGCGGCGGGGACTTCCTTGGCCTTGCCGTAGCCCAGACCGACCTTGCCGGCGCCGTCGCCGACGACCACCAGGGCGGTGAAGGAGAAACGGCGGCCACCCTTGACCACCTTGGCCACCCGGTTGATGGCGATGACTCGCTCGACGTAGGGACTCTCAGCCATGTGACTCCAATCTCGGTCCGGCGGCCGCAAGAACCGCCGAAGGCGGCCCCCACGGCTGGCGGCCAAAGGAAACGGCGAAGGAAGGCCGGCTCCGCCGGCCGACCGAAGCGCCTTCAAACTCGCCGAGCAAGCTCTGCTTGCGAGTGCGAAACATCTAGAACTCCAATCCAGCTTCACGGGCGGCGTCGGCGACTGCCGCGACGCGGCCGTGGTAGAGGTTGCCGCCCCGGTCGAAGACGACCTTGGTGACCCCGGCGGCCTTGGCCCGCTCGGCCACCAGCGTGCCGACGGCCTTGGCCGCCTCCTTGTTGCCGGTGGGGCCCGAGCGCAGGTCGGCCTGCACCGTGCTGGCCGCGGCCAGGGTGCGGCCGGTGATGTCGTCGATCACCTGGGCGGTGATGTGCTTGTTCGACCGGAACACAGCCAGGCGCGGACGGTCGGCCGTACCCCGGACCAGCTTGCGGACCCGGTGGTGCCGGCGGGTACGGGCCACCTGCTTCTTCTTCGTGGAAAAACTCACGTGGCTGCCTTTCCGGCTCGACTGATGAGGCCTGGCAGGCGGCTCACTTCGCCGCCTTTCCGGCTCTACTGATGAGGCCTGGCAGGCGGCTCACTTCGCCGCCTTTCCGGCCTTGCGGCGGACGACCTCGCCGGCGTACCGGACACCCTTGCCCTTGTAGGGCTCGGGCTTGCGAAGGCTGCGGATGTTGGCGGCCACCTGGCCGACGGCTTCCTTGTCGATGCCCCGCACGGTGATGCGGGTGGGCGCCGGGGTCTCGAACGTGATGCCCTCGGGGGCGTCGACGGAGACGGGGTGGCTGAAGCCGAGGGCCAGGTCGAGCTTGGCCGGCGTGGTGGCGGCGGCCCGGTACCCGACGCCGACGATCTCCAGGTCGCGGGTGAAGCCGTCGGTCACGCCGACGACCATGTTGCTGACCAGGGAACGGGTCAGGCCGTGCAGGGCCCGGTGCTGGCGCTGGTCGGTGGGGCGCTCCACCAGCAGGACGCCCTCGTCCTGGCGGATGGTGATGTCGCGGGGAAGGTCACGCTCGAGCGTGCCCTTCGGACCGGAGACCTTGACGTGGCCGTCGGTCATCTCGATGGTCACGCCGGCCGGGACCGGGATGGGGCTTCTACCGATGCGAGACATGACCCCTCCTCACCACACGTAGCAGAGGACTTCGCCACCGACCCGGCGCTGACGCGCCTCCCGGTCGGTGAGCAGCCCCTGGCTGGTCGAGAGCACGGCGACGCCGAGGCCGCCGAGCACGCGCGGCAGGCTGTCGGCCTGGATGTAGACCCGCCGGCCCGGCTTGGACACCCGGCGGAGGCCGGAGATCGTGGGCGAGCGGTCGTGGGTGTACTTCATGGTGATCTCCAGGATGCGACCCGGGCGGGTGCCGTCCTCGCTCACCTTGAAGTCGCCGATGTAGCCCTCGCGGCGGAGGATGGCCGCCAGGGCCTCCTTGAGCTTCGAGGACGGCATGCGCACGCTGTCCTGGCTGGCGGTGGCCCCGTTGCGGAGGCGCGTCAGCATGTCGGCGATCGGATCGGTCATCGTCATCGGCGGCCTCCTCTCACCAGCTGGCCTTCGTCACGCCGGGAACCTCGCCGGCGTGCACCATCTCCCGAAGGCAGATGCGGCACAGGTTGAACTTGCGGTACACGGCACGCGGCCGCCCACACCGCGCACAGCGGGTGTAGGCGCGCACCTTGAACTTCGGCTTGCGCTGCTGCTTCTGGATGAGCGCTGTCTTGGCCACGAAACTCCTCAGATCCCTCTACTGCGGGGCATCAGCACGGCGGAACGGAAAACCGAAGGCGTCGAGCAGGGCCCGACCCTCGGCGTTGGTGCGGGCGGTGGTGACGATGGTGATGTCCATCCCCCGCACCGCGTCGATCTTGTCGTAGTCGACCTCGGGGAAGATCAGCTGCTCGTCGACCCCGAAGGTGTAGTTGCCCCGGCCGTCGAAGCCGTTGGGCGGCAGCCCCCGGAAGTCACGGATTCGGGGGATGGCGAGGGCGATCAGCCGGTCGAGGAACTCCCACATGCGGTCGCCCCGCAGAGTGACCTTGGCGCCGATGGGCACGCCCTCCCGCAGCTTGAACGCGGCGATGGACCGGCGGGCCCGGGTGACGAGCGGCTTCTGCCCGGTGATCAGGGTCAGGTCGGTGACCGCCCCCTCGAGGAGGGACGCCTGCTGGGTGGCCCGGCCCACGCCCATGTTGACCACGATCTTCTCGAGGCGGGGGACCTCCATGATGTTGCCGAGCCCCAGTGACTCCTGGAGCTCACCGCGCAGCACGTCGTTGTACCGGACCTTCAGGCGGGGCATCTCTTTGGTAGTCGTGGCGCCCGTCGTTGATGTGGAGGTGGCCATCAGACGTCACCTCCGCACTTGCGGCAGATGCGGACCTTCGTGCCCTGGTCGTCGAAGCGGTAGCCGACGCGGGTCGGGCCGCACGACGGGCAGATCAAGGCGACGTTGGACGCCGGCATAGGCATGTCCTTGTCGATGATCCCCGCTTGCATGGTGGCCCGGGCCGCCCGCTGGTGCTTCTTGGCCACGTTGACGCCCTCGACGATGACCTTGCCGTCCTTGGGGAAGACGCGCATGATCTCGCCCTCGTCGCCCCGGTCCTTGCCGGTGAGCACCCTCACCCGGTCGCCCTTCTTCAGCTTCATCACAGACCTCCGGTCAAAACGGCGCTCGCTGAGCAAGCTCCGCTCGCGAAGCGAGACATCACAACACCTCAGGTGCGAGAGAGATGATCCTCATGAACTTCTTGTCCCGCAGCTCGCGGCCCACCGGGCCGAAGATGCGGGTGCCCCGCGGCTGCTGGGCGTCGTTGATGAGCACGGCGGCGTTCTCGTCGAAGCGGATGTAGCTGCCGTCGGGACGGCGGTTCTCCTTCTTCGTGCGCACGACGACGCACTTCACCACCTCGCCCTTCTTCACCGCTGCGCCCGGGATGGCGTCCTTGACCGTGCCGACGATGATGTCGCCGATCGAGGCGTAGCGCCGCTTGGAACCGCCCAGCACCTTGATGCAGAGCACCTCCTTGGCGCCGGAGTTGTCGGCCACCCGTAGACGAGTTTCCTGTTGGATCACTGCGTCACCGCCCGAAGGGCTGGTGATGCGGAACAGGGAGACAGTGCGACGAAGCCGCTCGTAGCCTTCACTTTGCCCTCTCGAGGACTTCGACGATGCGCCAGTGCTTCAGCTTGGACAGGGGGCGGGTCTCGGAGATGCGGACGCGGTCCCCGACCCTGCTCTCGTTGCCCTCGTCGTGGGCGTGGATGCGCTTGGTGCGCTGCACCGTCTTGGTGTAGCGGCGGTGGCGCACCCGCTCGACGACCGCGACAACGGCGGTCTTGTCCATGGCGGAGGAGACCACTACGCCCTCGCGCACCTTGCGCGGGTTGGGACGCGCCTCCTGCCCGCTGGCGCCCTGCTCTCCGCTCACGGGGCCGCTCGGGCCCTGGGCGTCAGCCACTGGTCTCTCCCTCGTTCTGTGCGGCGCCGCGGCTGGCGGCGACCCTGGCCCGGCGGGCCTCGTTGGCCGCCTGCCACTCGGCATCGGCCTCGGCCTCGGCCGCCTCGGCGGCGGCGATCTCGCTCTCCCGCAGCAGCGTCTCGATGCGGGCGATGTCCCTGCGCAGTTGCCCAAGGCGGGCGTAGTTGTCGAGCTGGCCGGTCACGTGCTGGAACCGCAGGTTGAAGAGCTCCTCACGGGCCTCGGCCAGGCGGGTGGCCAGCTCGTCGTCGCTCATGTCGCGCAGTTCCGACGTTCGGTTGGAGGCCATCAGCCGCCCGCCTCCGGCGTGACGCCGATGGGAAGCCCCATGGAGCTGCGCTCCTCCGCTGTGCTTCGGTGCTGGCTCATCAGATCTCCTCGGCCCGCACGATGATCTTCGCCTTGATCGGCAGCTTCTGGATCGCCCGGTTCATGGCCTCGCGAGCCAGGGGCTCGGCCACACCGGCGAGCTCGAACATGACCCGGCCGGGCTTGACCACAGCCACCCAGTGCTCGGGGTTGCCCTTGCCGGAGCCCATGCGGGTCTCGGCCGGCTTCTGGGTGACCGGCTTGTCCGGGAAGATGTTGATCCAGACCTTGCCACCACGCTTGATGTGGCGGGTCATGGCGATACGTGCGGCCTCGATCTGGCGGGCGGTGATCCATCCGGGCTCCTGGGCCTGGATCCCGAAGTCACCGAAGGTGATCTCGCTCCCGCCCGTGGCCTTTCCGGTCAGCCGGCCGCGGTGCTGCTTGCGGTGCTTGACCCTGCGCGGCATCAGCATGTCACTCGTCCCCTGACCTGAAGTGGGGGGTCTCGTGGTGCTCGCGCGTGCGCCGCTCGATCTCCTCTTCCTCGGCGAGCAGGCGCTCGCGCTCGGGGTCGGAGTCTGGGATGAGCGGCGCGGCGGTGGTGACATCGGCGTCGTCGGTGAGGCCGGCGTCGTCGAGCAGCGCGGCGTCCTCCGCGCCCAGGACACCGTTGCCGGTGGGGGCGGCGCCCGTGGCGCTACCCGGCTCTTCCTGGCCCGGCAGACGACGACCGCCACCGGCCGAGATGATCCGGCGCGGACGGGCGGCGCCACCGGAGGTCTCGCCGACGGCCATGGCCGCCTCACGGGAGATCTTGTCCTCGGTGGAGGTCTTGTAGGGCAGGATGTCGCCCTTGTAGATCCAGGTCTTGACGCCGATGCGCCCGAATGTGGTGCGGGCCTCGCGGAAGCCGTAGTCGATGTCGGAGCGGAGGGTGTGCAGGGGCACCCGGCCTTCGCGGTACCACTCGCTGCGGGCCATCTCAGAGCCGCCGAGGCGACCGGAGCACTGGACCCGGATGCCGAGGGCGCCCGCCTTCTGGGCGGTCTGGACCGCGCGCTTCATGGCCCGCCGGAAGCTGACCCGGCCGGCCAGCTGGTCGGCCACGCCTTGGGCGATGAGCGCGGCGTCGAGCTCCGGCTGCTTGATCTCCTGGATGTTGAGCTGGATCTTGGGGTTGCCGCTCATCTTGGCCAGGTCGGCCCGAAGGCGGTCGGCCTCGGCGCCCCGCCGCCCGATGACGATGCCGGGACGGGCGGTGTGCACGTCGACCCGCAGGCGGTCACGGGTGCGCTCGACCTCGATGCGGCTGATGGCCGCATGGGGCAGCTGCTTCATGAGGTAGTCGCGGATCTCCCAGTCCTCGATGAGGTAGGCCTTGTACTCACGGTCGCTGAACCACCGGGACTTCCAGTCCGTGGTGACGCCCAGGCGGAACCCGTACGGGTTGACCTTCTGGCCCATGACTACTTCGACTCCTCTTCGGTGTTCGTGGTCTCGTCTGCCTCTCGTGTGGTGCTCTCGTCGGTCACCGTGTCGACCGTGGTGGTCTCCTCCGGCTCGGTCAGGAGCTCGTCCATCGTTGCTTCTTCGGTCTCGACCGGGGTCGTCGCCGCAGGGACCGTGCGATCCTCGGGACGGCGACGGGTGGGCCGGCCCCGCGACTCAGTGGCCGCCTCGGCACCGCCGGTACGGCGGCGACGGCGGTCGCCGGTGACGCCCTGGGCCCGGCGGGCCCGGCGCTCCTGCAGCTCGCGGTCGGGCAGGCGGGAGACGAGCAGGGTGATGTGACAGGTGCGCTTGCGGATGCGGGTGGCCCGGCCCCGGGCCCGGGGGCGCCAGCGCTTGAGGGTGGGGCCCTCGTCGGCGTAGCAGGCGGAGACGAACAGCTCGTCGCCGACCATGGCGTGGTCGTGCTCGGCATTGGCGATGGCGGAATCCAGCAGCTTGCCCACCACGATCGCCGCGTCGCGCTCGCAGAACTTCAGGATCTCCTTGGCCCGCTCGGCGTCGTAGCCGCGGATGAGGTCGAGGACCTGACGCACCTTGTAGGGAGAGATGCGCACGTAGCGGGCGACGGCACGCGTCGAGGTGACCGGCGTGCGGACGGCCTGGGAGCGGGACTCCGGGCGCCGGCGCATGACGGGGGCTTCGTTGAGCTTCGGACCGGTCATCGGTTAGCGCCTCCCCGCCCGCTCCTGGCCGGCGTGGAACCGGAAGGTGCGGGTGAGGGCGAACTCGCCCAGCTTGTGACCGACCATGGCCTCGGTGATGTAGACGGGGACGTGCTTGCGCCCGTCGTGGACGGCGATGGTGTGGCCGACCATGTCGGGGATCACCGTCGAGCGACGGGACCAGGTCTTGATGACCCGCTTCTCGCCCTTCGCATTGAGGGCGTCGACCTTCCTCAGGAGGTGGTCGTCGATGAACGGGCCCTTCTTCAGGCTGCGTGCCACGGTGTACCCCTACCTCGTCTTTATCAACGTCGTGAGCCGCGCGTCCGGCGGCGACGGATGATGAGCTTCTGGGACGGCTTGTTGGTGTTGCGGGTTCGGCCCTCCGGCTGTCCCCACGGCGAGACCGGGTGGCGACCACCCGACGTCTTGCCCTCGCCACCGCCATGGGGGTGGTCGACGGGGTTCATGGCCACGCCACGGCTCTGGGGGCGAACGCCCTTCCAGCGGTTCCGGCCGGCCTTGCCGATCGAGATCAGCTCGGCCTCGGAGTTGCCGACCTCGCCGATGGTGGCCCGGCAGTCGATGGGCACCCGGCGCATCTCGGTGCTGGGCAGGCGCAGGGTGGCGAAGTCGCCCTCCTTGGCCACCAGCTGGATGCTGGCGCCGGCGCCCCGGCCCATCTTGCCGCCGGCGCCCGGCTTCAGCTCCACGTTGTGCACCGTGGTGCCGACGGGGATG
>CADCTB010000107.1 GCA_902805665.1 uncultured Acidimicrobiales bacterium
GGCCGGCTGGACGTGGCAGCGGCGCGTGCCCCCTCGGCGCCGCACTAGGTCGATGCAGCCCCGGCTACCGGAACCGGCCCTGTCGACCAGAGGGGACGAGATCGCGGTTCAAGATCCCGGAGCGATGTGCCGACACAAGCCCCATGGCGAGACATACGGCGGCATGGACGCTTCGAATGCTGTTGCTGGCGGTTCTGATGCCGGCGACCACCCTCATCGCCGGTGCGGCGGCTCCCGTGGCAGCAGCCGGGGCTCCACCGATGCCGGGAGGGTTCACCGCGGTGACGCCCGCCCGCACCCTGGACACCCGGATCGGAGTCGGCGCCGCAGCGGCCAAGGTGGGGCCCGGCCGGTCGATCGACCTCCAGGTCACCGGCATGGGAGGGGTCCCGTCGACCGGGGTCGCCGCCGTGGCCCTGAACCTGACGGTGACCGAGCCCACCGCAGTCGGCTTCCTCACCGTCTACCCGACCGGCGAGACGCGCCCGCTGGCGTCCAGCGCCAACTTCGTCGCCTCCCAGACCGTGGCCAACGCCGTCGTGGCCAGGATCGGGACAGGCGGCAAGGTGACGATCTACAACTCCTCGGGCACCAGCCACCTCGTCGCCGACGTGGCCGGCTGGCACGCCAGCGCCCGTGACGCGGGGAGCGCCTTCACGCCCGTGGCACCGGTGCGCCTCCTGGACAGCCGGACGACGCAGGCCGTCGGCCCGGGCGGCACCGTCAGGGTGCCGGTGGCCGTCCCCAGACCGGCAACCCTCACCGCGGTCGCACTCAACGTGACGGCGACGGAGCCCTCGACCGGGGGCTTCCTCACCGTGCATCCCTCGGGCACCACGCTCCCCCTCGCGTCCAACTTGAACGTCGTCGCCGGACAGACGCGCGCCAACTTCGTCGCCGTGAAGCTGGCCGACGGCGCGGTCGACATTTACAACTCCAAGGGGACGACCCACGTCGTTGTCGACCTTCTCGGGTACTGGAGCCCCGGTTCGAACAGCCGGATGACGGCCGTCACACCCACCCGGCTCATGGACACCCGCACCGGCCTGGGCCGCGCCGGGGCCGTGCAGGGGCAGGGGACCGCCCTTCTCCAGCTGCCTGGGGCGGGGCCGGTGCCCGCGGGCAGAGCGGCGGCGGTCGTTCTCAACGTCACGGCCACCGCGCCGACCACCGGTGGACACCTCACGGTGTACCCGTCGGGAGACAGCCCCCCTCCGCTGGCGTCGAACCTCAACTTCGTCGCCGGGGAGACGGTGCCCAACCTCGTCATCGTCCCGTTGGGACGTGACGGCGCGGTCAAGATCTACAACTCGAACGGTGACACCCACATCGTCGTCGACGTGGTTGGCTGGTTCGACCTTCCCGCGGAGCGCCTCGACATCGAGCGGCCCTCGACGTTCCACAGCGACGTGGCGATCGACCCGACGTCGACCTACGCCTACGTCACGAACACCGCGTACGGCCGGGTCGAGGTGCTGCGTCTGGTCGACGGCGTGTTCGAGGAGCCCATCCCCGTCGGCTCACAGCCGCTGGGCCTCGACCTGACGCCCGACGGCAGCCGTCTGTACGTGGCGAACCGGGGCAGCACCTACGTCTCGGTGGTCGACGTCGCCGCCCGGAGCGAGCTGCGTCGGGTCCCGATTCCATCCGAGCGCATGTCCGACCGTCCGTACTCCATTGCGGTGCTGGCCAACGGGAAGGCGCTTCTCACGACCACGTTCGACGGCAGCGGCTTCGGTGCGTACATGTACGAGATCGACCTCGCCACGGACGCGGTGAAGCTCCGCACCGACTTCTGGATCTGGTCCGGGAAGACCACGGAGTACACCTCGATCCGCGCGAGTGGCGACCGGACGGCAGCCGTGATCGTCGTCGGCGACAACTCACCGGGGGCCCTGTTCCGCTACGACGCCCCAACGGATGCCTTCAGCCCCCGGAGGGAGACCTGGGACTTCATCAGCTACGGAGCCACCAACGCGGACGGGTCGGTCACCCTGGTGAACGACGGCGGCATGCTGTTCGACAGGAGCCTCCAGCCCCTCGGAACGGTCGGCTGCGGGTCGGGCGGGGTGGCGGTCAACCGGCAAGGCAGCGTCGGCTACGGCTTCGGGGCCTACTACGAATCGGCCACCGGAATCATCGGGACCATCGCCGTCTGCGACCTCGTCAACTTCCGGGTCACGAGGGTGATCCCCATCGGCCCGGTTGCGGGGCTCGGCCGGTTGCAGGTCAGCCCCGACGGCAGGACACTCCTCGGCATCACCGACACGGGGCTCGTTCTGGTCAGACTCTGATCGCTACTCGGTGACCGGCGCCTGCGCTACCTCCGACGCCGGCTGTGTAACCAGCGAACCGGGAAACTTCCGGCCACACTCCCACCACTGGGCCGCCCTGAGACACGCTCGCCCGTCGCTGAACGGCGTGGCTACGCTCGAACTTGCTGGCGCCCGCCTCCCTATATGTTCCTCCGTTGTGGCGCGACGGTCTGTGCCTCCGCCGAACCGAGGTCGCGATCAGAGGGGGAGATTCAGAACGGTTCGTCGCCGTAGTCGAAGGTCGGTGACGGGCCATCGGCAGATGCAGGACGGGGCGGGGCAGCCGTCGGCGTGCTGTCAGCGGCCGCCCGGCTGATGGCGTCGAGGCGGGGGGCGAGCTCATCGACCTTGGCCCGGGCCCGGCGGATGCGCCCGTCGAGATCCTCCATGATGTCGATGGCGCGCTGGAACCGGACCGTGAGCGCGTCCACGTCGACCAGGCCCTCGTCGAGCTCGCCGATGATGCCGTTGAGCTCCTCGACGGCCTGGGCGTAGGTCAGTTGGTCGGGCGGCGTCTCACTCATCGGCGACGTCCTCCTCGTCTCGGCCGGTCACTCCAGTGACGGTGGAGGTGGTCGAGCCGTCCGCGAAGGTGGTGACCAGGGCGTCTCCTTCGTCGATCTCGGCGGCGTGGCGAAGGAGCCGGCCATCGGGCGTATGGGTGAGTGTCCAGCCCCGAGCCAGCTGGCGCTTTGGATCGTAGGCCTCGAGGATGGCGCGTTGGGCCGCCGCCCGGTCGCCGTGGGCTCCCAACCGGCGCTGAACGTCGCGACCCACCAGGCGAGCGGCGCCGACCACGACGGTTGACTGCTCGTCGAGCAAGCCGTCGAACCGGGCCCGGGTGAGCAGTGCTCCGGCCCGCTCGAGCGGCTGGCCGGCGCGCTGAAGCGCGGTTGCGGCTCCGAGCGATGCAGTGGCGGCGGTGGCGGCCAGGTCGGCGGTGGCATCGACGCATCGCCGGCCGGCGGCGCCCGCGGTGTCGAGGGCCAGATCGGTGAGGCGGCGGTGGGCGTCCCGGAGCTCGGCCACACCCGACGCCCTGATGCGGTGGGCGGCCACGACGAGCTGGTCGGCCCGGGTGTCGAGGCCACGGGCCGCGCCCCGACGGAGATCGGAGGACGTGCGGGCATGGGTCTGCTCGTGAAGGGTGAGCCGGTGGCGGGTCAGCGTGGCCACCGACCGCCGTTGACCGTCGACCTGGGCCGCGGCCGTGGCCAGACTGCCTTCAACCGCACGGGCGACGCGGGCCATGGCGCCGGCCAGCTCGTCCCAGGCCGTGGCTACCGCGGCCACAAGAGCCTGGCCGGCCGCGGTGGGCGTGGCGAAGGACCGGTGGGCCACCTCGTCGGCCACCGACCGATCGCCGGTGTGGCCGATGCCGGTCCAGACGGGGACGGCCGCGGTGGCGATGGCGTGGGCAACCACGCCGGCGTCGAACACGTCGAGCGACGCCTTGGCTCCCCCGCCCCGGACGACCACGGCGACGTCGATGTCGCCCGGCCCAAAGGTAACGAGGGCGGCCCGGATGGCCCGGGGCGCGGTCGGGCCCTCCACCGGAATGGAGCGCAGGGTGATGTGGAAGGCGAACCCGCTCGTCTCCAACTGGCGGACCAGGTCACGGTGGCCGTCGCTGCCGCCGCTGGCCACCAGTCCCACCCGCAACGGCAGCGGAGGGAGGGCAAGGCGGCGGTTGGCGTCGAACAGGTCGTCGTCGACCAGGCGCTGGACGAGGCGCTGCCGGTCCCGCAAGCGCTCGCCGACCAGTGCGGCCACGTCGACGTCGTCGACGGTGAGGGTCAACTTGCCCCGATCGCCGATGTCGAGGCAACCGACCACCACCAGGCGCTGGCCCGCCCGCAGCTCGACGCCGGCATCGGCCAGCTTGCGCTCGAGTCGCTGCCACTTGGTGGCGGAGCAGAACGCCTCCAGATGGGCGTCCCTGCCATCGCGCCCGCCGCCCCGCTCGACCAGCTCGAGCCACCGGTTGCCCCGGCGGTCGTCGATCCTCGTCAGCTCCCCTGCGGTCCAGACCTGGCCCCGGAAGTCCCTGACCACCGCCAGGCTGGCCCGCCGGTTGAGGTCGCCGATGGCCCAGACCCGGGGTTCGCCGTCGGGCGGGCTCGCCATGCCGTCGAGGCTACCGATCCGGGGCCGAAGCTCAGGCGGCCGAGGTGCGCCGGCCGAATACGCCACTCAGCTCGCTCCAGAGCCCATACCGGATCTCGGCGGCCAGGACGCCGTGCAGGTCGTTGACCGCCAGGATCCCGGCGATCAGATCGTCGACCACGTCGTCCCAGAGCCGGCCCTTGATCCGCACCGCCACCAGCGCCGTGCCGTCGGGGTAGCGGCGGATGGTCCGGTTGCAGCCGGCCTGGCGGGGTGGCGTGCGGAACCCCGGCGCCTGAAGCCCTCGGGCCCGCGCCGCCGCCGCCAACCACCGGGCCGTCCCGGCAAAGTCGTGACCACCCTCGCTGCTTCCCATGTCCCCCATGTTCCCAGGAGGGTGCGACAGCGCGTTCGGGCGCGCGCCAACGCCGGCCCGGGAAGGGCCGGCGTTGCCCGGGTCCGGAAGGGATCAGGTCCGGCGCACCGGGGCGGTGGCGGCGGCCCCAGCCGCCCGGGTCTGGCGCACAAAGGCGACGAACCCGGTGGCGAACAGGGCCAGGCCCAGAACTCCCAGGCCGACGGTCAGGGCGATGATGCCGGTGGAGCCGGGCTCAGACGGCACCGAGGCCGCAGCCGCGCTCGCCGCCGGGGTCACCACGGACTGACCGTTCGGTCCGAGGATCTGGTACGAGGCCCGAGCCGGGGTGCCGTAGGTGTCGATGCCCCTGGCGTCCTTCTGGGTGGCCACCAGGACGTAGTAGCCCGGCATACCGTCGGGCACGGTGAAGGTGGCGGAGATGTTGCCGGCCCGGTCGGGCGTCGCCTCGGCGAGCACCATGCCGTCCACGCCGTTCCAGCGGAGCTGGACGGGGAGCGTGGCGGCGTCGCCCCGACCGACGGCGAACGAGCTGCCGGTCACGGTGACCACGTCTCCCGCCTTCCCGGCCGTGCTGGAGAGGTTCAGCGTGGCCAGGTTCGTGCAAGCGAAGGCGGCGGCGCCCACGACCAGACTGGCTACTGCCCCTGCGGCAAAGAGCAGCGTTCCCTTCTTCTTCATGCTCATGGATTCCTCACCTCCCGAGGTTCATACGGT
>CADCTB010000108.1 GCA_902805665.1 uncultured Acidimicrobiales bacterium
GAAATGCTCCAGGACATGGTCCGGGGCGGCGGCGGAGGCGGCGCCGTCGAGATGTCGAGCTAGGACGCTGCTGATCTATCGCGCTGCGCCGGTGGCGACGCTTGCGTCGCCGCAGCTCATCGCTTCGGGCCGCAGGCTCGACCTACGTCGATCCGCAGCGTCCCAGAGGGTCACGAGCAGAAGATAAGGAAGCACTTCTTGGCTGCCACGGGTGCGGCCGGGGTGGCAACAGCGTCGAGGAAGAGCGGCGTGCCGTCCCACCCGGCCATGACCGGGTGCTGGGGGCCCTGCTTCTGGCCGGCGGTGATCTGCGGCGCCCGGGCTGCGGCGTAGGCGAAGGCCTCTTGCACCGACACCCTCCCGTCCCGGTTGGCGTCACCCGCGCCGTTGATCATGGCCTGCTCGACCTGTAGCAGGGTGAACACCGACTGGCGCATGTCGGGGATCTCGTAGGACTTCTCATTGGCCCTGGACGAGCCGGTGAAGAGCCGGTTCGGGGCGGAGATGCCCTCGTCGAAGCCGGCGGCCTCGCAGCCGGAGATGTCGACCCAGGCCTGGCCTCTGAGCTGGCGGAGCATGCCGGCCAGGTCGGTGTCGGCGATGAAGCTGTTGTCGTGGGGCCACAGGTACTCGGTGGACCCCACCTGCTTCACGTGGCCGGAGTAGTGGAAGACCGACATGGAGTTGGGCCCGCTGCGGTCGACCAGCCACTGCAGGCCGGAGCGGATGGTGGCGGCGGTGGCCCCGCCGTCGGTCAGCACCCGGATGTGATCGTCGGCCCAACCCGCCTTGATCAGGGCCTGGCGGACATCGGCGGCGTCGGCCACGGCGCCGTAGTTGGGCCGGGTGCTGCCCTGGAAGCGGTCCACGCCCACGATGAGCGCCCAGCGCTCGGCGGCGGCCGGCGGGGCAACCGCCGAGGCCGGCACCGTCGATGTCAGGACGCCGGCGACCAGGAGCGCGAGGAGAAGCAGGGCTCGTCTCATGAGACGTTCCTACCACGCATAGTGGTCGAGAATCGCATCGGGCGATCCTCAAGGACGATCCGCCGGGTGCCGATACCCCCCGGGGAAGGGGTCGTTCGAGCAAGGGACGTTGGGATGGGGAGATCGGGAGCGGCGGAAGATCTCGTGCGGCCATGACGCTCCCAGCGGAGCCCATCCGGGTCCTCGTCGCCGATGACACGGCAACGGTCCGACTCGTCCTGCGCCGGACCCTGGAGTCGTCGAAGGCCTTCGAGGTGGTCGGCGAGGCGGTCGACGGGGCCGAGGCGGTGGCCATGGCCGCCAACCTGCAGCCCGACATGGTCCTGCTCGACCTGTCGATGCCGATCCTCGGCGGCATGGAGGCCATTCCCCGAATCCGCCGGTGCGCCCCGTCCGCCCAAGTCGTGATCCTGTCGGGCTACGACTCCGACAAAGCCGGCCCCGAGGCGGTGGCGGTGGGCGCCGCCGCGTTCCTGGAGAAGCAGCAGCGGCCGGACGACCTGCTGGCCAGCCTCCTGCAGACCTGGACCTCGAGCCAGCCGGCGCCGCCCGAGTGCTTCCGGCAGGCCTTCCAGTCGGCCCCGCTCCCGATGGCCATGGTCGGGCTCGACGACCGGGTGCGCTACGCCAATCCGGCCCTGTGCCGGCTCACCGGGTATGGGCCCGACGAGCTGTGCCTGCTCATCCTCGCTGACCTCGTCCACCCCGACGACCGCGCCGTGGTTGCCGGCGCCCGACGGTCCGTGGCCGGCCGCCTCGTCCCCGCCTCCACGGTCGACGCCCGGCTCGTCCGCCCCGACGGCAGGACCGTCTCGGCCTCGATCAGTTGCTCGACGACGGACGACGCGGTCGATGGCCGCTGGTTGGTGGTCCAGCTGGTCGACGTCACCGAGCAGAGAGAGAGGGAGCGTGAGCTGGCCCGATCCAACGCCGAGCTGAGCAGCTTCGCCTTCCTCGCCGCCCACGAGCTCAAGTCGCCGCTCCAGACGCTCTCCGGCTTCGCCGGCCTGCTCGCCCAGGTGTACGGGCCCGTGCTGGAGCCGCAGGCCCAGGAGTTCGTCGGCTGGATCGCCGACGGCGCGACCCGGATGGACGCCCTGATCGAGGGCCTGCTCGCCTACTGCTCGGTCGAGGCCCACGACGCTCTGCACGCCCCGGTGTCCCTGGACGACGTCGCGACCGAGGCGTTGCGCCAACTCAACAGTCAGGTGGCGGAGCGCAATGCCGTGGTCTGCGTCGACCCGCTTCCCCGGGTGACGGGGGACAAGGTCCAGATGGGGGAGCTGCTCCAGAACCTTCTCGTCAACGCCTTGAAGTTCGTGCCCGACGGCCGGCAGCCCGAGGTGCACCTCTCCGCCGAGCGGGGAGCCGACTGCTGGACGGTGACCGTCGCCGACAACGGCATCGGGGTCGACGACGCAGCCGGGGAGCGCATCTTCGCCATGTTCGAGCGCCTCCATCCCCGGGAGCGCTTCGAGGGCACCGGCATCGGCCTGTCGATCTGCAAGCGCATCGTCGAGCGCCGGGGCGGGACGATATGGGTGGAGCCCAACTCAGGGGGCGGCAGCCGCTTCCGCTTCACCCTTCCCGACGTCGTGTCGCCTGCGACATCCATGCCCGCCGCGTAATCCGGGCCGGCTGCGGGACAGGGCTCAGGGGTCGAAGCGGTAGCCGACACCCCGGACCGTCTTGATCCACCGGGGATGGTCGGGGTCGGGCTCGATCCGGCGCCGGATGCGGCGGATGTGCTCGGTGACGGTGTCGGGGTCCTGCCACTCCTCCGAGGAGTCCCAGACGTTGGCGAGGAGCTGCTGGCGGGAGAAGACCTGGCGCGGGGAGGACGCCAGGAAGGCCAGGAGGTCGAACTCGCGGGCCGTGGTGCTGACCAGGAGGTCGCCGGCGGTGACCTCACGGGTGGCCAGGTCGAGCACGAGCCCGTCGAACTGCAAGACCGACTGCGGAAGCGGGCTACGGGTCCGGCGCAGGACGGAGGCGATGCGGGCGGTCAGCTCCCCCAGGGAGAAGGGCTTGACCACGTAGTCGTCGGCGCCCAGCTTGAGCCCCAGGATGCGGTCGGCCTCGCTGCCCCGGGCGGTGAGGAGGATCACCGGCACCTCGCTGTCGCGCCGGAGGCGGGTGAGGATGTCGAGCCCGTCGTCGGACGGAAGGGTGAGGTCGAGCAGGACCAGGTCCGGTTGCGACGCGGCGATGGTGG
Source organism: uncultured Acidimicrobiales bacterium (assembly GCA_902805665.1). GTDB lineage: Bacteria > Actinomycetota > Acidimicrobiia > Acidimicrobiales > AC-14 > CADCTB01. Next base: position 3,202 of record CADCTB010000108.1, read on the forward strand.
CCAGGGCTGCGCCTCCGTCCGGGACCTGGTCGACCTGGAACCCCTCCATCTCGAGATAACGGGTAAGGAGGACGCGAACCGCCTGATCGTCGTCGACGACCATGATCCTTCCAGCCTGCGGCGCATCTGCGGTCACGGCCCCCAGGGTAGAAGTGTTGGGCGAGCGTTGGGCTGGGGTGGGCCGCCTGGTGAGGGTGGGGGCCGATGCTTGTTCTGATGCGCACCTCAGCGACCGGTGAGCAGGTTCAAGTCCCCCACCGGTTCTGTCGATACCGACAAGGCAGTTCCATGCGTTCGACGAGGGGGCAGGGATGAGACAGGACCGAACCGCAGTCGCGCATCCGGAAGACCGGCCTGCGGTCGACGAGACCATCATCGAGCAGCTGGCCGGCATCACCGACGGCCAGGGCTTCAGCGTGCTGGGCGAGCTGCTGAACGCCTTCCTCGGCGCCGTGCCCGGCCGCCTCGAGGCCCTCGACCGCGCCGTGGCGGCGGAAGACCTTACGGCCGTGGGCGACCAGGCCCACTCCCTCACGGGAAGCGCGGCCAGCTTCGGCGCCCGGGGGATGGCCGACCTGTGCCGTGAGCTGCGGGCCGCCGCCCACCAGGGCGACCTCGATGCGTCCCGGCGGCTGGTGCACGACCTGCGGGCCGAGTTCCTGCGGGTGCGGGCGTGGCTGATCAGCTTCCGGAGCCGGGCGTGAACGTTGTCGTCGTCGACGACGACCCCGTCGTCAGGCTGGTCCTCGCCAAGGCGGTGGCCAGCATGGGCCATGTCTCCCTCCCGGCCGAGACCGGCGAGGCGGCCCTGCACCTGGTCGAGACCAAGCCGGTCGACGTGGTGGTCAGCGACTGGATGATGCCCGGCATGACCGGCCTCCAGTTGTGCGAGCTGGTCCGGGCGCGCGACGAGATCCAGTACGTGTACTTCATGCTGGTCACCGCGTTGGACGACACCGAGCACGCCCTCGCCGGCATCGCCGCCGGCGTCGACGACTGCCTGGTCAAGCCCGTGCGCCCCTTCGACCTCCGGCTTCGGCTCATGGTGGCCGAGCGGGTGACCGAGCTGCACCGCCGGCTGGCCGAGCGCCAGCGCGGGCTCGAGCGGAGCAACGTCGACCTCGCCGCCTCCGCCCGGCAGGACACGCTGACCGGCCTGGGCAACCGGTTGAAGATGAGCGAGGACCTGGAGATCTTCCGGTCCCGGCGGGACCGCTACCACGAGTCCTTCGGCGTGGCCCTCTTCGACATCGACCATTTCAAGACGCTGAACGACACCGCCGGGCACCTGGCCGGGGACAAGGCGCTGCGCGAGGTGGCCACCGTCATCCGGCGCGAGCTGCGCGAAGCGGACATGGCATACCGGTACGGCGGCGAGGAGCTGCTCGTGGTCCTGCCGGCGGGAGTGCGCCGGGTCGCCGCCGCCGCCGACCGCATCCGCAAGGCGGTCGAGCACGCGGCAATCCCGCATCCGGGGCGGCCGGGCCCCGGGACGGTCGTGACGGCAAGTGTGGGCGTGGCCGCGGGCGAGGGCGAGGCCGAGTCTTTCCTGCTGGCTGCCGACTCCGCCCTGTACAAGGCCAAGTCGTCGGGACGGAACCAGATGTCCGTCGCCGGCCGCTGGTTCGCCATCCCGGAGCTGACGCCGTCGCCATGAACCCGGGCCGAACCAGCGGGAGCCGCATGATCGAGGCCGACCGGGGCGCCTTGAAGGCGGCCGGCGTGGCCCGGGTGGTGGTCGCCCTCGTCGTCGCCCTGACCGCCGGGCTCGGCATGGTCGGGGCGGGCTGGTGGGACAAGGCCATCAACAACCTGTTGCTGGCGATCGCCCTCGTGTGGCTCCCATGGGCGGTGCTGCTCCTGGTCGCGAGCTGCAGGCGTCCCGGACGCGCCCAGCACATGCGGCTCGCGGCCTACGGCGGGCCCTTCGGCGACGTGGCGATCGTCTTCGCCGCCCAGTGCCTGGTCCCCTGGGCCTGGGGCGTGCTCCTCCTCGCCGACGCCTTGGCGGTGAGCTTCGCCGCATCACTGTGGCGCACCCGCGACGCGTGGGTCCTGCTGGGGTGCTGCGTGGGGCTCACCATGCTGGCCCAGGCCATCGTGCCTCCGGAGCACCGGCTGGCGGTCCCGCTTCTCGTGGTCTTCGCCCTGGCCCTGGCCGGCCTGGTGGTCGTCGTCGGCCGCATCGCTCGCGACCACCGGCTGGCTGCGGTCAGCTCCCACCGATTTCAGCAGAAGGCGGAGACGATCCTGGCCCGGGTGGCCGATGCCATCGTGGTCACCGACGGCTACGGGATCGTGCTGGAGACCAACCCGTCCGGCGAGCGGCTGATGGGCCGTGACCTCGACTCCGTGGTGGGAGTTTCCTGCGAGCGCGCCCTGGGTCTTCGGGAAGGCGAACGGGCACTCGACTGCTGGTCCGGCTGCCCGTTGCTCGCCGGCGGCTCGGTACCGGAAGCCGGTGCCGGTCAGGAGGTCTGGCGCCTGCTCCCCGACGGCCGGCGGCAGCCGCTCCTGGCTAGCGCGTTCGCGGTGGGAGACGAGCACGGCGGGACCGAGGTCGTCCACTCCCTGCGTGACATCACCCGGCTCAAGGAGGCCGACGAGGCCAAGACCCTCTTCCTGGCCACCGCCTCCCACGAGCTCAAGACCCCCGTGACGGTGATCGCCGGCTTCGCCGAAGCCATCCTGCGCTACCCCGAGATGCCGCCGGGCCGCCGGGCCGAGGCGGTCGAGGCCATCCGCGGGCGGGCCCTCGAGCTCTCCTCGATCGTCGACCGGCTCCTTCTGTCCAGCAAGATCGAGGGCGGCCGGGTCAAGGTCGACCTCCACGCGGTCGACGTACGCGCCATCGTGACCGACCAGGCCAACGCGTTCCGGGACTCGACGGGGCGCCATGTGGTCCTGCAGCTCAGCCACGAGGCCTTGGTCGCCCAGGGCGACCCGCTGGCGCTGCGCACCGTCGTCGACCACCTGCTCGACAACGCGGTGAAGTACTCCGACGGCGGCCCGGTGGTGCTCGGCGCCCGGCGGAACGACGACACGGTGGTCATCTCCGTCAGCGACATCGGCATCGGGATGGACGAGTTCCAGGCCCAGCGGTGCTTCGACAAGTTCTGGCAGGCCGAGTCCACCGACGTCCGGCGCTTCGGCGGGACCGGGATCGGCCTCTACATCGTGTCGTCGCTGGTCGAGGCCATGGCCGGCACCATCAGCGTCGAGACCGCTGTCGGCCAGGGGAGCACCTTCACCGTGGCCATCCCGGTGGTCGTGGAGGAGCCGATCGCCGACGAGCTGGAGTCCCTCGTCGACCAGTCGCCCATCAAGGACTTCATGCGCCAGATCGGCGTGCTCTCACGGGGGACTGCATGACTGCAACCTTCAAGGCATTGGTGGTCGACGATGCCCCTGACATCCGGCTGCTGGCCGAGCTGGTGCTCTCGATGGCGGGGTTCACCGTGAGCGCGGCCTCGAGCGGCAGGGAGGCGCTTCAGCGCCTGGCCCACAACGACCTCCCCGACATCGTGCTGCTCGACGTCCAGATGCCGGAGGTCGACGGCTGGGAGACACTGACCCGCGTCCGGGCCGACCGCCGCACGGCCGGGCTGCCCGTGGTCCTGTGCACGGTGAAGGGGCTCCCGGAGGACACCCTGAAGGGGTGGACGCTCGGCTGTGACGGCTACCTCGGCAAGCCGTTCGACATCGGGGGGCTGGTCGAGGAGCTGCAGGGCGTCCTGCAGCGGAGCCCCGACCAGCGGGAGGCGCTGCGCCGGCAGAAGATCACCGAGCTGGCCCGGGCCGTCCGCTAGCGCCGCGGCCCGGTCCAGCTCGCCCCAGCTGCCGCTACGCCGGCTTGGCGACGTGCCAGGTGCCGCCCACGCCATCGCCCTTCACGTCACCGGGGGCGGTGTCCGAGGCGTAGAAGTACAGCGGCTTGTCCTTCCAGACCACCTGCATCTTGGTCGGGTCGTCCGGGCGGGCCACGGCGGTCAGGTCGGTCACCCCGGGGCCGGCGGTCGGGGTGGTGGCGCCGGCGGCGAGCATGAGCGGAGGCCAGGTCGCGGCGCAGTTGCCCGTGCAGGTGCTCGTCGGGCTGGTGTCACGGTCCCAGGTGTACAGCGTCTTTCCGCTGGCGTCGACGAAGATCGTCCCCAAGGAGGAGTTGGCGGTCGAGACGGTGGGCTTGGCTGCGGCCGTGGTCGTGGTGGCCGCCGCAGCCGCGGTGGTGGCGGTGGTGCCCCCGGTCTGCGCCCCACCCGCGGTGATGGGCTCGTCGTCGTCACCACAGGCGGCCATGCCCATGGCCATGGTGGCGCTCAGCGCCAGTGCGGAAAGTCTCCTGCCTCGCATGCCCCGTCCTCCCCTTGTCGTCCTCGGCGGTCGGGTAGTCCTACGGCCGCCGCGGACGGCGGGATTGAGGCAATCCGTGGAGTCGTGCCGGCCGTACTCTCGTGCACGATGGCCACCGCGTCCGACGACACCCTGCTGGCCAGCTTCGCCCTGGGTGACCCCGATGCGGCTGCTGCGTTCATCCGGCGCTACCAGGGCCGGGTCTACGGACTGGCCCGGTCGATGGTCGGCGACCCCGGCTTGGCGGAGGACGTGGCCCAGGAGGCCTTCATCCGGGCCTGGCGCAACGCCCAGGCGTACGACTCGCGCCGGGGCTCGGTACATACGTGGATGCTGGTCATCACCCGCAACCTGGCCATTGACGCCATGCGCCTGCGCCGGGCCCAGCCCGTCGATCCAGAGGTGTTCAGCACGCTCGACCTGCGGGCGTCGCCGGCCAGAGGGCCGGAAGCGTCAGCCGAGACCAGCGCCGAGATGCGCGACCTACGTGCCGCGCTCGACGACCTGCCCGCCGAACAGCGGCAGGCGCTCCTCCTCGCCGGCCTGTGCGGGCGCACGGCGGCCGAGATCAGTGAGATCGAGTCCATCCCGCTCGGCACGGCCAAGACCCGGATCCGGACCGGGCTGCAGAAGGTCCGGTCCTCCATGGCCAGGCGGAGCACCGACCAGTGAGCCTGACCTGCGCCCAACTCGAGGACGTGGCCGCGGAGCTCGCACTGGGGACCGTCTCGGGGGCGGAGCGGGCCGCGGCGCTCGACCACGTCGCCGGCTGCGCGGCGTGCCGCAACCTGGTCGACCAGCTCGCCCGGGCGGCCGACAGCCTCCTACTCCTGGCGCCGGAAGCGGAGCCCCCGCCCGGGTTCGAGTCGCGGGTGTTGTCCAGGATCACGCCCGCCGCCCGGCCCCGTCGGGAGCGCCGCCGGCGTGTCCTGGTGGGCGTGGCGGCCGCCGCCCTGGTGGCCGGGCTGTCGGGCGCCGGTGTGGCGGCGATGGTCGACGACGACCGGCGCGCGGCCGACATCCGCACCGCCCTGACGATCGCCGACGACGGCCGCTGGACCTGCCGGGCCGTCGTCTACGGCGACGACCCCACCTGGCTGGTGGTGAGCCTCGACCGCACCGACGACCTCAGCGCGGCGTTCTCGGTGGAGGCGTTCCGCTCCGGCCAGGCCGGGCCGGTGACCGTGGGCACCCTCACCATCGAACAGGGTCACGGCTCCCTGGCCACCGCCATCCAGCTCCCCGCCGGCGAGCTGGAAACGGTGCGGGTCCTCGACGCCCGTGGCCAGGTCCGCTACACGATGAGGTTCTGACCGGCTGGCTGCCGGCGGCTGTACCCCTCGATCCGGTCGACCAGCTCGATCGGCCGGGCCAGCATCGGAAGGTGGCCGCCCCCCATCTCGTCCGGGGTGATGCCCAGCCGCTCCTGGGTGACCCGCCGGAGGAAGTCCACCGGGAAGAACCGGTCTTCGGTGCACAGCAGGGCACGGGTCGGGACGTCGGGCCACCCATCCCGCGGCCATGGCTTCTCGAAGGGGGTGCCCGACTGTCCCCGGGCATGCTCGTTCAGTTCGGCGACGAGCTCAGGCGGCAGGTCGTGGACGAACGTGGCCTCCATGGTGTCGTCGCCACCGTGGCGCTCCACCTCGGCCTGCCGGGCCTCCGCCCACCCGGTGTTGGCCCACCACTCGCCTGGGGGCTCACCGGGTGACGGCACCATGGCGGCCACCAGGATCAGAAGCTCCACCGGCAGGCGGTCGCAGAGCAGAGGAGCGGTGAACCCGCCGAGGGAGTGGGCGACGACCACCAGGTCCGAGCGGTCACCGATGGCGGCCACGGCGACGTCGACGTACTCGGCCAGCCCGGCGGAGTCGTCGTCGGACGGCAGGTCGACGACCACCACGTCGTGGGCGCGGCGCTCCAGCTCGGTCACGACGAGGTGCCAGATCCACGGGCTGCTCCCGGCCCCGGGGATGAGGACATAGGTCATGCCACGTCCCTACGTCGGAACACCATCGTGGCCACGGCCAGAAGGCCGATGCCCACCGCGGTGAGGTACAGAGCCGCGACCGGCACGGAGCGGCCGATCACCTCGCCTCCGGAGTCCTGCCCCGAGACCAGGACGATGGCGTTCCCCAGGACGAGCCAGCGGCGGAAGTCCTCGAGGAAGCTGCCGACCACGTTCTCGATGACGAGGAAGTAGGCGAAGCCGATGCCCAGGGCGGCGGCCGTGTTGCGGCCGATGGAGGCCACCGAGAAGCCCACCGCCGCGGCGATGGCCACCAGGCCGGTGCCGCGGAGGAGCACGCCCAGCACTGACAAGAGCCAGTCCCCGTTCGCGCCCGCGGTGGTGCCGTGGAGGTAGGCGGAGGGCAGCAGGGCCAGGCTGAGCATGGCCTGGGCGAGCAAGGCGAAGGCCGAGGCCACCACCACGCAGGCGAAGGCCTTGGTCAGCAGGACCCGGGCCCGACGGGGCTCCCAGGTGAGGACCGTGGTGATGGTCCGAGACTGCCAGTCCGAGCCGATGACGGAGGCGCCGATGAGCCAGGCGACGACCACCAGCGGGGCGGTCGTGCCCTGGAGGATGCCCTTCAACGTCGTCAGCTTGAAGCGGGGATCGTCCACCCCACCGGCTGCGAACCGGCAGAACTCCCTCCGCTCTGCACTGCCCGGCGGCGGAAGCCGCTGGGGATCGATCCCGCGGCCGTCGACCTCCGGAGGGTCGGTCCCCGCCTCGCACGCAGCCGTCCGGGCTGCCGCGGCCTGGGTGCGGGCGACCAGCTGCTCGGACGTCACCTTCTCGGTGTTGAGGAACGTGAGCACTCCGGCCACGGTGATGCCGGCCACCGCCAGGAGCGTCAGCACCCTGAGCATGCGCCGGGCCAGCACCCGGCGCAGCTCGCCGGCGGCCAGGGCTCTCACTGCGCTTCCCCGTGGTGTTCACCGGTCAGCTCCAGGAACACCGCCTCGAGGCTGACCTCCTCCGGCCGTAGCTCGGTGAGATACAGCCCCTTGTGGACCAGGGCTCGGGTGACGCGCTCGGCCTCGGCAGGCGGCAGGGCGACCCGAAGGTGGTCGGCTTCGAGCAACGACTCGATCCCGGCCTCGGCCAGGGCGGCCCGTCCCGCTTGGAGGTCACCCAGCCGGACGACGAGGCCGTGTGACCCTCCTGCGGCAAGCACATCGTCGACCGGCCCGGCGGCCACGCACTTGCCCCGGGCCAGGACGGCCACCCGGTCACACGTCTGCTGGACCTCGCTGAGCAGGTGGCTGGACACGAACACGGTCCGGCCCTCGGCCCCGAGGCCGCGCAGCAGCTCCCGGACCTCCTTGATGCCGGCGGGGTCGAGCCCGTTGGCCGGCTCGTCCAGGACGAGCAGTTGGGGGTCTTTGAGCAGGGCGATGGCGATCCCGAGGCGCTGGCGCATGCCGAGGGAGTAGTTCCGCACCGGGTCGTCGGCCCGCTCGGCCAGCCCGACCCGCTCGAGCACCGCCGCCACCGCGGCCGGCCCGATCCCCTGGATGCGGCCGAGCAGGGCCAGGTTGCGGCGGCCGGTCATGGCCGGGAACAGGCCGGGCGTCTCCACCATGGATCCGATCCGCCCGATGACCTCCGGAAGGGCGGTCTGGGAATCGACGCCGAGCACCCTGCAGTCGCCTGCGGTGGGACGGGCGAGGGCCAGCAGGCAGCGGATGGTGGTGGTCTTCCCGGAGCCGTTGGGGCCCAGGAAGCCGAAGACGCCTCCGTCGGGAACCGACAGGTCGAGCCCGTCGAGGGCGACGATCGGCGGCCGCCGGAACCGTTGGTACTCCTTGCGCAGCCCGGTGAGCTCGATCACCGCCACGCCGACGGTGTACCACTCCGTGGGCGCCCTCGGTAGGATTCGAACCTACGCACCCGCCTCCGGAGGGCGGTGCTCTATCCCCTGAGCTACGAGGGCCTGCTCCGGGTCGATGGTATCTCCCCGCAGGGAGGGGGGCAGGTGCCGGTACGATCGGGGCGTGGGCAAGCTGACCGTGCTGGTGATCGACGACGACCCCGTCATCCTCGAGCTCCTGCGCGTCAATTTCGAGATCGAGGGCTTCGACGTCATCTGCGCCAAGGACGGCGAGGAGGGCCTGCTGCGGGCCCAGAACGACCACCCCGACGTGGTGATCTCCGACATCATGATGCCCCGCCGCGACGGGCTGCAGCTCCTCGCCGACCTCAAGGGCGGCCAGTCGACCCAGGATCTGCCGGTCATCCTGCTCTCGGCCAAGGCCCAGAAGACCGAGGTCCAGCAGGGCCTCGACATGGGTGCCGACGACTACATCACCAAGCCGTTCGACCCCCTGGAGCTCATCGACCGGCTGAACGCCGTCATGACTCGACCCCGTCGCTAACCGCCACCATGCCGATGATCCAGGACATCCTCACCTCCTCCCTGCGCGGCGCGCTCGTCGCCCTCGGGGTCGACCCGGTGCCCGACCGCATCCCCGTCGAGCGCTCCAACCGGCCCGAGCTGGGCGACTGGTCGTCGAGCGTGGCCCTGGCCGCGGCCAAGGCCAGCGGGCGCAAGCCCCGCGACCTGGCCGACGAGCTGGCTGCGCGGCTCGGCGCCGACCCTCCGGCGTACGTGGCCGAGATCACGGTGGCCGGGCCCGGGTTCGTCAACTTCCGGCTGCACGACCGCTGGCTGCACGACGTCCTCACCGAGGTGATCGAGCAGGGGGAAGAGGGCTACGCCCGCTACGACCTCGGACACGGCGAACGGGTCAATGTCGAGTTCGTCAGCGCCAACCCCACCGGCCCGCTCCACGTGGGCGCCGGCCGGTGGGCGGTCTACGGCGACGCCCTCTGCCGCATCCTCGAGCGGTGCGGCTACGGCGTCCACCGGGAGTACTACGTCAACGACCGGGGCGTGCAGATGGGCCTCCTCGCCGCGTCGGTGGCCGCGGCCAAGGCCGGCCGGCCCACGCCCGAGGACGGCTACAAGGGCCAGTACATCTCGGACTGGGCCGCGGAGATGGCTGACGACGCCGACCCTGGGGCGTGGGCGCCGCAGCGCGCCGTGGCCGACATCCAGGGCGCTCTCGGCGCTCTGAACGTGACGTTCGACACCTGGTTCAGCGAGAAGTCGATGGTGGAGTCGGGCGCCATCGATGCCGCGCTGACGGACCTGCGTGCTTCAGGTCTGGTCTACGAGAGCGACGGCGCCACCTGGCTGCGGACCACCGACCTCGGCCTGGCCAAGGACGAGGTGATTCTCAAGACCGGCGGCGAGCCCACCTACCTGCTGGGCGACCTCGCCTACCACCGCGACAAGTTCACCCGGGGCTTCACCCGGCTGATCGACATCTGGGGCGCCGACCACCACGGCCATGTCGCCCGGCTCAAGGCCGGCGTGCGGGCACTGGGCCACGACCCCGACGAGCTCGAGATCGTCCTCGGGCAGCTCGTCACCGTGGAGCGCGGCGGCGAGGTGGTCCGGATGGGCAAGCGCAGCGGGACGTTCGTGGAGCTGGCCGAGGTGGTCGAGGAAGTGGGGCCCGACGTCGCCCGGCTCACCTTCCTGCTCCAGTCCATCGACACCCGCCAGACCTTCGACCTCGACGCGGTCGTGTCCAAGTCCATGGACAACCCGGTCTTCTACGTCCAGTACGCCCACGCCCGGATCGCGTCCATCGGCCGGGTGGCGGGCGAGCGGAACGTGCCTCGGTACCCGCTGGAGATGGTCGACCTCTCCGAGCTGACCCATCCCCGGGAGCTCGACCTGCTGCGCAGCCTGGGCGAGCTGCCCGAGGTGGTGGCCGACGCCTGCCGCACTCGGGCGCCGCACAAGGTGGCCACGTGGGTCCGGGAGCTGGCCGGGCGCTTCCACGGCTTCTACCACGACTGCTACGTCATGGGGGAGGGCGTGAGCCACGAGCAGACCCAGGCCCGGCTGTGGCTGGTCGAGTCCACCCGGATCGGTCTCGCCATCGGGCTCGGCCTGCTCGGGGTCAGCGCGCCCGACTCGATGTGAAGGCTGTATCGATGTGAAGCATGCGTTGCCCCGGGAGCTGCTGCCGGACACGGCGGCGGTGGGCCGGGAAGGGCGGCTCTCGGTGGGCGGGGTGGACCTGCTCGACCTGGCCGACGAGTACGGCACGCCGCTGTTCGTCTACGACGAGGCCCATCTGCGGGCCCGGTGCCGGGAGGCGGTGGACGCCTTCGGCGACGGGGTGGCGTACGGGTCCAAGGCGTTCCTGTGCACCGCCATGGCCCGGCTCGTCCACGAGGAGGGCATGCGGGTCGACGTGGCCACGGGAGGCGAGCTGCACGTCGCCCGGGCCGCAGGTGTGCCGCCCGAGCGCATCGTCCTCCACGGCAACAACAAGTCCCTCGACGAGCTGCAGCGGGCCCACGAGCTGGGCGTGCGGGTGGTCGTCGACTCCTTCGACGAGCTGGCCCGGCTCGAGCGGCTCCACCAGGAGTACGGGCGGCCGACCCGGGTCATGGTCAGGGTCACGCCGGGCGTGGAGGCCCACACCCACGAGTACGTGATGACCGGCCAGGTCGACTCCAAGTTCGGCCTCGGGCTGGCGTCAGGCGACGCCGCTCGCGCCGTGGAGCACGCCCAGCTCCATCCCGCCTTCGACCTGGTCGGCGTGCACGCCCACATCGGCAGCCAGATCTTCCAGTTGCGGTCCTTCGAAAAGGCCATCGACATCCTTGCCGGCTTCGTGGCCCCCCTCGACCTCGAGGAGCTCTGCCTGGGCGGTGGGCTGGGGGTTCCGTACGTGGAAGGGGAGTCGGCGCCTTCCATCACCGAGTGGGCCGACGTGCTGCACACCGCGTGCAAGGCCGCGGGGATCACCGCCCAGGTCACCGTCGAGCCGGGCCGCGCTATCGCCGCCGCCGCCGGCCTCACGCTCTACCGGGTGGGCACCATCAAGGACATCCCCGACGTGCGCACCTATGTCTCCGTCGACGGGGGCATGAGCGACAACCCCCGCCCGGTCCTCTACGGCAGCGGCTACGAGACCTTCCTGCCCCGTGCGACTCTCGCCGAGCGGCCCCGGACCGTCACCGTGGTCGGCAAGCACTGCGAGTCGGGCGACGTGGTGGTGCGTGACGCCCGGGTGCCAGTCGACCTGGCCGTGGGCGACATCCTCTGCACCCCGGTCACCGGCGCCTACGGCCACTCCATGGCGTCGAACTACAACAAGGTCCCCCGCCCGCCCGTGGTCTTCGTCGCCAACGGCCAGGCGCGCGTCGTCGTCCGCCGCGAGACCCTCGACGACCTGCTGCGCCTCGACACCTGACGGTTTGATCAATCGGGGCCGGTATACCGCCGCGGATCGATCAAACCGTCCGCTGTACGGTGGGCGGATGGACGGGAACTCGACCGTGCGGATCGGCGTGCTGGGCTACGGCAACGTCGGCGCGGCCGTGGTCGCGCTGGTGGCCGAGAACGGTGACACCATCGCCGCCCGCACCGGCCTGCGCCTCGAGGTCACCCGGGTGGCCGTCCGCGACCTCGACCGGCCCCGGACCGGGTTCGACTCCTTCACCGACGAGGCGGCGGCCGTGGTGGTCGACCCGGAGGTCGACCTGGTCGTGGAGGTCATCGGCGGGCTGAGCCCGGCCAAGGAGCTGGTGCTCGCCGCCCTGGAGGCCGGAAAGCCCGTCGTCACCGCCAACAAGGAGCTGATGGCGGCCTGCGGGGCGGAGCTGTTCGACGCCGCGGCCAAGGCCGGCGTGGACCTGTTGTTCGAGGCCGCGGTCGCCGGCGCCATCCCGCTCATCCGGCCGCTGCGGGAGTCGCTGGCGGGCGACCGGATCATCCGGGTGCTGGGCATCGTCAACGGGACCACCAACTTCATCCTCACCCGCATGACCGAGTCCGGGCAGTCCTTCGCCGAGGCGCTGGGCGAGGCCCAGGCCCTGGGCTACGCCGAGCGCGACCCCACGGCCGACGTGGAGGGCCACGACGCCGCGGCCAAGGCGTCGATCATCGCCAGCCTGGCCTTCGGCGTACGGGTGGTGGCGGGCGACGTCTACCGAGAGGGAATCACCAGCGTCTCCGCCGACGACATCCGCATGGCCGGCCGCCTGGGCTACGTCGTCAAGCTCCTGGCCGTCATCGACGCGGTCGGCGGCGAGGTGGCGGTGCGGGTCCACCCCACCATGGTCCCGGTGTCGCACCCGCTGGCATCGGTGAGGGAGTCGTTCAACGCCGTCTTCGTCGAAGGAGCGGCCGCAGGGGAGCTGATGTTCTACGGCCGCGGCGCCGGCGGGCGCCCCACGGCCAGCGCCGCCCTGGGCGACGTCATCGACGCCGCGGCCAACCTCCGCCAAGGCACCTCGGCCGGCGTGCCGGGGCTGGCCACCGCCCGCATCCGCCCCATGGACGAGGTCCGTTCCCAGTACTACCTCTCCCTCGACGTGGCCGACCTGCCGGGCGTCCTCGAGCAGGTGGCGGCGGCGTTCGCCCGCAACCTGGTGTCGATCGTGCAGGTCCTCCAGGTCGGCATGGGCAAGGAGGCCCGCCTGGTCCTCGTCACCCACACCGCCCTCGAGCGCGACATGCAGGCCACGGTGGGCGAGCTGCGGGAGCTCGATGCCGTCGACCGGGTGGGCACGCTGCTGCGGGTGATCGGCGGCGAACAGTGAGGGAGCACGCCGGCCGGCCGTGTCGGCCCTGCCGGAGCGCAGCGGAGGCCGCAGCCGAAACGGACACGAGGGCCGGCGAGCGCAGCGACCAGGAGACACAGTGAGCGGCCCGGGTTGGAAGGGGATCATCGAGGAGTACCGCGAGTTCCTGCCGGTCGACGCCGACTCGCCGGTCGTCACCCTGCACGAGGGGGCCACGCCCCTCGTCCACGCCCCCCGGCTGTCGGAGCGGGTGGGCGCCGAGGTGTGGCTCAAGGTCGAGGGGGCCAACCCCACGGGGTCGTTCAAGGACCGGGGCATGACGCTGGCCATCTCCAAGGCGGTGGAGGAGGGGGCCAAGGCGGTGGTGTGCGCGTCCACCGGCAACACCTCGGCCTCGGCCGCGGCCTATGCCACCCGGGCCGGGCTCACATGCGTGGTGCTCATCCCGGAGGGCTACATCGCCCTGGGGAAGCTGGCTCAGGCGCTGGTCCACGGCGCTCGCGTGCTCCAGATCCGGGGCAACTTCGACCACGCCCTCAACCTGGTCCGGGAGCTGGGCGACCGTGAGCCGGTGACCATCGTCAACTCGGTCAACCCGTACCGGATCCAGGGTCAGCAGACCGGGGCGTTCGAGGTGGTCGACGTGCTGGGCGACGCGCCCGACGTCCATTGCATCCCGGTCGGCAACGCCGGCAACATCACCGCGTACTGGATGGGCTACCGGCGTTACCAGGACGCCGGCAAGTCCACCAAGCTCCCGGCGATGCTCGGCTTCCAGGCCGAGGGGGCGGCGCCCATCGTGCTCGGCCACCCGGTCGAGGAACCCGACACCATCGCCACCGCCATCCGCATCGGCAACCCAGCGTCGTGGCGGGGAGCCGTGTCCGCGGCGACGGAGTCCGGCGGCGGGATCAACGCCGTCTCCGACGCCGAGATCCTCGCCGCCTACCGCCTCCTGGCCGGCACGGAGGCCGTCTTCTGCGAGCCTGCCTCGGCCGCGAGCGTGGCCGGGATGCTCAAGGTCGGCGTCCCCGAGGGCACCCGGACCGTGGTTTGCACCCTCACCGGCCACGGCCTCAAGGACCCCGACCGGGCCATCGCCGAGATCGCCGTCCCCTCCCCGGTCGACGCCGACATCTCTTCAGTCCGGGCCGAACTGGGCCTGTAAGGCCTCCGCGTGCACTTTCCGTCGTGATTCGGGCGGAGAACCCCGATAGCACGACGAAAAGTGCACACGCCGTGGTGCATGTCTCACCTAGCCGTACTATCGGCCGCATGAAGTACGTCGTCTGCGTGCCGGACGGGGCTGCCGACGAGCCGCTCGAGGAGCTGGGAGGGCGCACGCCGCTCGAGGCCGCCCACCTGCCGACGTTCGCTGCGCTGGCGCGAAGGGCCGAGGTGGGCCGGGCCGCCACCATCCCCGAGGGGTTCCCACCCGGGAGCGACGTGGGCAACATGTCGATCCTGGGCTACGACCCGGCCCGCTACCACACCGGCCGGGCCCCGATCGAGGCCGCGGCCATGGGCCTGCGCCTCGACGACGACCAGGTGGCCTACCGCTGCAACCTGGTCACCGTGGGCCCCGACGGCACCATGGTGGACTTCGCGGGCGGCCACCCGACCACCGAGGCGGCGGCCGAGGTGGTCAACGAGCTGCAGAAGGAGCTGGGTGGGAACGGCGTGGAGTTCCACCCAGGAGTCCAGTACCGCCACATCCTGGTCACGCCCGCACAGTGGGCCGACGCCGACTGCACGCCGCCCCACGACCTCACCGGCAAACCCGCGATCTGGCCCACCGGCCCGTCGGCAGCGAAGCTGCAGGAGCTGATGGACGCGTCACGGGAGGTGGTCGGCCGCTCCGCACTCGACGCCAACCAGATCTGGCTCTGGGGCCAGGGCGCGCAGCCCCGCCTGCCGTCCTTCGCCGACACCTACGGCCTGCAGGCCGGCATGGTCAGCGCGGTCGACCTCGTGCGCGGACTGGGCGCCCTCACCGGCATTCGCATCGCCCAGGTCGAGGGCATCACCGGCTGGTACGACACCGACTACGAGGCCAAGCGCGACGCCTGCCTCCAGAGCCTGGCCGACGGCGACGACCTGTTCCTCATCCACGTGGAGGCCAGTGACGAGGCCGGCCACGCCGGCAACGTCGAGGAGAAGGTCAAGGCCCTGGAGAACTGGGACCGGCGCATCCTGGCCCCACTGGTCGACGCCCTCGACATGGACGATTTCCGCCCCTGGCGGCTGCTCCTCCTGCCCGACCACGCCACGCCGCTCGCCCTGCGCACCCACACATCGGAGTCGGTGCCGTACATGCTCGTGGACTCCGAGGTCGACGGGGCCGGCGGCGTCTACACCGAGTCGGGAACGGCGCACTGCGAGCCGGTCGCCGGCCACACCCTCATGAACCACCTGATCACCCAGGGGCCCTGATCCGGGTCCTCGTCCTGGTCGACGGCGAGCACTACCCCCCGGTGGTACGGGCGGCCGTCGAACGGCTCCCCGACCTGGTCCCCGGCGCCGACGTCGTCGCCGCCGTCCTGCTCGGCGGAGGCGAGAAGCTGGCGGGGAAGATGGAGCTCGGCGTGCCGGTCATCGAAGGCCCGACCGCCCGGGACGCCCTGGCCACCGGCCTGGCCCGCGTCGGACCGGAGCTGGTCTTCGACCTTTCCGACGAGCCGGTGGTCGACGCCCGCAGCCGGCTGCGGCTGGCCACGCAGGCGCTCCTGGCCGGCGTGGCCTACCAGGGCGCGGACTTCCGGCTCGACCCGCCGCCCCGCCCGAGGGTGGCCACCAAGCCCACCGTGGCGGTGATCGGCACGGGGAAGCGCACGGGGAAGACCGCGGTGTCCGCCCAGCTGGCCCGGGCTCTCGCGCTGGACGGCCGTCCACCGGTGGTCGTCGCCATGGGCCGGGGCGGACCACCCGAGCCGGAGCTGATCGACCCGCACCGCTTCGACCTGTCGGCCGCCGGCCTGGTGGCTCTCGCCGCATCCGGCCGCCACGCCGCCAGCGACCACCTCGAGGACGCGCTCATGGCCGGAGTGGTCACCATCGGCACCCGCCGGTGCGGAGGTGGCCTGGCCGGCGCGCCGGTCGACAGCACTTTCGCGGCCGGTGTCGAGCTGGCCAACGACCGGCCCGAGTCGCTCCTCGTGCTCGAGGGCAGCGGCGCGGCCGTTCCCCCGGTGCACGCCGACGCCACCGTCTGCGTGGTGCCGGCCACGGCCGACCCCGAGCTGGTGGCCGGCTACCTGGGCGCCTACCGCCTGCTGCTGGCCGACCTGGTCGTGGTCACCATGGCCGAACAGGGCGGGGGAGCGGTTGCCGACGCCATCCGCACCGTGGCGCCCGCCGTCGACATGGTCGAGACGGTGCTCCGCCCGTTCCCCCTCGAGCCCATCTCCGGCCGGCGGGTGTTCTATGTCACGACCGCCCCGTCGGGCGCCGGCGTCGTCCTGACCGCCCACCTCGAGGACAGGCACGGGGCCAAGGTGCTAGGAACGTCCCATAACCTGGCCCGGCGCCCGCAACTGGCGGACGACCTCGGCCGGATGCACGGAGCGGACATCATGCTCGTGGAGCTGAAGGCGGCGGGAGTCGACATGGCGGCGAGGGTGGCGCTCGAACGAGGCATGGATGTGGTTTTCTGTGACAACAGAGTCGTCACCACGGGCGGGGGAGACACATTCGAGGGACTGGTCCTGAAGACGGCCACCCGGGCCGAGAAGCGATTCGCAGAGTCATCGAGGGTCCGGCAATGAGATCAGTCACCAACCGTCACGTCGTCGTCAGCGACAACGAGTACGAGCTTCCCTATTCCAAGGGCCTGATGGCCTCGACCATCATGGCCACGGGCCTGGCTCCCGCCCGGGCGTTCCACGTGGCCGAGGTGATCGAGGAGCGGCTCGAGGAGTCGGGGGCGTCGGCCGTCACGCGCGAGCAGCTGAACGCCCTGGCCCTCGAGGTGCTGCACCGCGAGGTCGGTGACCGCTACGCCGAGTCGTTCGCCAAGTGGCAGATGGTCCAGCGCCTCGACATCCCCCTGGTCATCCTCCTGGGCGGGGCCACCGGGGTGGGCAAGTCCACCATCGCCACCATGCTGGCCAGCCGGCTCGGGATCACGAGGGTGATCCCCACCGACGCTGTGCGCGAGGTCATGCGGTCGATGTTCACCGCCGAGCTCTTCCCCACGCTGCACACCTCCTCCTTCGACGCCGCCCGCCTGGTCCGCAACCCGCTGCCCCGGAACGCCGACCCTGTGGTCATCGGGTTCCGGGAGCAGACGTCGGCGGTCAGCGTCGGCATCGACGCCCTGATCCAGCGGGCCATCGACGAGGGCACCGACCTCATCCTGGAAGGGGCGCACCTCGTTCCCGGCTTCCTCGACTACGACCGGTTCAAGGGCAAGGCCGTCGTCGTCCCTCTGGTGGTCATCGTCGACGACGCCGACGTGCACCGCAGCCACTTCCTGCAGCGGGCCCGGGAGGCCCGCAACCGGCCGGCGGAGCGCTACATCGAGCTCTTCGACAACATCCGCAAGATGCAGAAGTACGTGAGGTCGCTCGCCATGCAGCACGGCGTGCCCATCGTCCCCTCGTACAACCTCGACGCCACCCTGTCCCTCATCATCGACCTGGTGGTCGGTCAGGCCTTCGAGGCGGTGCCCGGGGAGGACGGTCGCTGACGGGCTGAAAATGCCACCGAAGCGGCACTCCGTGCGTATTGGCTGTATGGTGATGGTGCTGAATCCCCGGCGCTTCCAGGCTCAGCAGGCTCAGTAGCGACGCTTGCGGCGGTTAGCCACGTAGTCGGATGCTGGCCTGGCCCACCGGTGACGGCACACCCTTCCGACCCAGATGCCGGCCCCCTTCCCCCCGGGCCCGCACGCACCCCATCCCAGCCCATGGAGGCGAAGCATGAGCGAGCCGCAAGGTGAGCGAACGATAGACACCGAGCCGCAACGGTGACCATGGTTCCTCAGCCGCCGCTCGAGCGGTCCGTGCTCGAACGCAAGGAGCGTGACGAGCTGGCCACCATCGCCGAGGCGATGGGGGTCAAGCCGTCGGCCCGGGCATCGAAGTCCACGCTCATCGACCACATCCTCCGGGAGGCGGGCATCGAGACTGCGCCGGAGGAGAAGCCCCGCCGCCCGCGTGTGAGCAAGGCAGCCGCCGCGGCAGCAGCTGCGGCGGCCCGTGCCGGCAACGGCGCCGAGCAGCCCGCCCTGTCGCTCGACGCGACGGGCACAGCTGGGACCGCCACGCCGCCGGCATCGGAGCCGGCGCCCCCGGCCGACCAGGAGGCGCCTGCCGCAGTCGTCGAGGCCATCACCGAGGCGCCCGCCGCCGTGGCCGGCCCGCCGACCTTCAACGGCAGCGCAACTGTCGACGTGCAGACGGACACAGAGTCGCAGGCCTCCTCCGACGGCCCTGACCACCAGAACAACCACAACGCCAACAACGCCGCCGACACCCAGGTCAACGACGCCGGTCCCCGCACCGACGACCGGCCCCGAGAGGGTGGGCCCCGGCCCGATCACCGTCCGGGCGGCGGCCAGCAGCCGTTCGACGCCAACGACCCGGCCAACCGCCGCGGCCGGCGCCGCCGCGGCCGCGAGCGCGGCGAGCGCGACATCGCCCCTGAGCGCGGCGGGCAGCCCGACGCGCAGTACCAGGGCGAGCCGATCCCGGTGGAGGGCCTCCTCGACCTGCGCGAGGAGGGCTTCGGCTTCCTGCGCACGAACGGCTACCTGGCCAGCCAGCACGACGTCTACGTCTCCCTCAGCCAGGTCCGGCGCTTCGGCCTCCGCAAGGGCGACACCATCAAGGGCGCCAGCCGCCCGGCCGGCAGCAGTGAGAAGTACCCGGCCCTGCTGCGCATCGACACGGTGAGCGGCATGACGGCCGACGAGGCCCGCCAGCGACCCCGGTTCGAGGACCTCACACCGCTGTTCCCCGACGAGAAGCTGCGCCTCGAGGTCCCCGGCGAGCCCAGCAACATGGTGGCCCGCATCGTCGACCTGGTGTCGCCCATCGGCAAGGGCCAGCGCGGGCTCATCGTGTCGCCCCCCAAGGCGGGCAAGACCACCGTCCTCAAGCAGATCGCCCACTCCATCGAGGCCAACAACCCGGAAGTTCACCTGATGGTGCTTCTGGTCGACGAGCGGCCCGAAGAGGTCACCGACATGCGCCGGTCGGTGAAGGGCGAGGTGATCGCCTCCACCTTCGACCGTCCGTCGGACGAGCACACCCAGGTGGCCGAGCTGGCCAGCGAGCGGGCCAAGCGCCTGGTCGAGATGGGCAAGGACGTGGTGATCGTGCTCGACGGCATCACCCGCCTGGCCCGGGCCTACAACCTGGCCGCTCCCACGACGGGGCGGATCATGTCGGGCGGCCTGGCCACGGAAGCCCTGTACCCGCCCAAGAAGTTCTTCGGCTCGGCCCGGAACCTGGAGGAGGGCGGCTCCCTCACCATCCTGGCCACCGCGCTCATCGAGACCGGGTCCAAGATGGACGAGGTCATCTTCGAGGAGTTCAAGGGCACCGGCAACATGGAGCTGCGCCTCGACCGCCGCCTGGCGGAGCGTCGCATCTACCCGGCCCTCGAGGTCAACGCCAGCTCCACCCGCCACGAGGAGCTCCTGTTCCCGCCCAACCAGCTCCACCAGGTCTGGAAGCTGCGCCGGGTGCTGAATGCCCTCGAGCCGGGCGCCGGTCTCGAGCTGCTCATGGACAAGATCAAGCACACCAAGAGCAACGACGAGTTCCTCAGCGAGATCGCCAAGGCGCCGAGCTAGCCAGGCGTCTGGTCGATTCAGGCCGTCAGAGCGGCCCGAATCAACCAAACGCTGAGAGCGAGGGGGCAGAATTGGGACGGTGGAGCTGCTGATCGCCCGCAACCCCGATACCGAGAGCACGCTGCCCTACCTGCTGCGGCTCCCGCTCGGGGACGGCCTGGTGTTCCGCACGAAGGGCACGTGGCCGCGGACCAGTGCGCTGTACTGCCATCCGGTGGCCGACGAGGAGTGGCCGGATGAGCCGGAGATCGTGG
Source organism: uncultured Acidimicrobiales bacterium (assembly GCA_902805665.1). GTDB lineage: Bacteria > Actinomycetota > Acidimicrobiia > Acidimicrobiales > AC-14 > CADCTB01. The sequence goes on from CADCTB010000108.1 coordinate 23,225, forward strand.
AGCGGGTGGCGCTGCGGGCGTGCAACCGGCGTGGAGCGGCGATCGACGTGGTCGCCGACCGCGGGCGTGAGCAGCGCTCCCAGATCGTGTTCACCGTGGCCCGGGGCCGGGAGATGGTGTTCTGGCAGTCGCCCCGCACCCGCAAACAGGCAAGGCCCGACGTGCGGATCCCCACCGCCAGGGCCGCCGGCATCGCCGAGCTGGAGATCCTGGTCGACGCCCACGAGCGGTACGCCTACCAATTCGCCGGCCAGCACGTCCGCACTCTGCGCCGCGGCCTGCCGTGCGGCGACTACGCCGTCGGTTCGGGCGGCAAGCTCGTGGCTTCGGTCGAGCGCAAGTCGCTGGCCGACCTCGTTTCCAGCCTCATCGACGGCCGGCTGCGCTTTGCGCTGGCCGAACTGGCCGCGCTGCCGCGGGCCGCGGTGGTCGTCGAGGATCGGTACTCACAGATCTTCGCCCTGACCCGGGTGCGGCCTGCGCAGGTAGCCGACGGGCTGGCCGAGCTCCAGATCCGGTGGCCGACCATCGCCATCGTGTTCTGTGACAACCGCAAGCTGGCCGAGGAGTGGACGTACCGCTACCTGGCCGCGGCCGCGACGTGGGCCGACGCCGAGCGCCCGGCCATCGCCCGCATCGGCACCGGAGATGACGGCGGCGCAACCGGCGCGCCGATGCCCGCCCCCACGACGG
>CADCTB010000109.1 GCA_902805665.1 uncultured Acidimicrobiales bacterium
TGGGCAACCGCCTGAGCACGGCCATCCACCTGGGCAACTTCCGCTTTTCGGTGCGCCGCCAGACCCTCATGGGGCAGAACGTGGCCGCCTCGCTCGTCCTCACGCTCATGCTGTCGCTGCTGCTGGCGGTGGTGGCCAAGACGGTGGCCGTGGCCCTCGGCGTCATGAACACCATTTCGATCCTCGACCTGGCGCTCATCTCGATCGTCGGCGGGGCCATCGCGTCGCTGGTGGTGCTGGTGGCCACCATCGCGCTGGCCGCCGGGTCGGTGCGGTACGGATGGGACCTCGACAACCTCACCGCCCCGCTGGTCTCCACCCTCGGCGACGTGCTGACCCTTCCCGCCCTGTGGCTGGCCAGCCTCCTGCTCGACATCGAGCTGCTGGCCCGCACGTCGAGCGTGCTGCTGGTGGTCGCCGTCCTCTTCGTCTTCAGCTCGGCGTGGCGGTCGAAGCAGGAGGTCCTGCGCCGGGTCGTTCGGGAGTCGGTGCCCATCCTCTTCGCCGCGGCCTGCCTCAGCACGATGGCCGGCATCGCCATCGAGAAGCGCCTCGGCACCTTCTCCACCTACCCGGCCCTGCTCATCCTGTTCCCGGCCTTCATCAGCAGCGCCGGCGCGCTGGGCGGCATCCTGTCCAGCCGGCTGTCGACCAAGCTGCACCTCGGCCTCATGGTGCCCGGACCGTTTCCCAACCGCGACGCCAGGACCGACGGCTACCTGATCCTGTTGCTCGGCGCGCCGATCTACCTCTTCAATGCGATCGGCGCGCACTTCGTGGGACGGCTGCTGGGCCAGGCCAGTCCCGGCCTGCTGCAGATGGCCGTCGTGTCGCTCCTGGGCGGGGCGTTCGCAGTGACCTTCGTGATCGCCATCGCCTACTACGGCACCATCGCCGCCGTCCGCTTCGGCGCCGATCCCGACACCTACGGCATCCCCCTCGTGACGTCGTCGGTGGACTTCATCGGCGCCATCGCCCTGATCGTCGTCATCGTGTCGGTGGGCATCGCCTGACCGGCCAATCGGCCCGGGGAGCCTTCTCCGTCGGAACGGATCGAGCCGGCCCGGACGGCCGTCGTAGCCCGGCCCGGCACCGAGGGCGATGATCGTATGGAACCATCTGGGGTTCCGGGGGCTCGTTGGGTCATGGAGGCGGAAGCGGTGGTCGAGGAGCCCCAGCCGCTCGACGGCGCACCCGATCGGGCGGAGGGTGTGGCTGCGCTGTACCGGCGCGAGTACGTGCCCATGGTCCGCCTGGCCCACCTCATCACCGGGTCGAACGAGGCAGCCGAGGACGTCGTACAGGAGGCCTTCGTGCGGATGTACCGGAACTGGGACCGGTCCGACCGCCCGGGTGCCTACCTGCGCACCATCGTCGTCAACGGATGCAACAGCTGGCACCGGCGGCGGCGGATGGAGCGCGAGCGCGCACCCCGGCCGGTCGCGGAGGGCGTCGACCCCGAGGCCCGGGAGCTGCTCGACGCTCTCGCCCGCCTGGGGCTGCGCCAGCGCACTGCGCTGGTGCTCCGGTTCTATGCCGACATGTCGGAGGCCGAGGTGGCGCGTGCGCTCGGCTGCCGGCCCGGAACGGTGAAGTCCCTCGTCCACCGGGGACTCCGTCAGCTGGAAGGGATGATCGAGCGATGAGCGGCTCAGTGGAGGAGCGGCTGCAGCGGGCGCTGGCGCAGCAGGCGGAGAGCACGACCACCTCACCGGAGGGCTGGCAGCGGGTACGGACGGCGATCGACGGCGGTGAAGGCCGGCGCCGGCGCCTGTCACTCCCGTGGCTGGTCCTGGCGCCGGCCATGGCGGTGATCGCCATCATGGCGCTCGTTGTCACCCTTGCCGACGGGGGAGGCAATCGGTCGCTGCACGTCACCGGCGACAGCGGGCGGCTGTACCTGGCACCGACCGGCGTGGAGCCCCGCTTCCACCTCGACCGGGCTTCCGACGGCGGCCCCGGGGACGCGCTGCCCCCTTCGACCTATCGGGCGTTCGGTCGCCGCGCCGCCGACGGCTTCACGGTGGAGGGCTCCGTCGTGATCACCATGCCGGGGGACCGGGCCATGAGCGGCACGAAGCCGGAGCCCACACCGCTGCGGGCCCTCGGCCGCGATCTCCCTGTGGCCGGCAACCCCTTCGGGCAGAGGAGCGTCAGCTGGACGCAGGCCGACGGCCGGACTGTCGGCGTGATCACCTTCGGGGTCTCCCAGGCCGAGCTGGCCGGCGTGGTCGAGAGTCTGCTGCCGGGGGATGCGGCGGTCGTGGTGCCGGTGCTGCCGGCAGGCTTCGGCCCACTCAAGAGCGGAGCCATCGCCGGCGCCCCTCCCGTGACCTTCCAGAACTGGGAGACCGGCGACGGCGCCCGGTTCTCGGTGGCGGTGGCCGAGGGATCCGACTCCACCGTCGACGACCTGGCGTGGTGGCTCCCGGGCAGCCGGGCCAGGACGGTCCGGGACACCACTGCGGCGTACCTCGCCCGGGACGAGCTGTTTCTGACCTGGATCGAGCGGCCCGGCACGATGGTCACGCTCCAGGCCAGAGGTCTCTCCGAGCAGGAGCTGATAGCCATCGCCGAAGGCCTCCGCCCGATCGACGCCGCGGCATGGCGGGAGCTCACGAGCTGGCGGGGCCCGCCGCCGTTCGACCCGATGGCCGTTCCGGACATCGGACCTCCGCCGGGTGTCGTCCGCAACCCGAACGCGTACTTCCTCATCGTGCCGGTGCGGGGCACGTCGGCGCCGCCGTGCGCGCCGATCCAGATGATGACCATGGCCCAGAAAGCCGGGGGACGAGAGGTGGCGTGCTACCAGATCGCGAAGCCGTACGTCTACGCCGACGACGTCGACACGGCGGTGGCCCGTGAGGACGGAGCCACCGGACGGTGGGCGGTGAACTACACGCTGACGCCCCGTGGCGTGACCCGTATGGAGGAGCTGTTCCGCGACGTCGGGGTCGGCGGGCAGGCCGCCATCGTCGTGGATGGCGCGGTCGTTTCAGCCCCCCGGTTCGAAGCCCGGCCGGCGGCCAGGGGGTCCGTCACGGACCTCGACGAGTCGACCGCCCGCAGCCTCGCCGACCGCCTGCAGCGCTGACAGATAGGCTCTGTGGCCTAGGTGGACGACAAACCCCGAAATCTGAAGACCATGCTGTCGGAGGCGAAGGACACCTCCGAGCTCATGATCGACCTGGGCTACGCGGCCGTGTACTTCAGCGACACGGCCATGGCCGAGGAGGTCTACGAGCTCGAGAGCCGCCTCTCCGACCTGGTGCACGAGATGCGGGCGGTGTGCGTCCTCGCCGCCCGATCGCCCCGCGACGCCGACGCCATGGCCTCGGTCCTCCAGGTGGTCGGGGCCATCGAGCGACTGGGAAATGCCGCGGTCGACATCGGCCGGATCGTCACCCACCGGCTGGGCATTCCCCGGGCCCTGGTCGCCGACCTCTCCAGCGCCGAGGAGATCTCCCACCGGGTCCGCGTCCGCGAGGACTCGCAGATGGCCCACCGGCCCCTGTCGGCCCTCGAGCTGCCGGTGGAGGTGGGCATGCGGGTGATGGCCGTCCGCCGTGACCGCGACTGGATCACCGAGGTCGACGGCGACCTCGTCCTGGTCCCGGGCGACGTCCTCTTCCTCCAGGGCGCGGCCGCGGGCATCGCCGAGCTGCGTACCCTGGCCGGCGCACCCGACTGGGAGCCGCCCAAGTTGTCGGAGGAGCCGGAGCTGTCCGACCTAGACCGGGCGATCGACGTGCTGGTCGAGATGAAGAACATCTCCGAGGTCGCGGTGGGGCTCGCCTATTCGGCGCTGGTCCTGCGCGACCAGGGGCTGGCCGCCGAGGTGAGCCACCTCGAGGACCGCCTCGACGAGATGAAGGAACGGCTCGAGCTGTGGGTGCTGCGGGGCGCCCAGGAGCACGTCGACCCATCGGCGCTCCGCGGCCTGCTCCACCTGGCCCAGGCCGCCGAGGAGATCGGCGATGCCGCCCAGCAGCTGGTGTGGCTGGTGGAGGAGGACGAGGAGCTCCATCCCATCCTGGCCATCGCCCTCGGGCACGCCGACGAAGTGGTCGTCCGGGTGCCGGTGGCGGCGGGAGCACCGGCCGACGGCGCCTCGCTGCAGAGCCTGTGCATGGAGACCGAGACCGGGTTCTACCTGCTGGCCATCCGGCGCGGTGGCCGCTACCTGTACCGCCCGCGGGCGGGCGTGACCCTCCAGGCCGGCGACGACCTCATCGCCACCGGCCCGGACGAGGGCCACGCCCTGCTGGCCGAGCTGTGCGGATACGTCCTCATCGAGGACGAGGACACCGGCCAGGACCAACTGGTCCCCGCCGGCGCCTACCACTAGGCGTCGACCGGAGCCGCCGGAGGGGCGGACGCCGAAAGTTGTCGGGAAGTTGTGCGTCCTCGCGCCTGGCGTTGGGATTGCCACGGGACTGTGGCCGGAACCCGCAGATCCTGGAGGTACCCGATGAGGCTCCGAAACCGTCGTAGCGCAGGGCCGGCCGTCGTGCTGTCGGTCATCCTGGTGACGGGATCGGTGGGATGGCTGGCTGCCTCTCCTGCCGCCGCCGTGGTCCCCCCGACCACCAAGACCGTGTCGATGGACGCCACGTTCTCCACGAGCGGTCAGAGCCTCTGGGGACCGGGGGCATCGGCGCCGCCGGCGACCCAGAACATTCCCCTCTTCGACGAGTCGTGGAACGAGAGCGCCACCGGAGGGGCCATCGAGTCGGTGGACCTGAAGTGGAGCTACGAGGCTCCCTGCTTCCCTGACTTCTGGAATCTGTGCGACTACACCACCGACTTCGGCAACCTCGGCGACTTCGGCGCCACGGGCACCGTCTCCAGCAGCGGGCGGATCGGCATGTCGGTGGCTCTGGAGGGCGTCAACGGCGGCACCATCGGGGTCAACTATCCCGTCAAGGTCGACTTCACCCTCCCCGCCGACGAGACGTTCGGGGCCGGCGACACCATCGAGATCGGCACGTCGGTGGCGGCCCGGCCGGGCGGCAGGATCGACGCCGTCCAGCCCAGCCTGACCGGGGAGGCGATCAACGGCACGTTCGGCTTCCACGCCGGTCTCGACGTCCGGGCCTGCATCTTCGAGTGCTTCACCGTAGATCAGGCCTTGATCGACGTGAACGAGACCACCGGCAACATTCTCCATGTCACCAACGCCGAGATCGACAACCAGCTGGGCGCCGACCCTGATGACACCTACTGCTTCGCCCTGCCTGAGAACCTCCTCTTCGGCCTGACCGCCTACCACCTGCCCACCCGCTGTCCCGGCAACAGCGGATACCTGGCCCGGCCCACCGTCGACGTCACCACCACCACGAACGCCGACGGGACCCTCTCGGCCTCGGGCGACGACAGCTTCGTGATCATCCCGGTCAGCGCGGTGACCTGGATGGGACGGGCCGCCGGCCTCCCCCTCTTCCCGCCCCTCAACCTGGCGGTGAACGACATCGGCGGCACCGGGGTCGACGTGGGGTGGACCACGGCCAACCTGATCTTCAACACCGACGTGAGCCGGAGCGAGAACCTCACCTTCACGCCGAAGGTCGATGTCACCCTCTCGTTCCCCCGGGCGCTCTCCTACCGGGTGTTCCCCCCCGCAGGCCCGCAGGTGTCGAGCGGCACCGGCACCTCTGTGACGCTGCGGGCCGGGAACAAGGTCCGCCTCGACGTCCCCACCAATCAGACCGGTTCCTTCCAGGTCACCCCGTCGCTGTCGCTGGCCCAGCACGACATCTCCAACCGCATCGAACAGGCCGTGCAGGGCTCGGGCGAGTTCAAGGTGCTCTCGGCCAAGCTGACGACCCCGAAGGCCGAGTTCGACACCGGATTCGGCATGGCCACGGTGTGGCCCGGCACCTCCATCGACATCGGGCCCGTGTACCGGGTGGACTTCCCGCTCGCCACCACCCGCACCACCCTGCTGGACGCGACCTGGTCGCTGGGCGGGTTCACCACCCAGACGCTGGCGCCGTTCTCGCTGGTGCCCGACCCGCCGCCGAACGTGACGCCCGTCACCATCCGCCCGGTCGAGGGCGCAAGCTTCACCAGCGTCGTCACCACCTTCACCGATGACGACATCACTGCGGTCCCGGCCGACTACGCCGTCACCGTGAACTGGGGTGACGGGTCGGCTCCGACGGCCGGCACCGTGGCCGGGAGCAACGGCACCTACACGATCGCAGGCACCCACACCTATCGGCAGTACGGCCCGTACACGATCGGACTGGTGCTCACCACGGTGCCGACCGGGACATTGGCCACCAACCGGGTCGCGTTCAACTCCTCCGCGATCGCCTCCGACGCCGCGCTGGCCGGGACGGGCAAGACCAACAACACCACCGCCGGCGGCCAAGGGGTGCTCATCTGGGCGAGCCCGTCGCCGGCGGCGCCCGACAACGTGGTGGCCACGTTCACCGACGCCAACCCCTTCGGCCTGCTCTCCGACCTCAGCGCCACCATCAACTGGGGAGACGGGACGCCGGTGACCCCCGGCGTGGTGAGCGGTCCGACCGGTGGCCCCTTCACTGTGGCCGGCACCCATGACTACGTGGACCTGGGCCTCCACACCGTGACGGTGAAGCTCCTGAGCAAGGGCGGCAGCACCGCCACGACGACCACGACGACCCTCAGCTACACCAACCCCGCCGGCGGAGGGGGCTTCGTGGTCGGCGCCCAGCAGGCAACGGGCGCAGTGACCTTCTGGGGATCGCAGTGGACGAAGTCCAACGGCTTCAAGAACGCGACGCAGTCGGCCTTCAAGGGGTACGAGAACCAGGCCGCACCCGCATGCGGCACGTCGTGGTCGGGGAACCCCTCGGCGGGCAACGGCACGCCGCCGTCCACCGTCCCGAGCTACATGCCCGTCATCGTGACCAGCACCGTGTCGCAGGCGGGCACGGTGACCAGCGGCAACGTTGTCGCCGTCGTCATCGTGCGGACCAACGCCGGCTACGGTCCCGATCCCTCGCTCACGGGGACCGGCACGGTCGTCGCCGTGTTGTGCGGGAGGGTGTCGTGACGGCCCGGCGACCGCTGGCCCTCGTGGTGGCCGGACTGGTGGCCGGAGTGGCGCTCACCGGCACGGGCGTCGTCGTGCTCCGCGACCGGGACGGTGCCCGACCGGCGACCGCGACCGGCAAGGCCGGCGTCGCCCTGAGTGCCGAGGGCCGGGAGCTGGTCGGCCTCCTGGAGAAGGGGCTCGAGGCCACGTACCACGCCCGTTATCAGTCCGTCCTCGCCGACCCGAGGGCGGAGGGCACCCGGATGACGATGGACGTCTGGCGGAGAGGGGCATTGACCCGTCAAGAAGTGGCGGTGCAGGCCCAGACGACCAGGACACGGACGGCCACCTTCCAGCTCCCGCCTCAGACCTTCCAGTGCAGCCAGGTCGGTGACAACCCGTGGAGCTGCAAGCCGCCCTCGGACGCCAAGGCCATCACGCCCCCGGAGGCCGAGATCAGGGAGGAGCTCGGCCGAGGCGCCATCAAAGCGCGCGACGAATCCATCGCCGGCGTGCCCGTGCGGTGCTTCACCTTCCCGGCCGGTGGCGACCTCAGCGAGACCTGCCTGATGAAGGACGGGGCCCTGGCCCGGATGACGACGGCGTCCTCCCGCTTCGACCTGGTGGCGTTCAGCAGCGCCGTGACCGACGACGCCTTCGTCCTACCCGCCGCCGCGGGCTGAAGGTGATCAGCGCGGCGGCATCTTCACCGCCTGGCGCACCTGCTCCTGGCGGGCCTCGACCGGCCCGGTCAAGGTGTGGAAGGCGACGTCGGCGCCCTTCAGGAGGTCGGTGATGCGCCGGTCGATGTCAGCCTGGAACCCGGTGTCGTCGGGGCGCAGGCCGTCGAGGACGATGGGGAACTCGACGGGCAGGTAGAAGACGTGGTCGTAGCGGGACCGCAGGTCCATGGTGGCGAGCTCACGCGACTCGTACCAGAGGTGGTTCTCCTTGCGGTCCCCGTCCTGGTGCTCCATCACCCAGTCGGCATAGGCCAAAACGTCGTAGATGGACCGGTCGGCGACGAAGCGCTCGTGGGACACCTCGGCCCGCCACTGCTTGAGGAAGATGAGCGTCTCCGTCTCGGCGGTGGCGCTCTGGTCGAGCGGGAACCCGAGGGCGACGACCTCACGGGCCACCTCCGGCAGCAACGGGTAGTCCCACTCACGGGCGAACAGGTTGGCCAGGGTGGTCTTGCCGGTGGAGAAGGATCCGACGAAAGCGATTTTCATGGCGACAGTGTGACCCGGTAGGGCGTCCGGGCCTCAATCAGCCGTGAGCTCGGGCTTCGGCCCGGCCGAGGACACCGCCGACGAAGGACCGGAGGACAGGTAACTTGAACCGGATGATCGAGCCGTCGACCGACGAGCAGCGGCTGTGCCTGCTGGCGGTGCACGCCCACCCGGACGACGAGTCGTCGAAGGGCGCCGCCACCGTCCACCACTACGCACGGGAGGGCGTCCGCTGCGTCCTCGTCTGCTGCACCGGTGGGGAGGAGGGCGACATCCTCAACCCGGCGATGGACCGGCCCGAGATCCGCGAACGGCTGCCCGAGGTGAGGATGGAGGAGCTGGCCCGGGCCACGGAGATCATCGGCTACCACGAAGTCGTCCTGCTCGGATATCGCGACTCCGGCATGGCCGACAGCCCCTCGAACGCCAACCCCGACTGCTTCGCCTGCGCCCCCGAGGCCGAGGCCGTCGAGCGGTTGGTGGCCATCATCCGCCGGGAGCGGCCGCAGGTGATCATCACCTATCCCGACGACCAGCAGGGGTATCCGCACCCGGACCACCTCAGGGTGCACGACATCAGCGTCCTGGCTTTCGACGCCGCCGGTGACCCCGACGCCTTTCCCGACGCCGGCCCACCCTGGCAGCCGCTGAAGCTGTACTACAGCGCCTGGGCCCGGGCCCGCATGGTGGCCATCCACGAGAAGTTCCTCGAGCTGGGCATGGAGTCGCCCTTCGACGAGAAGTGGTTCAGCCGGCCCGGCCTCGACGAGCGGATCACCACCAAGATCGACGTCACTGCCGGCGACGACATCCGCAAGGAAGCGCTCCTGGCTCACGCCACCCAGATCGACCCGAACTCGCCCTTCTGGTTCGGCCTGCCTCCCGAGGTCACGTCGGTGTACCCGTGGGACGACTACATCCTGGCCCGCTCGCTGGTCGAGAGCCCGCCCATCTTCCCCGAGGACGACCTCTTCACGGGCATCCGGGAGCGGGTCCAGCCCGAGCTCGGCCGCTAACCTCCCGGCAACGGCCCCGGGTGGGGCAGGGGCCCCACTCCCGGGGAGGAGGCGGGCGAGATGCCCGCCGGGAAGGAGACAATGCACAAGTACCTGTCGCAGGAGTGGCTCGACGCCGGGCGCGAGTTGGCCCAGGAGTTCCCGGAGCGCCCGGGCGCCACGGCCCGCCTCCAGTACCACGTGATCGGCACCCCTTCCGGCGATGTGCACTACTACTGGGTCGTCGAGAACGGGAACCTGCAGGAGTCGACGCTGGGCGACGACCCCGACGCCGAGATAACCCTGTCCATGAGCTACGACGACGCGGTGAAGATGCAGAAGGGCGAGCTCGACGCCAACGCCGCCTTCATGCAGGGCCGCATCAAAGTCGTACCCGGGAGCAACATGGGCAAGCTGATGAGCCTCCTCCCGCTCACCCAGAGCCCGGAGTACAAGGCCATCCAGTCCAAGATCAACGACATCACCGTCTATTAGGGAGGGGCACCCGGGTCCTACGGACCACGCCCGCTCCTGGCCGTTGGGGGCCCCTGCCCCAAGGGCCGGTGCGGATCCCCGCCGCCGACCTCGGTCAGCCGGTGATCAGGGTGGGCCTGGGGTCGGCGGGGGCGAAGTCCCGGGTCTCCTTGGCGGTCCCGCTCCCCACCGGGTAGAGGCCGAGGATGTACCGGAGGACGGCCTGGCGTTGGGAGCCGACGACGTTGAGCTGGGCCGCCAGCTTGATGGCGTCGGTGCTCCTCAGCATCGGGATGGCCTTCTGGTAGGTCTGCGCGGCGTAGTCCTCGAGGCGCAGGGCCAACGTGGCGGTCGCCAGCACGTCGGTCAGCTTGCCGGCCGCGGCGTCGACCGCGGGCTTGAGGGCCGCGCTCGGCGTGGTCACCGCCGGACGACCGGCGCCGGTGAGCACCGTGTTCCAGGCGTCGAGCGCCTCCCGGTGGTGCCCGGCTGCGGTCGTCATCAACGCCTTGAGCGCGGGGGGCATAGCCGCACCCAGGCTGCCGGCGGTGGCCAGCTGCCCGGCGGCGGTGTAGGTGTCGGACGCCAGCTTCTCGATCCCCGCCGCCGTCGCCGCGGTGTCGAGGTCGGAGTCGAGGCGCGCGGCAGGTGTGGGGGTGGTGTCAGCGCTCTGGCCTCCTGTGCCGGGCCCGGCGCCGTCGCCGTCTGAACAGGCGACGCCGAAGACGGCCAGGCCTGCGGCGATGCCCGATCCGGCCAAGAAGCGCCGGCGACTGACCCCGGTGGATGGGTCCTTCATGTCAACGCTCCCGAGGGCGGCTCGGCGACGAGCTCGGGCCCGCTCACCTTGTGCAGGGCGTCGGGGAAGGCCACGCTGCCGGCGACCGCCGGCAGCTTCATGATGTCGCCGGCCGGGAACGGCACAGCCACGAGCGCGGCGCCCGCACCGCCGGCGCCGAGCAGGGCGCTCACGACCCGGAGGGTGGCCAGGTGCTGCGATTCGACGGCCATGACGCTGGCCATGATCCCCCTGGTCCGCTGGTCCTGGAGCATCGACAGGTTGAGCAGGTAGGTGTCGGTGGCCACCTTCTCCAGCGTGGCGGCGAAGTCGACCAGCTTGACCGGGGTGCTCAGGTCGGCCGTCGTGACGGCGACCAGGAACCGGGGATGCGGCGCGTCCTGCACTCTGCCGCCCAGGGCCCTGGTCTGGGCCTGGAAGGCCTTCTTGTGCTCGGCGTGCTGGCGCTGGGTCTCCCTGGCGAACGCGGTCACGGTGGCCTTGGCGCTGGGCACGGGGATGCCGTCGACGGCCTTGGCGGCCGAGGCGTCGGTCTTGTCCGGCCCCTCGCCCAGGGCCTGGGTGTAGGTGGCCACCGCCAGTGCCTCCAGCGAGGAGGCCGTCTGGAGGATCTGGATGTCGAGGGCGGTGTCAGCCCGGGCCGGGGTGGAGAGGAGCCCGGCGAAGAGGCCACCGAAGCCGCTCCCGAGGACCGCCCGGGCGGCGAGGCCACCCCCGCCGTGCCCGATCTTGGACAGCACGGCGCGGCGAGCCTCGTTGAACCTGTCGATCTCGTCGATGTCGACCTCGCCCTTGCGCTCCTCCCGGATCTCCGCCAGCTCGGGCAGCGACGCCCGGGCGACCTTCATGGCGTCCCCGTGCAGATCCCGGGACTCCTCCGTCAGCGCGGCGAAAGCCGTGGTGTCCGGCGTCGGTCCCTCCTCCATCCTCACCCGATCGGTCCCTTCCGTGGCCCCTGCGTCGCAGCTGTTGATCCTTGCGGCTTTCTACTCCTACCGCCGTGCGGGGGTGGATGCCCATACTCCGTCGCGGAGGAGGGGCCCGGATGCATCCGGCGGCACCGGGGGCTACGAACAAGGGATGCTGTGGACATGGACGACCTTCGCGAGACGAGTGATGCGGCCCTGGTGGTCGCCATCGGGCGTTGGCGCGAGGACGCCCTGGCCGAGGTCTACCGCCGCCACGGCGGCGCCGCCTTCGCCCTGGCCCGCCGGCTGCTGAACGACCGGGAGCTGGCCGAGGAGATACTGCAGGAGGTCTTCCTGCGTCTCTGGAACGCCCCCGAGCGCTTCGACTCCGAGCGGGGCAGCCTGCGGTCGTACCTCCTGGCCCAGATCCACGGTCGCTCCGTCGACCTCCTGCGTTCGGAGACCTCGCGTCGCCGTCGTGAGGAGCGCGAAGCGAGGGAGTCCACCGATTTCGGCGACGACATCGAACGGCAGGTGATCGACCTCACCGTCTCCGAGAAGGTGAAGGAGGTCGTCGCCGCGTTGCCCACCGACGAGCGCCAAGCCATTGAGCTCGCCTACTTCGGCGGACACACATACAGGCAGGTGGCAGTCATGCTGGAAGCACCCGAAGGAACAGTGAAGAGCCGAATACGATCGGGGTTGCGGCGGCTGCGCACGGACTTGGCCGAGGCAGGAGTCGGAGCGACATGGGCAGAGAGTTGAGCCACGAGGAGGTCAGCGGCCTCTTGGGCGCCTACGCCCTCGACGCGCTCGAGCCCGGTGAGCTCCAGACCGTGGACCGCCACGTCCAGGGTTGCAAGGCGTGCCTGGCCGAGGTGGCCGAGCACCGGGAGGTGGCCGGACTGTTGACCCCCGGCTGGGCCCAGCCGCCCGACGGCCTGTGGGACAAGATCGCCGCCTCCATCGAGGAGGTGCCCCCGCCCCTCAACCTGGCGCCGGTGATCGCCATGAAGCCGGCACAGCAGCCGCGCCCCGTCGAGCGTCCCCGGCGCCGCATCGGCGTGGGGATCGCCGCCATGGTGGCCGTCGCCGCGGTGGCGATGATCGGGTTCCTGGGGGTCAGGATCGCCGACAACGGCGACTCGTCCATCCAGCGCTATCCCGACGCACTGGAGTATGCGGCGAACGCGGCCCTGGCCGATCCCTCCGCCCGCAAGGTCGACCTGGTCTCCACCGACGGGCACCGTGCCGCCCAGGCTGTCGTCCTCCCCGACGGCACCGGCTACATGGTCAAGAGCAACCTGCCCGGGCTGTCCAAGGAGCGGACGTACCAGCTCTGGGCACTTGTCGGGACGTCGCGGGTCTCCGTCGGGGTGCTCGGGCCGGAAGTCGGCATCGCCCCCTTCAAGGTCGGCGACTCGGTGCTGGCCCTGGCCATCACCGACGAGACGGCAGGGGGCGTGGAGACCACCAAGAAGGATCCGGTCGTCGTCGGCCGCATCCAGAGCGCCTAGTTCCCTTCCCCGCCCCTTCGGACTGGCTGCGGTTGACCGCGTCGACGCGGCTCGGTGCGGCCAGTTCGCAGGGGGAGCGCTAGCCGGCCCGCTGGAGGTCTCGCAGCTCCCGGTAGCCGATGAAGCCGGCGCCGGCCCGGTGGGCCAGCGAGCGCAGGGTCGAGTGGCCCGTGATCAGGTCGTGGTCGTCGACCCGGCCGGCCCAGTCGGGCGCCAGGGCGCGGAGCTCGGCGGTGTCGACCGCGGGACGGACGTGCAGCTCGGTGACGCCCTCCGGCAGCTCGAGGAGGGCCCGCTCGATGGCCCGTCGGCTGCCCACCCGGGGGACGTGGAAGAAGTTGTCAGGGAAGATCACACCCTCGTCGGCGGCGAGGCTGCGGAACGGGAATCCGACCGACCGCTCGGTGGAGGCGGCCCCCAGCCGGAGGGGCAGGCGGAAGTCGACAGCCAGCTCCAGGTAGACGTCGAAGAACTCCGGCCGTAGCTCGAGGGCGGCGAGGTGGGAGTCGAGGTGGCTGACGTCGAAGCCCCAGTAGATGGCCCGCTCGACCTGGGCCCGGCACTCCCGGCGGACCTCGACCAGGTCGGCGTGGTCCCACAGGTCGGCGGGGGTGCGGGGGAAGCCGCCGTCGCCGTCGAGCAGGGAGGGGGCGTGGGTGATGGGCCCCCAGCGGTAGAGGTCGTGCTCGGCGTTCAGCGTCAGGTGGACGCCGACGTCTTCGCCGCGGTAACGGGCGGCGGCGTCGCGGGCCCACGGGCAGGGCACCATGAGGCTGGCGCTCGTGCCTGCTCCGTCCCGGAGGGCCTCGTAGACGCCGACATTGGCCGAGTGGCACGACCCCAGGTCGTCGCAGCTCACGATGAGCAGGCGAGACCCTGCGGAGTACCCGAGCCGTTCGACGAGCGACGTCACGCCCGAGACGGTAGTTGGGGCCGGAGCGGCGACGGGCGCCGCCGCCTCCGGCCCCTGAGGGTCAGCCCTGGCGGACCTTGCCCTTCACGTAGGCGGCAATGGTTCCGGTGGTGACCTGCACGTTGTGCTTCTTCTTCACGTGGTCGGACACCTTGGCCATCAGCTCTTCCTCTGTAGATCCTGAGCCCTGCCAACGGCAGGCGTGGTTTTCATCCCTTCAAGCGAAGCGGTACGCCACGACTCCTCCTTGTGATGCGCAGATGCGCGCGGTTGTGTTCCCAGGTTATCCGGAGCCCGCACGGGGCGAGGATGACGCGGGGGCGACCCGTCCGTCGGGCATCAGGGTGCACGCGGCCCAGAGCCCCTGCGATCCGGCTCGGGCGTCTCGGGCGAGGGTCGCGAACTCGTCGGTATGGGCGACGTTGGGCGGGATGGTCAGGAGTTGGGCGTAGCCCCGGCGCAGCAGCTCGGCGTTGACGAACAGGCCGTCGGCCCGGCGGTAGACGTAGGCCAGGAGCCGGCCGTACCGGTCCCGCTGCTCGGCGTCGCCGACCAGGCGCACCGGTGTGCCCGGCGCCAGCACGGAGGCCGTGAACCGGCTGGCCTCTATGCCGAAGCACCCGGCCGGCCGGTTCGGGTCGTGGGTCTCCGGGGTGTCGATGCCGATCAGGCGCACCCGCTCGCCCCGCGAGACCTCGATGGTGTCACCGTCGATCACCTTGTGGACGACCACGTCGATGCCGCTCGGCAGGTTGCCGGTGGCCGGTGCGACGGTTGCCGGGGGCTCCGAGCTGCCTCGGCCACAGCCGGCGAGGAGGGCGACGACGGCGACGAGCGAGGCGAGAGGCGCCCGGATCCGCCGCCGCCCCATCGTGTGACGCTCAGGCGGCCAGGCGGGCGCAGGCCTGCTCGAGGGCCTGGCGGGCGGCGGCCAGGCCCTGCTTGCCGATGTGGCGGGTGTGATCGTCGAGCTCCCAGGAGGCGTCGTCGTCCCGGGCGGCGTCAGGTAGGAGAGCCATCTGATCGTTCATGGTTCCATGATCTCAGGAGGGTGAGACAATCAGTCGGGCTTCGCCCGACATCGGAAAGCTTCGCCCCGCCTCCGGCGGGCGTCTTTCTGTTCCGACGGGTGCAACCTCGGAGTCGGGCTTCGCCCGACTGCTCGGGCGCCCGTCGGTCGAGCTCCGCCTCCGGCGGTCGCTCGACTGGCGTCCCCTCACGTCCCCGGGATCTCTCCGGGACGTCTCCGGGACGTCTCCGGGACGTCGCCGGGATCAGATCGCCGGGGCGAAGCCCGACTCCCGGGTCGGGCGTCAGCCCGACTGTGCGTTGACTCGGGCTTTGAGTAGGGTGACTGCTGGGTAGTCGCTCAAGGAGCAACCCGAAAAGGTCGACGTACAGGGAACAGGCACGGCTGCCCAGCGTTGGGAGTGAGTGATGAGCGAAACACTTGAGATCGAGGCCATAAACCAGGCTCTGGAAATGATCGACAAGAGCCTCGGTGTGATGCATACGCGCGAACTGGTCTCGACCAGTGAGGTCTCCGACCTCCTCCTGGACATGCGCTCGATCCTCGCCTCGGCCGGCATCGACCTCGTGGAGATGCAAGAGGTAAGCCCGAACTAGCGGGGCGCCGCCGGCAGCAACCGGCGGCCGATCACGCCCAGTCCGACGCCGAGCACAAGCCCGGCGCCGACGTCTGAGGCGTGATGGATCTTGACGTGAATCCGGCTGGTGGCGACGACCGCCGCCACCGTCCAGTAGAACGGCCACCAGTTGTCGTCCTCCGACAGCATCATCGCCGCGCTCACTGCCGAGGTGGCGTGGCCGCTGGGGAAGCTGCTGGTGAGCGGCTGACGCACGTAGAGCGGTCGGGCGACCTCCCACGGCGGGCGCTTGCGGCGGAAGCACGACTTGATGACCCCGTTGACCAGCACCGATTCGGCGCCCATCGCCGCGGTCATGCGCAGTGCGGTGGGCAGGTCGTCGCCCTTGCGCAGGGCTTTGACCGTGCCCAGTAGGACCCAGATGAGGCCGAAGTCGCCCAGCTCGGAGGCGGCGTAGAACATCCGGTCGGCCACCACATTGCCCCGCAGGCGGTCGAACGCTCGGTCGACAGCCAGGTCGAACTGGTCCACGCCTCTGCGGGCGGTGCGGAGGCGGCCCTTCACGATCTGCCGACGCTACAGCCTCAGCCGGTGCCCACCAGTTCCCGGGCCCGCGCCGGATCGCCGCCGAACGACGGGCAATAGTCCTGGAACGAGCACCAGTTGCACAGCGGTGACGGCCGGGGCCGGAAATCGTCGTTGGCGCAGGCCCGCTCCACCGCCTTCCAGATGGCCGAGGTGCGCTGCTCGAGGCCCCGGATGGACTGGGCGGAGGGCTCGGCGATGATGGCGACCGGCTCGGAGAGGTAGAGCAGCTGGATCCGTGCGGGACGCACGCCGAGCACCCGCTCGCACAGGAAGGCATAGAAGTGCACGCCGCCCAGCCGGCTCTGCTCGTGCATGACTCCCGGCACCTTGCCGCTCTTGTAGTCGGTGACCACCAAGCCACCCTCGGCATCGAGCTCGAGCCGGTCGATGATGCCGCGAAGGGTCAGGGAACCGACCTGGGCCTCGAGCCGCAGCTCCAGGCCTATGGGATGGACGGTGGTGGGGTCCTCGAGGGTGAAGTAGCGCCTGACCAGCACCTCGGCGTCGGCCGCGAACTGGGCCGCGGCCTCGGCGTCGAGCCCCAGGCCCACGAACTCGGCATCGGTGGCGAACTCGGCCCGGGCCTGGTCGAGGCAGGCGAGGGCCGTCGCCAGCGTCCGGGTCGGCGCCGGCTCGCAGAACAGAAGCTCGAGGGCCCGGTGCACCAGGCTGCCCTTGGTGGCCGCCGGTGAGGGCGGCTCCGGCAGCCGGTCGATGTTGGAGAAGCGGAAGGCCAGCGCGCAGTCCTTGAACGACGCCACCTTGGAGGGCGACAGCGAGGTCGGAAGCGGAAGAGCCATCGGTGCCCAGGGTACTGAGAGGGTGGGACAGGAGGACGGATGGTCAGCGGGCGTCGAATGCCGCCCGGACGCCCCCGGCGACCGATGCCACCGCTTCGAGGGGGCCGAAGTGGCCGAGCTCCGGGAAGGTGGCCAGGGTGGCGTCGGGCAGCGCGTCGACCTGGGCCTGGGCCACCTCCGCCTCCACGGCCACGCTGCGTCCACCGCGGCCGATCGTGACCGGGCACGCCACGCCGGGCAGGCGGGAGAAGCCGTCGTGCACCAGGCCCTGGCGGTAGATGGTGGCCTCGACGAACGGCGGGCACCTCAGGCGGATGCCCTCCTTGTCGGGCCCGAACCCGCACTCAACGTATGCCCGCAGCACCCTGGCGTCGAGCGACTCGAGGGGCGGCTTGGAGGCGAAGTTCTCATACGCCTCCTGCCGGGAGGCGAACTGGTCGCGCCGCTTGAGCGCTCCGCTGATCAGCGGCCGGCGCGACGCCTTCAGCTCCTCGGTGACCTCCGGCCACAGGATGGGCTCGTAGCACCACAGGGCGGTGAACGTGCCCGGGCGGCGGGCCTCCGCGTCGAGCATCGCCGCTCCGCCCGAGGAATGCCCGAAGCCGTAGGGCCGGTCCAGCCCCAGGCCGTCCACGACGGTTAGCACGTCGTCGGCGAACCCCGACCAGTTCCAGTCGAGCCCGCCGGGTGTCTCGGTGTCCCCGTGGCCCCGAGCGTCATACGTCCAGCAGTGGAACCGGTCGGTGAGGTGGGCGGCGAGGGGAGCGAGGACCGGACCGCAGAACCCGGTGGCGTGGGCCATCAGCAGGGGCGGGCCGTCGCCCCCGAGGTCGTGCACCGCCAGCTTCACGCCGTCGGTCGAGGGCAGGCGGGGCACCCGGCGGAGGCTACCGTCGCAGGCGGTGACGACCGATCTGGACTCTGTGGCTGCGGCCAACAAGGCGTTCTACGCCGCGTTCGAGGCTCGGGACCTCGACGCCATGTCCGTGGTGTGGGAGCACTCCGACCGCATCGTCTGCACCCACCCGGGCTGGGCCAGCCTGCGGGGCTGGGGTCAGGTGGCCGCCTCGTTCTTCGCCCTGTTCCAGAACTCCCAGCACCTCCAGTTCATCCTCACCAAGGAGACAACCGAGGTGGCGGGCGACGTGGCGTGGGTGGCCGTCGACGAGAACATCCTGCAGGCCACCAACGCCACCACGGTGGCCGCGCTGAACCTGTTCGTCCGGGACGACGCCGGCGACTGGCGCATGGTGGCCCACCACGCATCCCCGGTCAGCGACTCCACCGAGACCTGACCGGTTCGATCAATTGGGGCCGGTCTGACGCCCCGGATTGATCAAACGCCCGCCGCGACTCAGCCTGCGGCGCACTCCCCGGCGCCGACCTCGGCGATGTAGGGGCCGGTCTCGCCGTAGTCGACGTAGAAGTCGGGATTGTCCTCAGGGGACGGGAAGGCGTCGAGGTCGGCGAGGCCGGCGGCGACGGCCGACGCGCCGCCCACCCGCTCGAGCCAGGCGGTGAAGCTCTCACCGGCCGAGCGCTCGTTGGCGAAGCGGGCGACGACCCGCACGGTGGCCTCGCCGGCCGTCTTGGCCGGCAGGCGGAGGGCCTTGTGGCCGAACTCGATCTGGGTGTGGCCGACGTAGCCGCCCAGGAGCATCTGGTAGCCCGGGGCGGGCTGGCCGTGGGCCCGGCGCTCGACGCCCATGAAGCCGATGTCGGAGATGTGGTGCTGGCCACAGGAGTTGGTGCAGCCGGAGATGTTGACCCGGATGCCCCCCACATCGGCCAGGCCGGCCTCTTCCAGGGCCCGACCGATCTCGTCGGCCAGGCCCCGTGACTGGGTGACGGCCAGGTTGCAGGTGTCGGCGCCCGGGCAGGCGACGACGTCGCGGGCCAGCTCGGCCCCCGGCTCGGCCATGCCCAGGGCGTCGAGGCGGCGGTAGAGCTCGGGCAGCTGCTCCTCGGTGAGGCCCCGGAAGACGAAGTTCTGGCGGTTGGTGACCCGGACCTCGAGGTCCATGTCGCGCTGGATGGCGGCCACGCCCCGGAACTGCTCCGCAGTGACGTCGCCCAGACGGCAGTAGGCGTAGGCGGAGACGGTGTGCTTGGCGTTGCCGCGGACGACGTTGGCGTCATCCCACCGTCCCATGGGGTCGGACTTCTTGATGACGACGTTGGTGCCCCAACCCATGGGGGTGGGGGAGATGGTGGACGACACACCGGCCGGCTCGTCGCCGGCGGCCGCGACGATGGCGGGGACCCCGCCCGGCCAGGTGGCCGATGCGGGTAGGAACCGGCGCTCCTTGAGGATGCGGCGGCGGACTTCGTCGGCGCCGAGCGTGTCGACCAGCCACTTCATGCGGGCCCGGAGCTTGTTGTCACGGTTGCCGTAGTGGTCGAACGTGCGGAGGATGGCCTCGATGGTGGGCAGCAGGTCCTCGCGGGAGGTGAACTCCTCGAGGGCCTGGGCCGGATGCGGGTTGGCGCCCAGGCCGCCGGCGAAGAACACCCGGAAGCCGGGCTCGACACTGCCGTCGTCCTTGGCCCGGTTGACCGCCACCACGCCCACGTCGTTGAACATGGCCTGGCCGCAGTCGGTGACGCAGCCCGAGAAGTTGATCTTGAACTTGCGGGGAAGCCGCTGGGCGTAGGGGTTGCGGAGCAGGTGCTCGAAGGTGGCCTGGGCCCACGGGCTGATGTCGAGGACCTCGAACGGGCAGGCGCCGGCCAGGTGGCAGCCCATGACGTTGCGGACGGTGTCGCCGCACGCCTCACGGGTGGTGAGGCCCACGCTGGCCAGCTCCCGCATGACCGCGGGGATCTGCTCCAGCTGCACGAAGTGCATCTGGACGTTCTGGCGGGTGGTGATGTGGCCCCACCCCCGGGAGTAGGTCTCCGACAGGTGGGCGAGCATGTCCAGCTGCTCGGGCTGCAGCGACCCGTAGGGGATCTTCACCCGCACCATCTGGTTGGTGCCGCCCTGGCGCTGGCCGTAGATGCCGTTGTTGAGACGGAAGACGCGGAAGGCGTCCTCGTCCATCTCACCCCTCAGGTGCAGGGCGAGCAGGCGCTCGAACTTCTGGATGTCGGCGAGTGCGGCGGGGCTGATGGCGCCCGGCCCGACCTCGACGTCGATCGTCTGGCTCATGGGTTGGAAGCCTCCTGCGGGTCAGGTTAGCAAATACCTGACCGTTTCAATCAACAATCAGCCCAGTCGGGCCGCGACCTGGCGGACCATGGGCGAAAGGCGGGGCGGATCCGGCCACAAGGGGGCTTCGACCCCTTCCTCGGTGGCCGCCGACGCACAGACCGGACCGACGCAGGAGGCGAGCACCCGGCCGTTGAACGCGGCCCGCAGCTCCTCCCGGAGACCCACCTCGCCGGCGATACGGAACAGGTTGTGCACGGCGGGCTGGGCAGTGAAGGTGACGGCGTCGATCCGGCCGTCGACAGTGGCCCTGACCAGCTCCTTCGCCGGTTCGGGGTCGTGGGGGAGGGCCCACTGGTAGACCGGCACCTCGACGAGCTCCCCGGCCATGGCCCGCAGGATCTCGGTGGACGGGTTGCCGTCGGGGTCGAACAGCTGCAGGGCGACGCGGGAGCGGCCCACGTCGTCGAAGCCGGCCAGGTGGTCGACGATCTCCTGCATGGTCTCGTCGGGCGCCTTCCACCACACGTCGAGGTTGGCGCCCCGGGTTGCGGAGGTGGCCTTGGCCCCCCGGGCGACGATCCGGGCGTTGGCGGCCAGGCCGGCCAGCAGCGCAGTGTCGAGCTCCCAGCGGGCCGCGGCTTCCAGCCAGCGCCGCATGCCCATGCCCGTGGTGACGACGAGATAGTCGGGCGGGTTCTCGGCCAGGTCGGCGGTGATGGTCCGCAATGACTCGTCGGCCGAGAGGTCGATCGTGCGCATCGTCGGGCCGTGGACGACCTCGAAGCCCCGGTCGGTGAAGAGGCGGGCCTGTTCCTCCCACCGCCGGTCCGCGGTGATACCTACCCTCACCTGCGCGACCGGGCGTCGGGGTCGTCGGAGAGGCGGCGGACGACGTCGGGGAGGCGCCCGCTGGCGATGTCGGCGATGGTGACGGCCTCGAGCACCGAGCGGAGCGTGGCCCGGGTGGCGATCCAGACGTCCTGGAGGGCGGTGGCCGCTCCCTGGTAGGCGACATCCTCGGGCGGCTCGCCCCGGACGTCGGCCAGGGCGCCCTCGACGAAGCGAATCACGTCGGCCACCGAGACGGTGTCGGCCGGCACGCTGAGCCAGTAGCCCCCGACCGCCCCCCGCTGGCTGGCCACGATGCCGGCCCGCCGGAGCTCGCTCAGGATGTTCTCGGTGAACTTGAGCGGGATGTCCTGGGCGGCGGCGATCACCTCACCCTTCACCGGGCCCTTTCCCTCGGCGGCGGCCAGCTCGGCCAGTGCCCGCACCGCGTAGTCGACCTTGGCCGAGACTCGCACCGCACGAGTCTGTCAGTTGGCTGCCTCTCAGTCGGAGTGATCGATGAGCCCCCACCGGCGGCGGATGGTGACGTCGGCCCTGCCGAAGACGGTGTCGACCACGATCCCGATGACGAGGATCACGATCATGAGGGCCAGCATCGTCTGGGAACGGGAGAACTCACGGGCCAGCTGGAGCTGGTCTCCGATCGACGGCCGGTTGGCCACGATGACCAGCAGCTCGCCGGCCATCAGGCTGCGCCAGGCGAAGGCCCACCCCTGCTTCAGTCCGGCCACGTAGGTCGGCAGGGCCGCGGGCAGGATGACGTGGCGGTAGAGGCCGACACCCTTGGCGCCGATCATGCGCCCCGCCCGCACCATCAGCGGCGGCACGTGGTCGACGCCGGCTATGAGCCCGTTGGCGATCGACGGGGCCGCGCCGAGCACAACGACGAACATGATGGCCCGCTCGGTGAGGCCGAACAGCAGGATGGCGAGGGGGAACCAGGCGATCGACGGCATGGTCTGCAGCCCGGTGATGAGGGAGCCGACGGCGCTGCGCAGCAGCCGGATCCGGGCGACGGCCAGGCCGATCACCGAACCGATCAGGAGGGCCAGGACGTAGCCGGTGACCGCCCGGCGCATGGTGATGCTGACCGCCCTCCAGAAATCGGCGGTGCCCAGGAGCTCCCACAGGACGGGCAGCACCTTGTCCGGCCCGGGCAGGACGTAGTCGTCCTTCCAGCCGGACCAGACGACCGCCTGCCACACCCCGAGGGCGAGGACGATCGCAGCCACCTTCGGCCACGCCGTGGACCAGATCCGGCGGGCCCGGCTCGGGTGGCTCCCCAGGTGGGCCTCGAGGGCGTCAAGCCCGGCGAACTCCTCGGCGAGCTTCTGGTCGGTGACGCCGTCGGTCTGAACGTCAGTCGCCATGAGCGTCGTCGCTGTGGCTGTGCCCCATGGCCATGTCGTCGCCATGCCTGTGCCCCATGGCCATGTCGTCGCCATGGCGGCGGACCTCGGCCCGCAGCCGGTCGGTGACCGCGGCGGCCAGGCCCATCACCTCCGGGGAGTCGATGCGGCGGGGCCGGGCGATGGCCACCGGGAACTCGTCGGCCACCTTCCCGGGGAGGCTGGTCAGCAGGACGATCCGATCGGACAGGCGCGCCGCCTCCCGGACGTTGTGGGTGACGAACACGATGGTGAGGCCGGTGCTCGACCACACCTGCTCCAGCTCGTCGTGCAGCAGGTCGCGGGTCATGGCGTCAAGGGCGCCGAAGGGCTCGTCCATGAGCAGGATCTCGGCCTCCTGGGCCAAGGCCCGGGCCAGGGCGGCCCGCTGGCGCATCCCGCCCGACAGCTCATGGGGCCGGCGCCCGCCCTGGCCACCGAGGTGGACCTGCTCGAGGAGGTCGTCGGCCCGCCGGTGGCGGTCGGCGCGGCCCATGCCGGCCAGCCGCAGGGGCAGGGCGACGTTGTCACGCACCGTCAGCCACGGGAAGAGGGCGGCCTCCTGGAACATCAGGGCGGTCCTGCCCTGCACCGTGACGTCGCCGACGGTCGGCCGGTCGAGGCCGGCGATCAGGTTCAGGCTGGTGGACTTGCCGCAGCCCGACGCCCCCACCAGGCACACGAACTCGCCGCGGGAGACGTCGAGGGTGATGTTGTCGAGGGCGACGACGGCGTCGCCGTGCCGCCCGAACGCCTTCGAGACGCCTCGCAGGGAGATGGCGGTGGTGGTCTGCGGCGCAGTGACCGGAGTAGCGGTGATGGTCATCCCTTTACCTCGGGCTGGTTGGCGGTCCGGAGGACCTCGTTGAGGACGGAAAGGTCGTAGATGCCCTTGAGGCTCACCCTGTCGAGGAGGCCGACGTCGTGGGCGTGGTCGGCTGAGGCGGTGAGCGACGAGGCGATCGGGTCGTTGGTGAACTCGAGCGTCTTCCATGACGCCTGGAGCACGGCGTCGGGGATGCCCTTGCCGGTGACGCCGGCGATGGCCTGGTTGACCAGGCGCTGGGCCTCGGCCGGGTTCCCGTTGACCAGCTCGTTGGCCTGGACCTGCCCCTCGACCAAGCGGCGCACGGCGTCGGGGTGCTCCTTCAGGAACTTGGCGCGGACGATGAGGTGGGTGGTGACGAAACGGCCGTCGGCCCACAGCGTGCGCTCGTCGACGAGCACCTTCCCACCGCCCTCCTGGACGAGGCGGGCGGCCCACGGCTCGGGTACCCAGGCGCCGTCGATCTGGCCGGAGCGGAACGTCTCCAGGGTCTGGGCGTTCTCCTGGGGAACGATGGACACGTCGCCGCCCCCCTGCAGGTCGGCCTTGAGGTTGTTGTCCTTGAGCCAGTGGCGGAGGGCGACGTCCTGGGTGCCGCCCCGCTGCGGCGAAGCGAGCTTCTTACCCTTGAGGTCGGCGGCGCTGTTGATCGACGGCTTGACCACGAGGGACGCTCCGCCCGAGGTGGCGCCGGAGATGATGCGGATCGCCTCGCCGCCGGACTGCACGTGGGCGTTGATGGCCGGGTTGGGACCGATGTAGGTGGCGTCGAGG
>CADCTB010000110.1 GCA_902805665.1 uncultured Acidimicrobiales bacterium
TCCTCGTCCTCGGCCTGTGGCCGGTGGCCGCCCTGGGCGCGTGGCGGCTGGCCCGGCCGCTCGAGTCCCCGATGGCCCGGATCGCCGCGGTCATCGCCATCCTGGCCGTGCCCCTGCCCTACAACGACCTGGCCCGCGGCCGCTGGACGGGCCTCATTGCCTACGCGGCGATGCCCTGGTTCCTCCTGCTGCTGTGCCGCCTCACGGGCATAGAGCCGTTCGGCGCCGAGACGGGCCGTCGAGCCGGTCGCCGCCGTGAGCGCCGCCAGGAGGCCGGCGTTCGGCGGCTCGTCGACGGCCCGGCATGGCGCCCCTTCCTGGTCCTCGGCCTGCCACTGGCGGCCGTGAGCGCCTTCGTGCCGGGCATGGGCCTGGCGGTCCTCGTCGCCGGACTCGGGCTGGTCCTCGGGTCGCTGCTGGCCGGCGGGGTGAGTGCGTCGACCCGAGCGCTTCGAGGGGCCATCGGCGGGGTGGTGGTGGCCTTCGTGCTCCTCCTCCCGTGGTCCGCCGGCCTCGCCCTCCCGGGCGGCTGGTCCACCGTCGCCGGCGTCGGCCGGCTTCCCAGTCGGGCCCCGGGCCTCGGCGCGCTCCTGCGGTTCCAGGTCGGGCCCGTCGGCGCCGGTCTCTTCGGCTGGGCCCTGTTGGCGGTGGCGGCCATGCCGCTGCTCGTCGGGCGCAGCTGGCGGTTTGCATGGGCGGTGCGCTTCTGGACGGTGACCCTGCTCGGCGTGGGCCTGGCCTGGGCGAGCGGCAGGGGCTGGCTGCCGGTGCGCCTGCAGGATCCGGACCTGCTGCTGGCCCCGGCGGCCGCGGCGCTGGCCGGTGCGGTGGCCATGGGCGCGGCGGCCGCCCAGGTCGACCTCCGGGGCTACCGGTTCAGCTGGCGCCAGGCAGCGCCCCTGGCCGGCGGTCTGGCCCTGGTGGCCGCGGTGCTGCCCATCGTGAGCGCGGCGACCAGCGGCTCGTGGAACCTCACCTCCGAGGAGGTGGCCCGATCGGTGGGGTGGATGCCGGCTCAGGCCGCAGAGGGGGCGTTCCGGGTGCTGTGGGTCGGCGATCCCGAGACCCTCCCCCTCGACGGCTGGACGCTCGAGGGCGAGCAGGGCGTGGCTTTCGCCACCTCCCGCAACGGCCCACCCGACGTCAGCGACCTCTGGCCGGGGCCGCCGTCGGGAGCCACCCAGGCGATGGGCGACGCGGTGCGCATCGCCCGCCAAGGCGGCACCGCCCGCCTTGGCCGCCTGCTGGCGCCTATGGGCGTCCGCTACGTCGTCGTGCCCAGGCAGCTCTCCACCGAGGACGACCGCCCCGAGGAGCTGGGCGTGCCGGCGGCGCTGAGTCGGGCGCTGGGCTCGCAGCTCGACCTGCGCCTGCTGCCTTCGGACCCGGCGCTCGACGTCTACGAGAACGTCTCCTGGGGCTCGCTGCGCACCGTCCTCACCGCCCCCGCTGCAGGCGCCGTGGGCAACGATTCGAGCACCGGCGGCGACCTGGCCGGGAGCATCGCGGTCCTGCCAGGCGGCGGCCCGGTCCGCTTCCGTGGCCCTCTTCCGGAGCCCGGCACCGTGCTGCTGTCGGAGACGCCCTCCGACCGGTGGGAGCTGAAGGTCGACGGTCAGACCGTCGACCGGAGAGATGCGTTCGGCGTGGCCAACGCCTTCGTCGACAGCGACGCAGGATCGGCCCGATTGAAGTACCGAACGCCGCTGTACCGGTGGCCGCTCGCCCTGCTCCCCTTCCTGCTGTGGACCTTCGCCGCCTCCGTCGTGTGGCGGACGCGCTCCCAGCCCACCCCTCTGGAGCCGGACACCCAGCTCATTCCGATCTACGCCGGGACCCGGGGATGAGCCCCCGGCGCCGGGCTCGGAAGCAGTCGCGGGGTGAGGAGACCGCTGCCACCCTCAGCCGGGGGAGCCGTTCGGCGCGGGCGCCCCGGAGCGCCAATCCCGCCAGCCGCACCCGGCGGCTGCCGGCCCTGGTCGTCCTGCTGGGCCTGCTGGTGGCGGGAGGCATCGTCGACCGGCGCATCGAGCGGGGCAGCGCCCAGGGAGCCACCGAGGTCAGCGCCCAGGTTCCGGTGGCCGCGCCCGCGTCGGCCCGGTCCTCCGCCTGGTACTGCCCCGGAGCGCCGGTCACGGGCGGTCTCGGCGAGGCTTCCGTCGTAGTGGCCAACGCAGGCGACCGCCGGCTCACCGGCACGGTCACCGTCTTCCCCGACAAGGGCGAGAGCCGCCAGACTCCCATCGCCGTCGGACCGGCCAACCGGGCCAGCGTGCGCCTGGGCGACGTGGTCTCCGCCACCTTTGCATCAGCCCTGATCGAGCTCGACGGGGGCGAGGCGGTGGCCGAGGTGGCCACATCCGGCCCGCTGGGCGACAGCGCCTCCCCATGCGCCTCGTCGGCCTCGTCCTCGTGGTACTTCGCCGAAGGCGTGACGACCCGGGACGCCGCCGAGGTCCTCCTGGCACTGAATCCCTTCCCCGACGACGCGGTGGTCGACGTCGTCTTCAGCACCGAGGAGGGCGTCGTTTCCCCGCAGGCCCTCACCGGCCTTCTGGTTCGGGGCCAGGCCCTGACCCCGATCAACGTGGGTGACTTCGTGCAGCGCCGCGAGTCCGTGTCGGTGAGCCTCGTCGCCCGCACCGGCCGGCTGGTGGTGGGCCGGCTCCAGGTCTTCGACGGGAGCAGCGGGCGCAAGGGAGTCTCGGTCGGTTTGGGGGCCGCCTCCCCGGGACCAGTGTGGTACTTCCCCGAAGGCCTGGTCTCCGAGGGCCAGAGCGAGCGTTTCCTGATCTACAACCCGGGGCGCACGGAGGCGCAGGTCGAGATGGCCCTCGCCCTGGAGAGCGGTGAGGCGGAGCCCCTCCGCCTCACCATCCCCCGTGAATCGCGGCTGACGGTGGCCGCCGGCGAGGTCAGCCGGATCCCCAAGGGCGTGCCCCATGCAGTCACGGTGCGGTCCTTGGAGGGCCCCGAGGTGGTGGTCGAGCGGACGATCGACGGCGCCGCGCCGAGTCCCCGGACCGGCGTGTCCATCACCCTCGGCGCTCGGCTGCCGGCCAAGCGCTGGGCCACCGCCGCCGGTGCCGCCAGCGACACCACCGACCTGTGGGTCGTCGTGCAGAACCCGGGGGCGCGGACGGCATCGGTCACCCTCAAGGTGCTGGCCGATGGTTCCGCGGTACAGGTAGGGAACGTGGCCGACGTCGCGCTGCAGCCCGGCGAACGGAGGGCCTTCCACGTGAACGCCGCGCTGAGGCGGCCCACCGCGCCGATCCTTCTCACCTCCAACGAGCCGGTGGTGGTCGAGCGCGATCTCTACCGAATCAAGGCTCCAGGTCTCGGCATGTCGGCCGCCATCCCGCTGAGGTGACCGGGTGGAGTCGGTCCACTGGGAAGGAAGGGTCGCCCAGAGGAGCGAGGCCGGCCGACCCGACGGCGCCGGCTCCAACCCGACCCGGCCAGCCGCCCATGGACCGTCTCATCCGGTACCGCCAAGGCGTCCCGGGTGGCCGACCGGCCCCTTCCTTGTCCGCTGCCCGGAACTGAGGCATCGTCTCGCGCGGCAATAGGTGAGTTTCGACACCGATACCCACGTGACCGCAGGCCGACCCGGAAACGGCCTCCCCTACCTCTGGCGGCGCTCGTCGCTGCGCCGATCCCGGTGGCCAGCCCACGACCTGGGCGGGACGCACACCTGGGCTCCTGGCCTCAACTCGCACGGCGGGCCCGACTGCCAACGGTCGTGGCGCCACTTCCCGCTCGCGCCCGACCCCTGGACTTCACCCGTCGTGACGCCGCTGACTCGCCCGGAGGACGGGGTCCGCCGTAGTGCAGCGGCTTGTTCTTGGAAAACGGGGCCGATTGCCGCTTGGCGGCGCGGCGGCCCTCCTTCAGCAGCCGCTCCAGTCGGCGATGCGGGGCTCGACCTGATCGAGCCGCTCGCGAGGTCGCTCGTTCTCCGCGGCCAGCTCGGCATACGTCGGCGACAGCCTATTGGGCTCGGGCGCAGCGAAGATCGGTAGGAGGCTCAGGCGGGCAGAACCACCTTCCTACAGGACCTGACGTTCGAGATGGTGGACCTTGCTACCCAATGACGATCCGATCTCCCAACACGTGCCGTACGCGATTTTTCCGCCGCCCGGGACAGGTCGGTGAATGCAAGAAGGTGAATTCCTCATCCTCTGCGTCGCCGGAAGGGACCCCCTGAGAGCCCTACTGCTGGGCCGTGGCCCTTGGAGTGGTGGGAATGAGAGCACCGGCGTGATCTTCAGCGTCGGTGCGGCTGCTCGTCAGCCGGCGAGCAGCTCCTTTGTGTTGGTTCCCACCTCCTTCCTCTCGGCTCCATCGTTGTCGTTCTCGTAGAGCTTCGCCATGGATCCCTCCGAGAGGTAGCGCCGCTCGGCGATCTGCCACTCGTCATGCACCTCGAGCAGGATCGATCCAGCCAGTCGCAGCACCCCTGCTTCGTTGGGGAAGATGCCCACCACGTTGGTCCGGCGCTTGATCTCCTTGTTCACCCGCTCCAGCGGATTCGTTGACCACACCTTCTTCCAGTGGGCGATGGGGAAGGCGGTGAAGGCGCAAACGTCGATGGCCGCCTCCCGCAGCATGGTCTCCACCGCCGGGAACTGACGGCCGAGCTTGCCGGCGATGGAGTCGAGCTGGTCGGCCACTGCGGCGGCGTCGGGCTGGGCGAACACAGTGCGGATGGCGGCGGCCACCATTTCCTGGGAGCCTCTCGGGACCCGGGCCAGGACATTCCTCATGAAGTGAACCCGGCACCGCTGCCAGGCCGCGCCGAGCATGACCTTCTCTATGGAGCTGCGCAGGCCCTCGTGGGCATCGGAGATGACCAGGCGCACCCCGGCCAGGCCTCGGGCCCGCAGCGAGCGCAGGAACGCCGTCCAGAACGCCTTGTCCTCGCTGTCGCCCACGGCCAGGCCCAGCACCTCCCGGTTGCCATCGGCGCTCACCCCGGTGGCCACGATGATGGCCTTGGACACCACCCGGGCGCCGTCGTGGGCCTTGACGTAGGTGGCGTCGACGAAGACGTAAGGGAACTCGATGTGATCCAGGCGCCGCTCCCGGAACTCCGTGACGGCTCCATCGAGCTCGGCGCAGATGCGTGACACCTGGCTCTTGGACAGTCCGGCGTCGATGCCCAGGGCGGCCACCAGGTCGTCGACCTTGCGAGTGCTCACGCCGTGCACGAAGGCCTCCATGATCACCGCCCACAGGGCCCGGTCGATGCGCCGGCGGGGTTCCAGCAGGGCGGGGAAGAAGCTGCCGTGGCGCAGCTTGGGGATGGCCAGCTCGACGTCACCGGCCTTGGTGGACAGCAGCCGGGAGCGGCTGCCGTTGCGGTGGGTGCTGCGGTTGTCGGTGCGCTCGTAGCGGGCGGCGCCGATCTTCTCAGTCGCCTCCAGGTCGATCAGCGCCTGCAGCAC
>CADCTB010000111.1 GCA_902805665.1 uncultured Acidimicrobiales bacterium
TTCGACAGGATCTGGATGTGCTCGTCGGAAGTCGCGGCGATGCCAACGACAAGGCGGACGGGCTCGCCAGGGTTCCACTCGAGCCCATTGGGGATTTGGACGACGGCGATGCCGGTTTCCTTGATGAGGTCGCGGTCCTTGAGTAGCCCGTGGGGGATGGCGATGCCTTCTCCGAGGTAGGTGTTCGCGACCATCTCCCGCCCGAGCATCGACTCCCGGTAGGCGTTGTCCACGTGCCCGCTGTCGGCGAGTAGCGAGGCCACCAGGCCGATCGCCTCCTCCTTGCTCGCCGGTGAAGCTCCCAGACTGACGTTGGCCGGGTCGAGCGTGATCACTGGCGCTCCTGATGGGAGGGCGGACTTCGTCCGGAACTCTAGGCCGGTCGAACCGCCCTCCTGGTTATCGTCGCGAGTGGGGCATCGGAGCGCGCGGCGTCGACGGCTGCGGCGGCGGTGTGTAGGCGCGGTGCCGGCGGCGCATCGACTCGGATGGGTGGCCCGACTGTCTCGAGACGATCGTCTCCGAACGACAAATCGGTGTCGACGCCTGCGTCTACAACGGCCTTCCCCGACCGCGCGGGCGAGACAAGCGATCTTGCATGGCCGCGGCTCGCCCGATGGGCCGGTATCGCTCGTCGGCAGCGCTTGCCCGGCGCCCTCGGAGCGACGCCAAAGGAGCCGGCTGATCCCAGTGGACGGGTGAGAAGGGACCGAAGTGACGTCCCTTACTGCTCGTGTGCGGAGGTGCGGGGTCGCGGCATCAGGGCGCCGGATCCCCTTCTCCTTCGATGATCTCCTTCGTCCGTGCGAGGCTCTCGGGGTCGGCAAGGACGAGCGCCGTGTCTCCGGGGCGCAGCACTGTCGCCCCCTGCGGCACGAAGGTCTCCTCGTCCCGGCTGACCAGCACGAGCAGCGCGCCCCTCGGCAATCCGAGGTCGACGATCTGACGGTCGGCGGCGGGTGACTGGGCGCTGACGGTCACCTCATGCATGCTCGTGTTGCCGGCGCTGGTCGACACCGGCTCGATGGGATACTGGCGCGCGGGAGCCAGCGGGGACGCCACGCCGAGGCGCTCTGCGACAAGCGGAATGGTCGTGCCCTGGACAAGCACCGAAACCACGACGGCGAAGAACACGACATTGAAGATGGTGTCGGCCTGGGGCACGCCCTCCACGAGCGGGAAGGTAGCGAGGATGATGGGGACCGCTCCGCGCAGCCCGACCCAGGACACCAGGAGCTTCTCGCGAGCACGGAAGCGACTGCGGGCCAGGGTCAGGAACACGGCCAGCGGCCGGGCCACCAGCACGAGCACGGCGGCAACGAGGAGCCCAAGGGCCGTGACACCGGGAAGCCGTGAAGGGAACACCAGCAGGCCGAGGACCAGGAACATCGAGATCTGGCACAGCCAGGCGATGGCGTCGTGGAAGCCCACAAGCCTCCGTTTGTGGATGAAGTCGGCGTCACCCATTCGAAGACCCGCGACGTAGACGGCCAGGAACCCGCTCCCGCCGAGCAGAGCCGTCGCACCATAGGTGAGAAGCACCACGGCAAGGGTCACGACCGGGTACAGGCCGTCGTACTCCAGATGGACTCGGTTGATGAACTTCACCGCGGCCCACGCCACGAGGAGACCGACGGCGGTGCCCACCGACATCTGAAGGATGAACAGAGGAACCAGACTGACCACGGAGGTCTCCGGTTCCTGAAGGAGTTGAAGGAGCCCGACGGTGAGGAAGACGGCCATGGGGTCGTTGCTGCCCGACTCGAGTTCGAGCAGGGGTCCGAGCTGCCCCTTCAGACTGGCGTTCCTCGAACGGAGCACCGAGAAGACGGCGGCGGCGTCAGTGGACGAGACGATGGCACCGAGCAACAGCCCTACCTCGACCGGAAGCTCGAGCGCCACGGTCGCCACCCAACCCACCACGATGGCCGTCGCCGCCACGCCGGCGGTGGCCAGAATGACGCCCTCACGCAGGACGCCCCGGGTGCGGCCCCAGTCGGTGGAGAGGCCGCCGTCGAAGAGAATGAACGCCAGGGCCACCACTCCCACCGACTGCGCCACCTCGTAGTTGTCGAAGGCGATTCCTCCGGGACCGTCAGAGCCCGACAGCATGCCGATGGCGAGGAACAACAGCAGGGCGGGAATGCCGGAGCGGGCCGACAGCTTGCTGGCCAGCACGCCGACGAGCACCAGCGCGGCGGCTGCCGCCATCACCAGCTCCGGTCCGGTCAGCATGGCGGCTGGCCCTTCGCGTCTCCGCTCGTCGGCTGGCGCCGCCCGACGGGCACTGCCATTCGCCCCAAGATAGCCGGAGGAGCCCTGTCTCCCGTCCGGTAGGAATCGCGAGGATTCGCTTTCCGTGGGCGTAACCTTCGGGGCTAGGGAGGTGCGCCGACATGAACGTCAGGGGGACGCACCTTCTGCAGTACGAGGCCGCACCTTTGCCCGCTATGGAACCATCTTCCAGCTCTGCTGGGTGGGTGGTGCAGGCCTGGCCACCGCGGTCCCGTTCGCCTCACGGGGAGGCATGTGGACCCTCGCCGCCATTGCCGGAACCGGCATCGTTCTGGCTCTGCGAGGACTGCTGCGGGCCGGCCGGTCACACGCCGGGATGGTGATGAGGCGAACCGCTTCCAAAGGCGGCGAATCGACACGCGGTGAACCGCCATCGGCCCAGACCGAAGACCGAGAGCACGAGGACGTAGAGTTCTCGAGTGATTCGGGTGCTCCTCGCCCTCGATGAGTCTGTGGCTTCCTTCCGCGCCGCGCGGGAAGCAGCTCGGCTGTTCCGAACTGATGCCGAGTACCTGGTCGTCAATGTGGCCCAGGTGCCGGTTCCATGGGTCCCGGTGGGAGGATTCGGCGTGGTGTCGGTGCCGCTGCCGGCTTGGGACGCTGACGATCTGGGCCTCTTCACCGAGGCCGACCTGAGGCAGCGGGCCGGGGAAGCCGGCGCCGACCCGAGCGAGGTTCTCACTCCGCTAGGCGATCCCGTGGAGTGCATCTGTGCAGCGGCCGAAGACCACGATGTGGATGTGGTCGTCGTCGGAGGCCACGACAAGGGATTCCTCTCCCGGCTCTTCGACCCTTCCGTGTCCGCCGGAGTGGTACGGGGAACGCACCGACCCGTCCTCGTAGTGAGTGGAACCGGCCCAGATCGACCAGATCGGTAACGGCTGGTGGTCTGCCGGGGACCGGTGAGGAAGGCGGCGGGAGTCGTCACGCGTCTGTAACTCAGGTGACCGACGGCTGTCTTGAATGACCTAATCGCCTCGACCGGTGATGGTCCCGACCTCGAAGACGCCGCGCCGGCGACGTGCCGGACGGCTGATGATCACCCTCATCGTGCGGTTCGTCTTCGTGACGATCCTGTCGGCGCGAGGTGTGGCCCGGATCTATACCGACTACCTCTGGTTCGACTCGCTGCGCTTCACCAGCGTCTGGTCGGGCGTGTCTCCTGGGGGCCCAACGCCTGGCTCCCCCGGTCTGTCCGGAGGGCCCTGAGGAGAGGACGCCGGCGGAGGTGCACAAAGTGCTCGACCGCCGCCCGGGCGCGTTCCGGGCAGGGACGGCGCTGTCCCGGCCTGCCTCTTCGGCATAGGGGCCGCCAGCCGCTGGAACGAGTGGCTGCTCTTCCGCAACCACGTCGCCTTTGATGCCCGGGACGCTTCTCGACCGAGACCTGGGCTTCTACGTCTTTCAGCTGCCGTTCCTCACCTTGTCGCCAACGCGCTCTTTGCCTTCCTGGTGTTGTCGTCATCGTCACCGCATTGGCGCACTACGTCAACGGCGGAATCCGCATGCACAGATGGAACTCTCGACGAGCTGGCAACCTGTCAGGGGCGACTCACGTACGGCGTGGCGGGAGGAGGCGAGTCAATGGCATCGGGGCGCAGCGCCTTCAGGAGGTCGACGCCCGTGGCGTTCTCGAGCTGCTCTGCGAGCCCGATCACCGCAGCGGGAAGCTGGCCCATGAATCCCGGGATCCCCGAGCCCTGACCCCCGCTGTCGATGATGGACACCTTGCTGATGTCCACCCCGCCCACCGTCGACACAATCTTGTCGATCAGGTCGGGCAGCATTCGCAAGACGAAAACCCGCTGGGCATCGGCGCCCGCAGCCTGGTACTGCTCGACCAGCCGGCGGAACACCTCGATCTGCGCGTTGCCCTCCTCGATGATCTTCGCGGCGTCGGCCTTGGCCGCCAACTCCTTCGCCTCCAGGTCGGCACGGGCCGGGGCGACGACGTAGGCCTCGAGGCGACGGGTTTCGAGCTTCACCCGCTCGGTCTCCAGCTCCTGCTCGGCCACGACCTTGGCTTTCTCTCCGGCTACCTTGGCCTCGGCCTCGGCCGCGCCGGCGATTGCCTCCAACTCGGCCTGGCGTACCCGGAGAGCGTTCTGCTGCTCGACGATCTTCAGGTCGGCCTGCGCGGTGGCGATCTCGGCGCGCTGGCGAGACAGTGCTTCGGACTCCTCGGCCTCCGCCTTGCGTTGGGCCTCGGCCACCCGAGCTTCCTTCAAGACCTCGGCGGTCTGCCGACGACCGACGGAGTCGAGGTAGCCGACCTCGTCGGTGACGTTCTGGATCTTCAGCACGTCGAGCTCGAGGCCGAGGGTCTTGATGTCGTCGTCCGCCTCCTCGATGAGCGTCTGGGCGAACTTCAAACGGTCCTCGTTGACTTCCTCGGGGGTGAGGGTGGCGAGGACGCCTCGGAGGTTGGCTTCAAGGGTCTCCTTGGCGATGTTCGCGATCTCGCTCTGGGGCACCTCCAGGAAGCGCTCGACGGAGTTCTGGAGCAGACCCTCGACGCTCGACACTTTGACGTTGGCGATGCCTTGGACGTGCAGCGGAATGGCGCCCCGGGAGTAGGCGTTCTGCACGGACACCTCGATCGGGATGGTGTTCAACTCCATCCACGACACCCGTTCGAGTAGGGGCACCCGCAGTGTGCGTCCTCCCCTGATTGCCCGGTAGCCGACGGTCCGACCGTCGCTCAGCTGGCGGGAACGGCCGGAGATGACGGCTACTCGGTTGGGCGGGCAGATGATGATGAGGTTGCGAATGGCGGCGAGGATCGCCAGGATGACGACGGCGAGCACTCCGCCGAGGATGAGGCCGGTCATGGGTCGACTCCTTGGTTGTGGTTCGGTGGCGTCAGGTCAGCTCCGGGTCGAGGCCGGTCACGCTGGCGATGCCGTTGCGCACCTCGACCACCAAGACCGGGGCACCCACCTCCAGCTCCGCGGGCGCGTCGGGAAGGACCCGGGCCGAGAGGTGAATCTGTTGCCCGCCGGCTGTGACACTGATCCGGCCGCGTTGGTCGCCCGTGGGTGGGAGGACAACGCGCCCGATCTTGCCCGTTAGCTGCTCGTCGCCGACCTCGGTGGTCGATTCGGACCGGCGCAAATAGGAGAACAAGGCGCTGTTGATCA
>CADCTB010000112.1 GCA_902805665.1 uncultured Acidimicrobiales bacterium
GGTCAACTCAGGCACTTCAAGACCGAGGCACGGGGTCCGGGATCACAGACATCGTGACTGGTACGGCGACCGATGGTGACGTGTGGACACTCTTCGTCAACGGGCCGAATCAGAACCTGTGCCTATCGGTGGAACTCAAGGGCGGCAACGTCTCACCAGGCACGTGCAGCACCGAATCTCTCCCCGTCGTCCGGCAGAATCCCGACCGTATCTACCGCCCGCTCGTCTTCGAGGAGAGCCGCACGTCGGCATTCGTATACGGTCGCCTACCCGAGGGTACCGAGCAGGTGGCGGTTGTCCTTACAAACGGCAGCGTGCTCGCCGGGCAGCAGACGATTGCCGGTCCGACTGGCCCCTTCTATGTCGTCGAGATGCTCGATGGCAGGAGACCAATGACGGTCGTAGGTACAAGGAGCGACGGGACGCTCGAACGCTTCGCCGTCGAATGGCCGTCTCACAGCAACAGCGGCGGCCGTACCACAGTCTGGGTGGTTCCAGCGACGGCCTTCGCGATGGTCTTACTGGTTCGAAGCGTTCTTGCCCGCCGTCGTTCAGAGCGCGAGCGCGAAGCGCTGGCCGCCGACTGACCAACCACGGCCGGACAGGTGACACCCGCGAAGGACGGCGCGCGCCCGCACCAAGCAGTACGTGCCGGTACCCATCCGTCCCTCGCTGGGGGCTGGCCGGCCAGGATCGACACCGATTGTGGTTACCGATCGGTCACCCGACGGCGCGGCGCGACGTCCATGAGCTATCACCGGCGTGTTCGATCGCTGTCGACGGCGGAGTCCGGAGCGCTAGTTCCGGGCGGGTCGTGCTCCCCCGAGGGCGACCCCGAACGGCAGCTATTGGGTGTGTTTAGCTGCCTGAGAACCTGCGTCGCTGCTCTGGCGTTCAGAAGATCGCGGTCAGAGCAGCGATCACAGCGGAGGCGAGACCCGCCCCGACGCCGGCGGCAGCGATGCGGTTCGACCACAACCTTGACGAGTGCTCTCGCTCGAGCTGTGATTCCCGGCGCCGACGTTCGAAAACGCTCAGGTGATACTTCGCCAAGCCCTTCAGCAGCGCCTCGTCGACACCGGATACGCCGATTCGCGGCGTGATGTCGACATCGCCCTCGACCCATGCGTGGAGGACGTCCTCCTCAAGCTTCGAGAACAGCGGCCGGAGTGCCTGGATCTTCTCGGCGTCCTCCGGCGTGCGAGCAGACGCCGATGCGATGTCGTAGATCAGCCTTGTGTGCCTGTAGCCCGTCCAGACGTGCTCCTCAAGGCTCTGCTTGAACACCAGCATCGAGTGCGCAGCCTGCATCCGCGTGGTGTGGAGGACCAATGCGGGGGCGGCTCCTTGCCGGAGGTCGTCGAGAATCGCCGAGGCGAACGTTCCCATGAGGAAGGCCCACCATTCGACCGTGTCCCGGTGCTCCTCCAAGAGATTGATGGCCTTCTCGGCGTCCGACTCGTTCTCGAGGTCCAGGTGGGCCATACGCTCGCTGCTCTCGAGGACAGCGTCCGAATTCGCCTTGAGTCTCTCGAGGTAGGCCTCGACGTCCTCTGGCCTCGACGGCAGGTCACCCGCCATGAGCTGCGTCACGAACCAGGTCACGCCGGGTCGGAAGAACCGCCCGGTTGCGATCGCCGGGTCGAGCGACATCGTCAGCCACCCGGCCGGGATCGTGAACTTGTCGCCCTCACGAACCTTGATGCCCTTGCCCCCCTCGCCGGGCTCCACCACGAACACCGACTTCCCGCAGTCA
The DNA here is from genome assembly GCA_902805665.1 of uncultured Acidimicrobiales bacterium. Taxonomy (GTDB): domain Bacteria; phylum Actinomycetota; class Acidimicrobiia; order Acidimicrobiales; family AC-14; genus CADCTB01. The sequence goes on from CADCTB010000112.1 coordinate 1,757, forward strand.
GTGCACGGCCGTTCCACATGCGGCACCGCGAGCGGCAACAGGCTGAGTCCGCACTGATCGCAAAATCTCGAAGTGGACACGCAGCCCAGTCTCGCAGCTGTCCTACCCGCTACTTGCTGCCCGTGGATGCATGAGCAACGGTCGACGCCCGGCGAATCCTCGTTGCCCGCTCGGCGTGCGGGCTGAGTCGACACCGAGGGGCACAGAACACTCCGAGATCGCAGCTTCCGTCAGCGATGGCTAGGGACCGAGCTGGCTTTGGTCGGGTGACCGGGAACTGCCGGTACCACTACGGGTCGGTGCCGGGTCGCCCCGAGCAGGGAGAACGATGACGGCCGTTCATTGGGTCGGTCCGACGACGCAGACCGCTACCAGGCGAGGCATTGTTAGCACGTGCTAACGAAGCCTCATGAATTCGTCGTGGGCGGGCTCCACGAGGACTGCGCCTACCACCCGTGCCTCTGCATCGGGATCGACGAGGAGGAGCGGGACCTAACGGGCATCTCGCTCATCGACGGCTCGATCCCGCGCTCCTGTTCAATCGACCACTGCGGGCCGGAACCCATCACCGTCGAGGACGCTGTCCTTATCCGCCTCAACTTCGAGACATTCAAGCAACGCCGCATGGATAGGGCCTCTCTTGGGACGCCGTGAACGACCTCACTCGACGGGATTTGTCCTGACGGGAAGGCGGTACAGGCCGAGAAAGATGTGCCGGTACCCATCGGTCCCTGGCTGGCGCTGTCCGGATGGGATCGACGCCGGTTGGGATTACCGATCGGGTCCGGCGAGGCCGGGGCACGGCGCGTTGAGCCATCGCCGGCGCTATTTATCGGGCCACGTCAACGGCGGCGACGCAATATGGCCTCTACGATGACCCCGATTGTTATGTAGGCAAGCGCCATTGCTAGCCCTCCCCAGAGCGAGAAGTTGAGGTCACGCCCTTTCAGGAGGTATACGACCAAGCCCAGAAACACCACGCTGCCCAGAAAGTGGAGAATTGAGCGACCGGCGAACGACGGGCCTGTGAACCACCTGGCGAGACGGCGCGAGGGAGGCATGGTCTAGAAAGGGCCAACGGCCTTGACCATACGGATGTCAACCGCATCGTCCGGAGGAGAGAGTCGGCGCGGCTACCGAATAGCCAGTCACTTCGGGTGATCACGACGCGCAGCGAATCGACGAAGCAAGGCCGGGAGCAGGCGCACCAGCCCATGCTTACACCCACAGACACGTACGTGCCGTTACCCACCGGTGGGTACGGGTGGCGGCTCGGGCCACTGGCCGTTCCGAATCGCAAGCACGACAGCAGCCGATCGGACTTCGGCGGCTTGCTGATCGGCGACGCGTTCTCTATGGGTCGACCCGGTCGAATGGCCCTGCCCATCGCAGGGCGTCACGGCGATCCGCCAGCCCCTCCGTGCGGATCGGGCGACAACCATCCCGACCGCTACAAGCGCCCCGATGACTCCGCCGGTGCCGAATCGCCCTCCCGCGTCCAGGGCCGATCCCGGAGGAGCGGTGACCACGGTGTACCGCTGCCCGGCGGGAGTCTCGGCGACCTGGACGTGTTCCACAAGGACCGTTCTACTTGGCTGGCGGCACCGAGAAGGACGTGCCGATCCTTCGCGAACAGCCACCAGGCCAGTCCAACCGGTATCGCGCCCCATTCTTGGCTCCCCACCGGAGCGCGGCTAGATCTAGACCTTCCTTCTAGTGGTCACCCCGACCCGCTATGGCGGAGGCTTGACTTCCGACTGTGGTAGTTGCAGGACATCGTCACCGCTATGGAGGGCGGCCGGTCCTGGGTAAGCCCTCCGGCGTCGAGCGCGAGAGATTCGCCCTCAGTGAGTGGCGGGTTTTAGCCCATCGTCAGTCGGCGACGAAACCATTCCGTCGCCCAGTCCGGCTCGCCGTCGTGGACCTCGACGAGCACGCGGCTTGGATCACGCCGGCCCATCTGGTCCTCGGAGTTTGCGTCGAGCGGGTCGCAATACTCGGGCAGCACCGAGGTCCGCGTCGCCTTCGCCTCGAACCAGAATGAGTCGCCGTAGTCGACGTACACGACCACGTCCTCGACGTCGCCCTCGGGATCGGACCAGCCATCGCGGCCCTCGAAGTAGGCGTCCGTCGCTTCCATGGCGGTGTCAAAGAGGCGGGGCACGAGGAGGTCCGATGTCCCGTGGTAGTTCCCGACCTTGACGGTCCCGTCGCCGAAGCGGACGAGCGCGATGCCGCTACTCATCGCTGCCGACCAGCCGGACCCGCTTGTTCGCCGACGAGACGTTCTGACGGGTGATCGGCCCGTGGGCGTCGATGCACTGCTTCAGTGCATCGCCGATCTCCTTCTCCATCTGCGACCGCGCCATCTGCAGCGGACGATGAGCAGGCATCTCGTCTGGCATTGTACCCCCCCGGTCTTCGCGCGCTAAGAGCCGCGTCGAGGGGAGAGGTGCGTTGCTTGGTCCTCAGGAGCCGTCACTCCAGCAAGCCGAAGCCTTCCTCCATCTCGAACTCGCCGTACGTCGGCTTGCCTGCTCGCTGGTAGATGGCCAACACCGCCCCCTTGCTCATGGGCTTCGCCTCGACCAGTCGTAGCGCGGTCGGCTCGGCGCCGGGCTCGAAGAGGCGCTTGCCAGTGCCGAGCACGACCGGTTCGATGAACAGTCGATATTCATCGATGAGCCCGTGGCGGTGCAGGGCCTGGGCCAGCCCGGCGCTGCCGTGGATCTGGATCTCGCCTGCATACTGATCCTTGAGCTTGGCCACGGCGCCGGGGATGTCGCCTTTGATGATCGTCGTTGGTTGCCAATCGGCCTTCTCGAGCGTGGTCGACACCACGTACTTGGGCAGGTTGTTCAGCTTGGACGCGACGGGGTCGTCCTGGTCGGGGAAGTTCGGCCAACTGGCGGCGAAGATCTCGTACGTCTTGCGCCCGAGCAGGAAGCAGTCGGCGTTGGCGAAGGCGTCGCCGATCACCTCCCCCATGTCCTCACTGAAGTAGGGAAAGCTCCAACCTCCGTGCTCGAATCCGCCGTCGCGGTCCTCGTCCGGACCACCCGGGGCCTGCATGATTCCGTCCAACGTGATGAACGTTGCGATCGTGACCGTTCCCATGGATGCGCTCCTCCGCTGCGTGCGTCCGTCAACTACTACGACGGTGACTGCGTCTGAACCTCATCGCCATCTCCTCGAAAATCTTTGGATGCGTGCCCCGGTCAGACAGAGTGATCGGTGGACTACGCGTGTCGCGTCGCCACTTCGAATCGGAAGTGGGTGGCGCTCGGCGTCTCGATCGAACGTGTCCTCCGTGTGACCTTGCCCATGAGATCCCCCTCCTCCAGCCGGATCGGCCTTTCAAGAGTTGGACGGGCCTCGGATAGAGAACTCATCGTCGTCACGCCGAGCACTCAACGACGAAGCTGCGTGACCCGCCAACCCCCTTCGGACCGGCGGACATCGAACTGGTAAGCGGTGCCGCGGTGGTCGATCGTGCAGAGCTGCCCTTCAGTGCCGGACTGTGATGCACAACCGTCGAACCTGCCCGCGGGCGCGGACCACCGCTCCCGGAACAGGGCCTCGACCACGTCCAGCGACGCAAAGGTCGCGGCTCGTGCTCGGTTGTCCTCCTCCCAGGCCTGGAAGAGGCACCGTGCAGCCTGCGGGGCGCTCTGGGCGGCGACGCCGACGCCGGACGGACACCCTCCTGGAATCGGCGCCGCCGCCGCCGTCGTCGTCGTACTCACGAGCGGCCTCGCGAGGGTGGTGGTCGTGCTCGGGGTGGAGGACGTCGCCGAAGGGAGCGCGGAACCGACCGTGGGCTCCGACTGTTCGTCGCCGGCCGCGCAAGCTGCGAGGGTGACGGTCAGCGCGAGCGCCGAAGCGCCCACGACCAAGCGACGCCGGCTCATGGCCGACGATTCAATCACCCGACCGACCGCCTTGCGCCGCCGGGCCGGCGACGGTCAATTACGCTTCCGGTCGTGAACGCCCCGGGCCCGACGGCGACCCAGGGTGGTCGTTCAGGTCGCTCGGTATGACCGCACTCGACGGGATCCAGGCCGCGGCGACCGTGCTTCTGGGCCTGCTCGTCGTGGGACTCCTGAAGAGTCACGCCGACATCCTGCGTCAACTCCATGAGCTCGGTGCGGGAAGGACCGAAGAGCCACGTCCGGTTCCGGTCGACCTCGCCGTGGGAAGCGCCACCGGAACCAGGGCGCACGACATGGCAGGCCAGACCCCGGATGGTGAGGCCGCAGCGGTTGCCGTTCTCGGAGCCACACACGACACACTGCTGGCGTTCCTGTCGAGTGGATGTCTGACCTGCAACGGCTTCTGGGAAGCCCTGGGGAAGGGCGGGGACCTGGGCCTACCGGCGGGCATGCGGGTGGTCGCGGTCACCAAGGGGCCGGGTGAGGAGAGCGAGTCCTCCGTCGCTGGGCTGGCATCACCCGGGCAGACGGTGCTGATGTCCACCCAGGCGTGGTCGGACTACGAGGTGCCCGGCTCGCCGTACTTCGTCCATGTGAACGGCTCCGCTGGTCGCGTGGTGGGCGAAGGGACCGCGGCGACCTGGCCGCAGGTGGTGGGGTTGGTGACCCGGGCGGCCGGCGACAGGCGGACGTCACGTGACGGAGCGCACTCGCGGCACAACGACGGCCAGGGCGATCGCATCGACGAGGAGCTCACCGCGGCAGGCGTCCTGCCCGGCGACCCGAGTCTGTATCCCACGTCGCCGCCGGAGATCGGCGACAACGAGTGAGCGCAGCCGAGCTGTGAGGATCTCCGCCCACGGCCTCGGCCTGGAGGTTCCTTCAGGCTGGGAAGGGCGCATCCGCAAGCAGCTGCTCCCGAGCGACGCGACAACTCCCGAGGCGGCGCAACTCCGGGCCCATGCTGTCCTCCACGCCGCCAACTTCCCCCTTCTCGAGGAGCGGGGCGACTTCGGGAGCGGAGCGGTCGAGACCATGCAATCCGGCCATGCGTTCATCGCACTGGTGGAGTACCACTCCTCCAGCGTCGGCACCGCCCTGTTCGGGTCGGGTGTCGGGATGCCCAGGCAACTGAGCACGGAGGACTTCAGCCCTCGACAGCTCCAGCGTACGATCGCCGGGCAGGCCGGAACGCAGCGCTTCTTCGTCGAGGACGGCCGTGCGTTCTGCCTCTACGTCGTGCTCGGCAGCATGGCCGACCGCGCCCGCGTCGTCCCCAAGGTGAACGCGGTGCTTCCGGCGATCACGATTGCCGCGCCCGTGCCCCCCGAGTGGCTCGAGGCGATGTGAACAAGGAGCTGGCCGAAGCTGCCGCCACATTCTTCGACTCCGGATCGACCCGACGGAGCTTTCTCGTGCGGATGGCGGTGGTGGGATCGGCATTGACGGTGGCTCCGCTGCGCTTCATGCTCCAGCCGGGAACGGCCTATGCCGCAGTCTGTGGCCCGGACTCATCGTGCGGCGGCGGGTACACCGCCATGTGCTGCACCATCTCGGGCCAGAACCGCTGCCCCCCCGGCTCGTTCGCCGGCGGGTGGTGGAAGGCCGACAACTCAGGCCTGTGCTGCGGGAACGGGGCGCGCTACTACATCGACTGCAACCAGATCTGCGGGCAGGAGTGCACGTGCCGGTGCGCGAGCGGTACGTGTGACGAGCGCAAGGTTTGTTGCAACGTGTTCCGCTACGGGCAGTGTCACCAGGAGATCGCCTGCTACGGACCGATCGTCTGCCGGGTGGTCAGTTGCAATCCGCCCTGGACCTTCGACGAGAGCTGCTCGGGTGACGTGCTCGTCGACAACGCCACCGCGCAACACTCTGCGCCGTGCCTCTCCCCGGGATGCCAACCCGCGGCCGCGACCCCCGCCGCCCCTGCCCAGCCTCCCCATCTGCTCCAGCCGGTGAGAGACCTGCTCCAGTCGCTCGGACGCATCCTGAGGCCTCCCGGTCGGTAGGCGAATCGCCGGTACTCCGGTGAGTCAGGTACTGACAGGGCCTCGGTCGATCGGCGCCGGATGACCTTGGGTACGCGGTGGCACGCGGCAAACCGCGATTGCTCAGCTTCGGATGCCCCCAGTGGGACGCCGCAGCCGCTGCAGCACGCGGTCCAGGAGGGCGCCGGTGACCAGGCCCCCGGTGACGCCCACGGCGACTCCGACGAGCGGGTGGCGCTCGTCGAGCAGATGGCCCGCCCCCACGCCGATGACGACGGAGTAGGTCGACCAAGCCACAGCGGCGGCGGCGGCGAACACGCTGAAGCGCACCCGGGCGAGGCCCACCGTGCCGGCGGTCATGTTCACGGCCACGCGGCCCACGGGTATGAATCGGGCGCCGATGACGAGCCCGGCGCCCCGGTTCCCGAGGGTGTTCTCGGCCCAGATCACCGCCTTCCTCGCCCGCTCCGAGCGCATGACGCGCAGACGGCGCACGGGGATGCGCCGGCCGATCGAGTAGGCGATCTGGTCACCGCTGAACGCCCCAGCTGCGGCGACGGCGGCAAGCAGCCACGAGTTCGGCCTGCCGTCAGCGGCCGATAGTGCCGCCATGATGATGACGACGGACTCGCTGGGCACCGGCGGGAAGAACCCGTCGATCGTTGTGCATGCGTAGAGGACGAGGAAGATCCACGGCGACGCTGCGAGCGCGGCAGCCCACGCGGCCAGCTCCGACGCCGGGTCGAAAGCGGTCAGAGGTCCTTGCGCAGGAAGGACGCCGCCGCCAGTCCCCAGATCATCGCCACCCACACCGCGGCCCACAGGACGTAGGTGATGGTCAGCGGTGCGACGCTCAGGAACGGGAAGGCCTGGCCTTCCGACCCGCCGAACTCGACGAGCGCAGATGGGTCCTGGAACGCGCGCATCGCCCCACGCCACAGGCCGTCGGTGGGCAGGATCATCCGCGAAACGGTGCCGACGCGGGCGACGGAGTCGTTGCCGAGGGACGCACCGATGGCGCCGACCACGCCGGCGATCCAGGTGGCGCCGAACAGGCCGACGGCCACCACGCCGGAGGCCATCGGTGAGACCGCTGTCGACAGCAGCAACGCGAGCGTGAGCAGCACGATCGTCTGCGCGACCAGGAGGGCGAGTGCGAGCGCCGGCTGCGGTGGCCAGTAGTCCACGGTCTGTCGGACGACGAGGCACTGGGCCAGGCCGGCGAGGACGACGAAGCTGCCGCCGAAACCGACCAGGCCCAGCCACTTGCCCAGCAGCACCGCGGAGCGACGGATCGGCCGAGCCAGCACGGCGAGCGCGATGCCTGACTCGGTCTCGCCCGAGAGCGTCGGGCCGGCGAGGAAGGCGGTCCCCAGCGCCGCGATCAGGCTGAAGCCGAACATCACCAGGTTGAGCATGATGGAGGCGGTGAGCCGGGCCTCACCGCTGGTGAGTGTCGTCGCGCCGGACTCCGCCGCCACGCGTGAGAACCCCCAGCCGCTCAGCACGAGCAGCACGAGGGTGAGCACTGCGAGGGCCAGCACCACGCGCCGGCGGAGCGCCTCGCGCAGGGTGAGCGCGGCGATGGTCAGCACTGTCCGGGTCGTCGTCACTCGTCACCTTCCTTGCCGGCCCGCAGGATGCCGAGCAGGCGCTCCTCCAGGCTGATGCGCGCCGGCTCGACCGCGTGCACCCGCACCCCGAGTGCGACCAGGTCGCGCACCAGGTCCGGTACGGCCGTTCTCTCCTCGTCGGCCGCCAGCGCCACAGTGAACCAGTCGCCCGCCCGCTCGACGACCCCGGTCGCGGCCAGCCGCTCCTCTGCCGCCGGGGAGAGGTCGGCCAGCTGCAGCCGCACTTCGCGCTGACCGAGGAGCTCCGCGAGGGTCCCGGATGCCGCGACCCGTCCCCTGTCGAGGATGACCACCCGGTCGCAGACCCGCTCGACCTCGCCGATCAGATGGGAGTTGAGCAGCACCGCCACGCCCCGCGACTTCAGCGCCAGCACGATGTCGCGCACGTCGACGCGGCCGAGTGGATCCAGGGCGCTGGTCGGTTCGTCCAGGACCACGAGCTCTGGTCCGGCCACCAGGGCGACGGCCAGCCCGAGGCGCTGCTGCATGCCCTTCGAGAAGCCGCCCACGCGGTCGCCGGCGCGGTCGGCCAGGCCCACCAGGGACAGGCAGTCCAGCTGTTCCTGTGCGGACACGCCGATCCCCGCCAGGCGGACGTGAAGGACCAGCACCTCGGCCGCGCTCAGCCACGGCTGGTACCGGAAGAGCTCAGGCAGGTAGCCGACGCGGGCGCGGGCGGCCGGATCGGCCGCCGGCCGTCCGAGGAGCATCACCTCTCCGGCATCGGGATGGACCAGGCCGAGGAGCATCTTGATCACCGAGGTCTTGCCGGCTCCGTTGGGACCGAGCAGCCCGACGACCTCGCCGCGGTCGACCTCCAGGGACACGTCCTCCACCGCCTGCTGCTTGCCGTACCGCTTGCGCAGCCCCGAGCACCACACGGCGGGCGGCGGCGGCAGGCCCGCGACCAGTTGCGCCGCGGCGTCGTCCCCGACGGCACTGCGGTTCTCGGCCAGGCTCACCGCGTGTCCTTGTCTCTGCACCCGGTCACCGGAGGTGGCCCATGGGTACCGCTCACCGGAGCTCCCTGGCGATCGACACGACCTCACCCGGGTCGAGTGAACCGGCCACCACGGTCACCAGGCCGTCCTTCACCCACACGACGGCGGCCAGCAGGCGGTCGCGGCTTGCCAGCACCGTCGCCGGCACGCCGCCCACCTGCGTCGACGAGGTGGTCATCCGGTCTGCGGGCACAGGTAGCGGCAGGGTGGAGCCGTCAGCGGTGAACGTCCGCAGCTGCGTCGCGACGTTTTCGGGCAGGCCGGGGAGCGACAGCAGGTAATCACGGACCGTCTCGAACGGGACGCCGGAGGAGAACGCCTTGGGCGCGACGGCCCGACCCACGAACAGTGCGGGCACGCCGGTCGGCTGGCGCCAGACGGCGGCCACCCCGGGGCCGGCCACCAGCCGCACCTGACTGCCGTCGAGACCCGGTGGCGGAGTCGGTAACGTCCTCCCGGTCTCCGCGGCGGCCCGGGCGGCGCGTTCTGCGGAGAAGCTGAACGTGGCGCTCACCTCACGCCCCGCTTGGTAGACCGGCTCGCCGCTGACCCCCCGCGGCAGGGTGGTCACCTCCGGCACGTCGAGACCGGTCTCCGCTGTCGCGGCCGCCGCGTCGCGGACCGGGTTCACGTCGACCTTTCCGGTCACCACCACGTCGCCGTACGCCGTCAGATCGGGCAGGGCGATGAGATCGGACGTGCTGAAGGTGACCGGGGCGATCTGCTTGGTCCGGAAGATCTGGAGCCAGTCATTGGCGGCAGCAGTACCGGCGCCGGTCAGGACGACCGCAACTCCGAGGGCGGCGACGGCCGGACGGCGCAGGAACCCGCGGGCTCGACTGGCACGGGGCGACGCCGCCGGCCGCGCCGGCCCCGGGGCGGGCACGGCCGTCGACAGGCGCCGCCACGCCGAGTCCACGTCCACGCCGGCGACGCTCTCGGTCGCCAGCGCGGCGTCGACGAGGATGGCGTCCTCCCGCATCGACGCCAACCCGCCCAGGCACTCGTGGCAGCCGGCAACATGCTGGCGGTCGGCGTCGGCCACCCCGGCCGGCTCGTCGAGCAGCCGCCGAAGAACACCTTCAGTCGGATGACGCATGACGGATCAACTCCCTACGCAGGGCGGATTCGGCGCGCCGCACGGTGGTGCCGACGCTGGTTGGGGAAATGTCGAGCGCGGCGGCGACTTCGGAGTAGCTGAGGCCGCTGTGCCGCAGCACCAGGGCCACGGCCTGCTTGCGGGGCAATTCGGCGAGCGCCGAGCGCACGCGGCTGCGCTCCTCGAGTGTCACGACCGTCTCGGCCACGTCGGAAACGACCGCGTCGTCGTCGGCGGCGGAGGCCTCTTCACGTGAGATGCGACGGCGTCCCGAACGGATCAGGTTCAGCGCGGTGTGGGCGGCGGCGACGCAGAGCCAGCCGCGGGCTTCACCAGCCGGCACCGACGAACGGCCGAAGGAGAGGAACACGTCCTGTGCGACGTCCTCGGCCTGATCGCGCGTGCCCAGCACCCGGGCGGCCACGCCGACGACCAGCTGGTAGTCGCGGCGGAAGACCGCGTCCAGGTCGACGCGCACGGCACCGCGGCCCGAACCCGACACCGCCACGTGCTCCTTCCTCTCGACCCGCCCCTTCTCGGCACCGGCGACCCCTCGGGGGATCGCCAGGACGGCCGCCGCCGTCGCTCCTCCATGCGGGATCAGGTCCATGTCTCTACAGCACCGCGGGGGTCGGGAATGTGACATCCCGAGTCGAAGTATGGCTGTCCTGAGTCCGGCTGCGGGTTTCAGGCGGCGCGAGACTACGGCGTGCGGGCAACGGAGCAGGCGGAGCAGCTCAACGACCATATGGTCACTGGTTTGGTGCGGGACGGTGTCATTCCCGCCGACTCAGCGGTCGACCGTGCTTTCCGCACCGTGAAGCGGCACTGGTTTCTCCCCGGGACCGACCTGGATCAGGTCTACGCGAACGTGGCGGTCGTGACCCGTCGCCGGCCTGACGGCGTTCCCATCAGCTCCTCGAGCCAGCCCGCCATCGTGGCCCGCATGCTGCAGCAGCTCGACGCCCTACCGGGGCACCGGGTGCTGGAGATCGGAGCTGGTACCGGGTACAACGCCGCCCTCCTCGGGCAGCTGGTCGGGCCTGATGGCACGGTGACCACGATCGACGTTGACCCGGAGATCTGCGCCGCCGCGGAAGGTCATCTGCAGGTGGCGGAAGCGTCGAACGTCTCCGTGATCCGCGGTGACGGTTGGGCGGGGGTCGAGGAGCACGGACCGTTCGATCGAATCGAGGCGACGGTCGGCGTCTGGGATCTCTCGACTCGCTGGGTCGAGCAGCTGAAGCCGGACGGGCTCCTCGTGGCTCCTCTCTGGCTTCGGACGGGACTGCAGGCATCGGTCGCCTTCAGGAGACGGAACGGCGGCTTGAAGGCCGCCAGCATCGAGCCGTGCGGGTTCATGACGCTACGGGGCCCAGGCGCGGGCGACGCCGGTTACGAGCAGATAGGCGGATGGACCGTGAGCTTCGACGAGCCGAGCCCGACGAGAGCCGCGCTGCTGGAGAGACTGCTGCCGACACCACCTCGCACCGGGCCGGCGCCCGACCTGCCCGCAGGGTGGTTCACAAGGATGGCCCTGATCGAGCCGGACGCTGTCCACCTCTTCTCGCTCGGTCGGGACGGGCCGGTCGTCGGCCGAGGCGTGATTGACGCCTCGGTTCCGGGACTTGCCGTCATAGTGTCGGACCCCCGAGGTGCGAACACCGTCCAGGTGTTCGGTGGCGAGGAGGTCGGTGGGCGTCTCCTGAGGATGATCGGTTCCGGGCCGCCTATCGAGCTCAGGAACCTCTTCATCAGCGCGGTCCGTGCCGGTGAGCCCGTCGACGAGCACCAACCGCTTGTCACGCTGACGCGCCCCAACTTCAGGTTCGTGATCTCCGGCAACTGATCAGGTCGAGCCGGGGCGCCTCGCTCACCGCAGGTCGGCGTCGTAGACCTCGTCCGCCGGCAGGCTCAGGAGTCGCTCCGCCATGTCCTCCTTGAGCTGCTGCGCGCGAGCCGCCTCAGCCGGTGTCGGGGCGTCCTTGCAGGCGACTTGGACGAACTCCTGCGGTACGAGATCGGGCCGGGCGATCAGTTCGACCATTCGTCCCCGGTAGCCGAGACGGAAGAAGAAGTGGCCACCTGGAGCCTCCGGGGCCTCGGCGGGCGCAGGCTCCGAAGCCAGCCCGTAACGGTCGCCCGTGACCGCCCGGGTGACCATCTCGAACGCGTCTCGTGCCCCCCCGCCGGGGAACCCGCTCTCGACAGTGATGTCATAGCGCTCCGGCGGTTCACCGGGGGACAACAGTGGGAAGGCCCGCTCCATCGCCTTGAAGGCATGGGCGACGCCGGCGATGGAGCTCCTGCCGTGGTACTTCACAAGGTCATCGAAGGAGATGGAGATCGACCCGCCCTGATCAAGGACCACGAGTGTCGTCATGGGGGAATACTGCCCGACGGCCGGGTCGGAGTGGTTCTTCATTCCGGCCGTTTGGCCCTGTCCGGCGCCGGGAATCCTTCCGGCCATGCCGGCCTCGACGGACTGCGCGGGCGCCTCGGCCGAGAGCTGCTTCCACCGGTGGCCGCCTGGCTCGGTGCTCCCGGCGCCGACGTGACGCCCGGGGCGGACTTCTCGGACCTCGTCGGCGACCTCGATTACCCCATGATGATCGTGACTACTGCCGCCGGCGGTGAGAAGGCGGGGTGCCTTGTCGGCTTCGCCACGCAGTGCAGCATCGAGCCTCCGCTCTTCGCGGTGTGGCTCTCGCGGAAGAACCACACGTTCCGGGTGGCCCAGAAAGCGGACGTGCTCGCCGTCCACTTCCCGTCGCCCGGCGAGGCCCCGCTCGCCACCCTCTTCGGCGGAGAGACGAGCGACGAGGTTGACAAGTTCGCCCAGTGCCGCTGGCGGGAGGGCTTGGGCGGCGCGCCGGTGCTGGAGGACTGCGTGCGGTGGTTCGCCGGCCGAGTCATCGAGCGGATCCCGACCGAGGACCATGTCGGCTTCCTGCTCGAGCCGGTGCAGGCTGCATCCGGCGCCTGGGCCGGCCAGCTGGGCTTTCAGTCCATACGCCACATCTCTCCCGGCCACGAGGCGTGACCGGAGCGCCGGGGCGCCGAACTCGCTTGGAGAGCGGATAGGGGTCGCCCGCCGTACGGTCGGCCGTCGTGCTGGTCACACTTGGGCCATGAGCGACGATCCGCGTTGTTCCGTTCCCGAAGGGCCCGCTACGTGGTGACATGCAGGCGGTCCTCGACGCCTTCGAACCGCTCGGAGTCACCGGTGAAGGAATTGGCCAGTACGGCATCATTGCCCCCGACGTCGACCTCCGGGCGGTCATGGACCTGCTCGTCGCCGGGGTGGCCGATGGCCGGTGGGACGACGAGGAGGGCTGCGTCACCGACGCCTGGCTTGCGCTGTGAGGAGTGGGGATGACCCCGTGGGCTAGGCCTTGGGCGCCTCGGCCTGGGCGGCGGTCAGCGTGACGACGCCGAGGGGGATGCCCTCCTTGAAGGCGGTCACACCGAAGGTGGAGTTCAGGGCACTTGCGCCGGTCGCCGTCAGCTTGGCCACGGTGCCCTGGAGCACCACGTCCGAGCCCGACCGGGACACCTCGACGCGGGTGCCGTCCAGCGAGAGCAGCGGGATGCCGGCTTTGCCGCCCGCGCTGGCGGTCAGCGTCGACGCTCCGGGGTCGACGACGAAGTCGGTCACCTCGATCGACTGGCTGCCGTTGCTGAACCGCAGCCCGCTCCCCTGATGGACGACGTTCCCCGCGATATAGCCCGGCTTGTAACCCTTGTCCGAGTGGATGGCGGCGAAGCCACCGGTGATCGGGAAGGACACGGTCGACGTGGCGCTGTCGAACCTGGCCGAGCCCACCGGCGCAACGCTCACGCCGAGGGACTGCAGGGCGCCGGCCGTGTCGGCGTCGAGCTTCACCGCGGTCTGCTTGCCGGCGAGCCGGGTGACCTGGGGCGTCTCGTCGAGGTTCGCGTCATAGGTGGTCGCCGTACCCTTGGCCACCAGTCGAACCACGCCGAGGGGCGTGCCCGGCTTGATCGCCGAGGTGTTGAAAGCCTTGTTCAGGGCGCCGGCGGCGGTGTCGGTCAGCTTGGCCACCGTGCCCTGAAGGACCACGTTGCCGGACTCCATACTGACCTTGACATCGGTGCCGTCCAGGTTCAGCAGCGGGACGCCGGGCTGGCCGCCCACCGTGCCGTACAGCATCGAGTTCCCGGGGTCCACCACGAAGTCGGAAAGTCCAACAGTGGTCGAGCCGGCGGACAAGGTGAACCCGCTGTCCTGGTGGTTGACCGAGCCGAGGATGTATCCCGGCTTGGCGGCCAGGTTGCTGTGGATCTCGGCATAGCCCGACGTGATCGGGAATGTGATCGTCGACGTCGAGGGTTCGAACGTGGCGGTGCCCGATGGAGCCAGCGCCACCCCGAGAGAGCCCAGCGCAGCCGCTGTGCCGGCGTCGATCGCCACCGAGGTGCCGACGCCCGTGAGGCTGGGAATGGCCGTCACGTTGTCCTTTACCGCCTGCGGCGTGTCGGCCGGCAGCGCGATGGGCCGGTCGTCGCTGCCGCAGGCCGCTCCGGCCAAGGCGAGGACGCCGACGAGCGCGGTGAGCGAAGCCCTCTTCTTCATGTGCATGTCTCTCTCCGTCTGCCCGTTCGTGCAGAGCTGATCCGCACGGGGTCGCTCTCTGGTCTACGGATCAGCCCCGAGACGCGTATGACGGCTAGCGGCTGCCCGCGTTGGACATGAGGGGATCGATCCCTGCTTCGGCGACGGCGACGCGCAGACGAGCCAGTCCGGAGCGAATACGGCTCTTGGCCGTGCCTTCCGGAATGCCGAGGAGCGATGCGACGTCGACGTAGCTGTGACCGCCGAAGTAGGCGAGGGTGATGGCCTCGCGCTCGGCTCGGCAGAGTGTCCCCACTGCCTGACGAAGCTTTTCGCCGACAACGAAATCCAAGACCTCGTCCTCGACGACGTCGTGAGCTTCGGCGCGGTGTGCGGTGCTCTCCTCACGTCGTCGCCGAGCGCTCTCGGAACGGACGATGTCGACAGCTCGGCCATGGCACTGGGCCAGGAGGAACGCGCGCAACGAACCTCGCGCCGGTTCGAACCGCTCAGGACTCCTCCACAGCTGGACGAAGATGTCCTGAACCACCTCTTCCGCCAGTTGGCGTACGGACAGCACCCGTAGCGCAGCACAGAACAGGCTCCCGCCGTGCCGCCGGTAGAGCTCGGCAAGCGCGGTTTGGTCGCGCCGTGCCACTGCGACCACGAGCACGGAATCGCTTCCCTTGCCGCCCATGGGTCCCACTAGGCCCGGCGGTCAGGGCGACGGCGTCGAAGACCGGAGCGGTGTTGCGGGCGGCAGATCATGCACTCAGGCACCCGGTCGCCTCGCAACGTCTAGACCGCCTGGGCCGATCCCGCGTGAGGCGTCACTGGCCCAAGCTCCTCGTCGGTGCTCATGACGCCACCCCACTTCTCGGCCGAAGCTGCTCCGCTCGTCTGGCTGCTCAACAGGGCCTGCGGTAGCCGGGGTCCGGGGCCGCCGTTCGCCTTCCCACATCCTATGCAGGTCCTCCTGGCCGCCCGCAAGACGCAGAGGAGCCGGAGACCGGACGCGAAAAGGGCCGGTACGACGGGCTGGACCCGTCGTACCGGCCGGTACTGCTGGTGAAGCGGACTAGGCCTTGGGGGCCTCGGCCTGGGAGGCCGTCAGGGTGACGACACCCAGGGGGATGCCCTCCTTGAAGGCGGACACACCGAAGGTGGAGTTCAGGGCGCTCGCCCCGGTGGCGGTCAGCTTGGCGACGGTGCCCTGAAGGACGACGTCGGAGCCCGACTGCGACACGGCGACGTTGGTCCCGTCGAGGGACAGCAGGGGGATGCCGGCCTTACCACCGGCGGTGGCGGTGAGGACCGACGTTCCGGGGTCGACCACGAAGTCGGTGACCTCGATGGACTGGTTGCCCTTGCTGAACTTCAGGCCGCTGCCCTGGTGGATGACGTTGCCGGCGATGTAGCCCGGCTTGTAGTTCTTGTCCGAGTGGATGGCGGCGAAGCCACCCGTGATCGGGAACGACACCGTGCCGGTGCCGGCGTCGAACTTGCCGGTGCCGGTGGGGGCGACGGCCACGCCGAGGGACTTCAGGGCGTCGGCGGTGCCGGCGTCGAGCTTGACGGCGGTCTGCTTGCCACCCAGGCGGGTGACCTCGGCGACCTTGTCGGTGGCCGGGTCGTAGGTGGTCACCGTGCCCTTGGCCACCAGGCGGACGACGCCGAGGGGCGTGCCGGCCTTGATCGCATCGGTCTTGAAGGCCCCGTTCAGGGCGGTGGCGGCGGCGCCGGTCAGCTTGGCCACGGTGCCGAAGAGGACGACGTTGCCATTCTCCATGCTCACCTTGACGTTGGTGCCATCAAGGGAGAGCAGGGGGGCGCCGGGGGTGCCGTTGACGCTGCCGTAGAGCATCGAGTTGCCGGGGTCGACCACGAAGTCGTCGAGTGTCACCTTGGTGGCGCCGGCGGTCAGGGTGAAGCCGCTGCCCTCGTGGTTGACGGAACCCTGGATGTAGCCGGGCTTGACGGCCGGGTTGCTGTGGATCTCGGCGTACCCGCCGGTGATCGGGAAGGTGATCGTCGAGGTGGACGCCTCGAAGGTAGCGGCGCCCGACGGGGCGATGGCGACGCCGAGGCCCTTAAGCGCACCGGCGGTGCCGGCATCGAGGATCACCGACGTGCCCACGCCGGTGAGGGCGGGGATGGCGGTCACCTTGTCGGAGCCCTGTGCCGGTGTCTGCTCCTGGGAGCTGCCCGACTGTGAGGTCGAGGCACTGTCGTTGTCGCTGTCGCTGCCACAGGCCGCCCCGGCCAGGGCGAGTACCCCGACGAGCGCGGTGAGGGAAGCCCTCTTCTTCATCTTCATTGGTCTCTCTTCCTTCCGCCTTGTCGGCGAGGTCGTGTAGGAGCTGCTGGGGGTGTCTCGTTGCATGGTGTACGGAGCACCCCCTGCGGGCGTATGACACCACCGGCAAGAATCAACAAGCGGTTGTCGCGCTGCCGTGGGCGATGCCGTCGAGCGGTGGGAGAGAATGACCGGCCATGGAGGCGGCCCCAACGGCGAGGTCCCAACCGTAGGGTCTCTGGTGGAAATCGCTCCTGGCTGCGTGGATCGGCCTCCGCATCCTTGCCGCGGTTGCCGCCGCCGCCGGCGCCGAGATCCCGGAGGAGGTCGGCTATCCGGCGCTGGCCGTCGTCTGGGCCGTGGTGTGGATGATCGGGCGGCGATCGGCCGGACGCGATGAGCGACGACCAGCCGGAGCCTTGACCGCCGCCCGGCGACTCGTGGCCGCGTTCTCCGTCGCCTTGGTGATGATCGGCGTTGTGGTGCTCACCTTGGACAACGACGCGGAGCTCGAGCGGACCGGGGTGCCGGTGGGGGTTGTCGCGTGCGGCGTCATCCTGATCGGGTTCGCCTCGGTGGTGGGTGGCCGGTTCTGGGTTGCTCGACTCGTTGGAGTCGACGGCGCCACTGTCGTCCGGAGCTTCCACCGTCGTCTGACGGGCCGACTGGCCTGGGCCGAGGTGCCCGCGCTTACCGCGTTCGGGGGGTTTCTCCTCGTCGGCGGCGCGGCGTGGATCTACGGGATCGGGCTGACCGTCTCCATCACGGGCCTCACCTCGGCCGCCCCGACGCGGGCCTCCCTGCAGCGAGACCAGGAGCGACTCGACGCGGCGGGGACAGGGCTGGATCTCGTCGAGAGCCTCGGTGGCTATCGGTAACCAGCAGGGGCACTATTGACGTCATGGCGGAACGCCGAGCAACGCCGATCGTCACATCACGCCTGGTGCTCGAACCAGTCACCCTGGACCTCGCTCGGGCCGTCGTGTCGGGGCGGGTCTCGGGCATTCCGACGGGTGCGGGGTGGCCACACGCGGACACCGCCGACGCGATGGCGATGGCGCTGACCGCTGACGCCGGGCCGAGCTGGATCGTGACTGTCGGAGGCATCGTGATCGGCGACTGCGGCGGCTTCTCGTGGCCCGACGACCGTGGGGCGGTGGAGATCGGGTACGGGGTGGCGAAGCCATTTCGCGGCACGGGTTACGCCACGGAGGCCGTGGGCGCGATGTGTCGGTGGCTCTTCCTCGAAGCGGACGCCACCGTGATCACCGCGACGGCCGCCGAGGCGGACAACGTCCCGTCGAGGCGCGTCCTGGAGAAGCTCCACTTCACCCAGGTCGACGACAGCGGCTCGCACGTCTCCTACCGCCTCGAGCCCGCCGGGACCACCGGCCGGCTGCGGGGCTACCGTCCGTCGGCGGCGGGGAGCCCCTGCGGCTCACAGGCGTGCCACTCGTAGGCCGACCCCGCTCGCAGGTCAGGCACGGAGGCTTCGGCCAGGAGGTCGAGCACCTCACCGATCGTCCGCTTCTGCACCACGGATTCCCGCAGTGGTGCGTCGGCCTGGATGTGGTACCGGTTCCGACGACCTTCCCTCTGCTTGACGATGTACCCCTCTTCAGAGAGGTCCGTGACTATCGCGTATGCACTGCGTTCGGTGATCTCGAGTGTTGCGGCGATATCGCGCAAACGGACGCCCGGATCACGAGCAATGCAGACGAGGGCGCGGGCGTGATTCGTGAGAAACGTCCACTTCCCCATGGACCACTAACTGTACTGCCATCTTTCTAGAAGCGCCCTTCGTCTAAACCCCCTAGGGGGTTTGACCTATTGCGTCGGTCGAGGCGCGATCCTCCGCTTCCCGTCGTCGGTGGTGTCGGTCGCCGGACACTTCCGTGCAGCTCGATTCTAGAAGTAGTTTGCTAGTTTCCGGCAACGGGAGTACGTTCCTCCCTAGCGGGGCGTCCGACAGCAGCATCCACTACTTGGCGCTCGGCAGGGGAGACAGTCATGAACCAACCACGTCATCACCGCGTCCGACGGGCGATTCTCGCCGGCACGGTCGTTCTGGCCACGAGCGCGCTCTACAGCGCGTCACCGGCCCACGCCGCCGTCGACTGCGTCGTCAGCATCGGCGTGACCCAGACCGCAACCACCGTGACCGGGACATCGGCGAACGACACGATCGACTGTGGCGGGGCGAACCCGGGCAAGACCATCAATGGCAACGGTGGCAACGACACCATCACCGGCTCGGTCTTCGTGGACAAGATCAACGGGAACGACGGCAACGACACCATCACCGGTGGCATCGGCAACGACGTCCTCACCGGCGGCAACGGCGATGACACCATCACGGGCAGCGCCGGCAACGACACCCTCAACGGCGGGGCCGGCAACGACACCCTCACGGGCAGCGAGGGCGACGACACCTTGAACGGTGACGGCGGCAACGACACCCTCAACGGCGGTGTCGGCAACGACAAGCTGAACGGTGGCGCCGGTACCGACATCATCAACGGCGACGCCGGCAGCGACAGCCTCGTCGGTCCGAACAACGACGGCAGCATCGACACGCTCAACGGTGGGGCCGACAACGACACCTGCCAGAGGCCGTTGTTCCTCGACTTCCTCACCAGGGACGTCCTGATCTCCTGCAACCCGTAACCGCTTCCTCCTTCACGGGAGGTTCTGAAAGAACCAGATGAAGCAGATGGCCCCAACCCCCTTCACCGGGAGTTGGGGCCATCGTGCTTCTGCCCTGAGAACGACTGACGCTTGACTCTCCAGTGACTGGAGACGCCAGTGTGGGGGCATGGACGAGGCCGACCGCTTCACCATCGGCGAGCTGGCACGACGAACCGGGCTGTCGGTGCGGACCATCCGCTTCTACTCCGACGCCGGAGTGGTCCCTCCCAGTGGTCGCACCCCGGCCGGCTACCGCCTGTACGACGGCGAGGCCCTCGCCCGCCTGGAGACGGCCCGGACCCTCCGCGACCTCGGCCTCGACCTGGAGACGGTGACCCGGGTCCTCGACCGGGAGTTGACCCTGGGCGACGTCGTGACTCTCCACGCCGACGCCCTCGACACCCAGATCCGCATCCTCCGCCTTCGCCGTGCGGTCCTGCGGGCGGTGGTGAAGCGCAACACGACCCTGGAGGAGATGGAGCTCATGCACAAGCTGGCCAAGCTGTCCGAGGAGGAGCGCAACCGCATCCTCACCGACTTCTACGACGAGGTCTTCGGCGGCCTCGACATGGACCCTGCGT
This sequence comes from uncultured Acidimicrobiales bacterium, assembly GCA_902805665.1. Taxonomy (GTDB): domain Bacteria; phylum Actinomycetota; class Acidimicrobiia; order Acidimicrobiales; family AC-14; genus CADCTB01. Next base: position 21,555 of record CADCTB010000112.1, read on the forward strand.
TCGAACAGGGCATGCGGTCGGTCACGCCGGATCTGCCGGACGATCCGACGCCCGAACAGGTCGAGGCGTGGATCGAGCTCGCCGAGCTCGTGCAGGAGCCGGGGTTCCGCCGGCGCGTACGGGAGATGTCAGAGGCGCACTCTGCCGCCCGCGCCGCGGGCCAGTCCCTCGAGGTGGCGCCCCAGGAGGGGTTCGAGCTGGTGGTGGCCGAGCAAGGGGGGACAGCGGTGTCCGCCGGGGTCGACCCCCGGTCCCCCGAGGCCGTCGCCCCCCTCAGGGCGATCGTCGACGCACTACGGGGAGAGTCACCCGACACTTCCGAGCTGCGAGCGTCCACCGCCGAGCGGTTCGCCATGGGCAACGACGCCCGGGTCGAGCGCTACTGGCAGCTGCTGGGCACGGTGAACGGCTGGCCCGCCTTCCCGAGCATGACGCCGGCGTTCACGTGGACGATCGAGGCACTCAGGGCCCACCCCCGTCCCTGAAGGCGTCTCACCTCGCCGGGCCGATGCCGCCACAATGAAGCGGTGAGCACACCGACCGCCACTCCCCCGCGCAGGCACATGGTCCTCCGCCGGGGGGAGGTCGTCAGCCCTCTCGAGCTGTTCTTCGACCTGGTGTTCGTGCTTGCCATCACCCAGTGCACGGCACTCATGGCTCGCGACCCGACGTGGGGAGGCATCGGGCGAGGTGTCCTCGTCCTCGGCCTGCTGTGGTGGTCGTGGGTCGGCTACGCCTGGTTGACGAGCGTGGTCGACCCCGACGAGGGCCCGGTGCGGCTGGTGCTGTTCGCGGCGATGGCGGCCCTGCTGGTCACGTCGCTGTGCGTGCCCGATGCGTTCGGCGACCTCGGGCTGATGTTCGCCGTCGCCTACGGGGTGGTGCGGGCCGCCCACATCGCCCTGTTCGTACTGGCCAGCCGCGAGGACCCAGAGCTGCGCCATTCGGTGATCGGCCTGGGGGCCAGCACCGCGGCCGGCGTGGCCGTGCTGGTGGCCGGATCGCTGCTGGACGGGAACGGCCAGGCCGCGGTGTGGGCGGCGGCCCTGGTGTTCGACATGGCCGGCCCTCTGGTCATAAACCCCAGCGGGTGGCGGCTCGTGCCGGGCCACTTCGCGGAGCGCCACGGCCTGATCGTGATCGTCGCGCTGGGCGAGTCGATCGTCGCCATCGGCGTGGGTGCCGAGGCGGGGGTCGACGGCGGCGTCATCCTGGCCGCCGTCCTCGGGATCACGGTTGCCTGCGCCCTCTGGTGGGCGTACTTCGACGTCTCCGCGCTGGCCGCGGCCCGGCGGCTGGCCGAGCTCGAATCGGTTCCCGACCGCAACCGGCTCGCCCGTGACGCGTTCTCCTACATGCACCTTCCGATGGTGGCCGCAATCGTCCTCGTCGCCCTGGGCACGAAGAGCACCCTCCGGCACGTCGGCGACCCCTTGGAGTGGGAGACGGCGACCGCGCTGGTGGGAGGCGCAGCGCTGTACCTACTGGCTCACGTGGCCTTCAAGCGTCGGACGCTGGGCACGTTCAGTGGCGACCGGCTGGTGGCCGCCATCGTGCTCCTGGCCCTCGTCCCACTCGCCCACCGGGTGACCGCCCTGGTGACGCTGGCCATGGTGGCCGTCGTGCTGTGGGCGACGATGGCGGTCGAGGGCGTGCGCCACGCCGAAGCGCGACGGACCGTCCGCGAGGCAGAGCACCTCCGCCACGGCGGCGAATAGGGATGTCACAGCCCCGGAGCGGGCTGACGCCGAACGCGACGTAGCCCCGCATACAAGCGCGGGGCTACGTGTGCGTTGCGCTGCGAACTACGGGCGGGCGGGCCCCCGACCGGCGGCCGGTGTGGTGCCCGGCGTGTCGAGGCCGTTGGGCCCCGGTGCACCGGCAGGAGCGGCGCGGATGATCGGAGGGACGCTGGTCGGCACCTTTCCGGCGGCGGGAGTGCTGTTGGCGGTGCCGAGCCCGTTGGCCGCCGGTGCTCCGGGGACGACAGCTGCG
>CADCTB010000113.1 GCA_902805665.1 uncultured Acidimicrobiales bacterium
AGATGGGCCACGACGCCCTCTGAGCCGTCGTCCGCAGACCTCGCGTGGGAGCGCCTGGTCGCCGTCCGTGGCGACCCCGACCTGCGCGGGTTTCGGTTCTGCGAGGCCTACACCGAAGCGGCCGACGCCTGGCTGACCGCGCTCTTCTCGGCCGCGGCCACCGGGCTGGCCGCCGAAGGGCTGGCCCTGGTGGCCGTGGGCGGCTACGGGCGCGGGGAGCTGTGCCCCGGTAGCGACCTCGACCTGATCCTGCTCCATCGGGGCGGCCGGCGGGACCGGGCCGACCTGTCCCGCCTCGCCGAGCGGCTCTGGTACCCGATCTGGGACCGGGGGGTGAAGCTGGGGCACGCGGTCCGCACGGTCAAGGAGGCCGTCGGGCTGGCCGGCACCGACCTGAACACCGCCACGTCGCAGCTCGACACCCGCCTCCTCGTGGGCGACCCCGAGCTGGCCGACGAGCTGGCCCGGCGGGCGACCGACCAGTGGCGGGCCACCGCGGCCCGATGGCTCGGCGCGCTGCGGGAGTCGGTGGCCGAGCGCCACGAGCGGGCCGGCGAGGTGGCCTTCCTCCTGGAGCCTGACCTCAAGGAGGGGAGGGGCGGCCTCCGCGACGTCCACGCCCTCCGCTGGGCCGAGGCGGCGAGGCGCATCCTCCTGGAGGACGACGACGAGTCGCTCGAGGCGGCCCACGGCACCGTGCTGGAGGTCCGGGTCGAGCTGCAGCGGCGGACCGGGAAGGGGAAGGACCGCCTCCTCCTCCAGGAGCAGGACAGCGTGGCCGAGGCCCTCGGGGATGCCGACGCGGACATGCTCATGTCCCGACTGTCGTCGGCGGCCCGCACCATCGCGTGGACGAGCGACGAGGCGTGGGACCGGATCGGGTCGTCGTTGCGCGGCCCCCGAGGCCGCGTCGCCGCCGCCGACCGCCGGCTGAGCCCCGGGCTGGTCCTGCGGGAGGGGCTGGTGGAGCTGGCCACCGACGCCGACCCGAACGGCGACCCGGGCCTCGTCCTCCGGGCCGCCGCCGCGGCCGCGGGCGCCCGCACGTCGCTGGGTCGTCGCAGCCTCGACCGGCTGGCGGCGGAGGCGCCGGCTGGGCTGGACAAGGACTGGGGCGACGCCGAGAGGGCGGACCTCGTGACCCTCCTCGGCGCCGGGCCGGCAGCCATCCCGGTGCTGGAGGCCCTCGACCAGAAGGGCCTGCTCGTCCGCCTCCTGCCGGAGTGGGCGGCGGTCCGTTGCCAGCCCCAGCGCAACGCCTACCACCGCTTCACCGTCGACCGGCACCTGTGCGAGGCGGCGGCCGGGGCCGCGGACCACACCACCGACGTGGAGCGCCCGGACCTGCTCCTCGTCGGCACGTGGCTGCACGACATCGGCAAGGGCTTCGTCGGCTCGCGGGGCGACAACCACACGGTTGCCGGTGAGGTGGTGATCGACGAGATCGCCACCCGCATGGGCTTCGCAGCCGATGACGTCGCCGTGCTCGTCGACATGGTCCGCCACCACCTCCTGCTGCCCGACGTCGCCACCCGGCGGGACCTCGAGGACCCGTCGACCGTCGCCTCGGTTGCCGCCCAGGTGGGTGACCGGCGACTGCTGGAGCTCCTCCACTTCCTCACCGTCGCCGACAGCCTCGCCACCGGCCCGGCGGCCTGGAGCCCTTGGAAGGCGGGGCTCGTGTCGGACCTCGTCAACCGGGTCGACTGGTTCCTGTCAGGCAACGGCGCCCAGTCGACGTCGGAGTTTCCCGGGCCGGCCCACCTGGCTCTCCTCGACCGGGCCCGCGCCGAACGACGGCCGGTGGTCGACGCCGAGGGCCGCCGGGCGACGGTGGCGGCGGAGGACCACCCCGGCCTGTTCTGCCACGTCGCGGGCGTGCTCGCCCTCCACGGCCTCGACGTGCTCGGGGCCCGGGCCTGGTCGAGCGACGACGGCATGGCCGTGGAGCACTTCGACGTGGAGCCCGCCTTCGGCAAGGAGGCCGACTGGCGAGCGGTGGAAGCCGACGTGTTGCGGGCCCTCGATGGCGAGGTGTCGCTGGAGTCACGCCTCGGTGCGCGAGCCCGCCAGTACGCGGGCAAGGCCGGCGTGCTCTCGGCCACCCCCGCCCGGACCCACGTGACCATCGACGTCGACGCCTCGGAGTCCGCCACGGTCATCGAGGTCCGGGCCCCGGACCGGATCGGAACGCTCTACCGCATCACCCGGGTGCTGGCCGACCTCGGCCTGGACATCAAGTCCGCCAAGGTCGCGACCGTCGGCCACGAGGTGGTCGACGCCTTCTACGTGGTGGACACCGACGGGGCCAAGGTCACTGACGATGCTCGCGTCTCCACCATCGACGCCGCGCTCCGCACCGTCCTCTCGGGGGTAGAGACCAAGGCATGACCAAGGCTGCGTTCTGTGGGCTCGGGCGCATGGGCGTGCCCATGGCCGCCCGACTGCTCGAGGCCGGCCACGACGTCGCGGTGTGGAACCGCACACCTGAGCGGGGCGCGTCGCTCGTGGAGAACGGGGCGTCGCAGGCCACCTCGCCCGCCGAGGCCGCAGCCGGCGCCGAGGTTGTCATCACCATGCTGGCGGACCCGCAGGCGCTCGAACTGGTGGTGTTCGGCGAGGACGGCGTGGCGGCCGGCGTGCGGCCCGGATGCGCGTTCGTGGAGATGTCGACGATCGGCGTCGACGCCGTCCTTTCGCTCGCCGCCCGCCTCCCGGACGGGGTGGACATGCTCGACGCTCCCGTGCTCGGAAGCGTCCCTCAGGCAACCGACGGGACTCTCAAGATCTTCGTGGGTGGCGACGAGACGGTCCTCGAGCGGTGCCGGCCGGTGCTGGAGGCGATGGGGACGCCGCGGCACCTTGGGGCACTTGGCGCAGGGGCGGCCATGAAGCTGGTGGCCAATTCCACGCTCGGCGTGCTCATGTGCGGGCTGGCCGAGGCCCTCGCCCTGGCCGACGCCCTCGGGCTCGAGGAGGCGGCGGTCCTCGACGTCCTCGCCGAGTCGCCCATCGGCGCCACCGTCAAGAGCAAGCGGACCAAGGTCGAGAGCGGGGTGTACGAGCCCAACTTCACGCTGGCCTTGGCGGCCAAGGACCTCGGCCTGGTGACCTCGGCCGCCGAAGCGGCCGCCCTCGAGCTGCGGCTGGCCCCCGCGGCACAGGCGTGGCTGGAACGCGCCGCCACCTCGGGCCTGGGCGATCTCGACTACTCGGCGGTCATCGCCGACGTTCGAGGTCGTCCCGCCTCCGGCGGCTCTCCGCCGACGTAGCCATTCGCGGCTCTCCGCCGACGTAGCCATTCGGCGGCTCTCCGCCGACGTAGCCATTCGGCGGCTCTCCGCCGACGTAGCCATTTCGCGGCTCTCCGCCGACGTAGCCATTTGGCGGCTCTCCGCCGACGTAGGCTCCGGCCATGGATCTCGACGAGGCCCGCGCTTTCCTGGGCGAGCACCACCGCGGGATCCTCTCGACGGTCCGTGACGACGGGCGGCCGCAGATGTCGCCGGTTTCCGTCGCCCTCGACCGCGAGGGCCGGCCGTCGATCAGCACCCGGGAGACGGCTTACAAGGTCCGCAACATCCGCAAGAGCCCGGCGGTCTCGCTCTGCGTCACGTCCGACGATTTCTGGCGCTGGATGCAGGTCGACGGTACCGCTGAAGTCGTCCCGCTCCCCGAAGCCATGGAGCTCCTCGTCGAGCAGTACCGCTCGGTGGCCGGCGAGCACCCGGACTGGGACGACTACCGCCGGGCCATGGAGGAGCAGCGTCGGGTCATCGTGCGCATCGACATGGAGCGGGCCGGGCCCGACCGGCAGGGCTGAAATGGAACCGCCGAGTCATGGTCCGTCCGGCACGTCCCCTTCGGGCTCCCGCGCCCACGACCACAGAGCCGGGTCCCCGCCCGCGCCGTAGCCGGCCCCAGCCCATCCGCCGGCCGCCGCCGCTGCGGCTGGTGTCCCGGCTGCGGGCCCTCCTCGGCCCGAGCACCGAGGTCGTCCGCCAGAGCCTGGTCAGCCTCACCCTCAACAGCAGCACCAGCCTGGTGGCCGGCGCGGTGCTGGGCTCGATCACGGACACCTTCGAGCGACTGCCCGGGCTGCTCGTGCTGGTTCCCGCGGCCATCGGACTGCGGGGAAACGTCTTCTCGGCCCTGGGCAACCGCCTGAGCACGGCCATCCACCTGGGCAACTTCCGCTTTTCGGTGCGCCGCCAGACCCTCATGGGGCAGAACGTGGCCGCCTCGCTCGTCCTCACGCTCATGCTCTCGCTGCTGCTGGCGGTGGTGGCCAAGACGGTGGCCGTGGCCCTCGGCGTCATGAACACCATCTCGATCCTCGACCTGGCCCTCATCTCCATCGTCGGTGGCGCCATCGCATCGGTGGTGGTGCTGGTGGCCACCATCGCGCTGGCCGCCGGCTCCGTGCGCTACGGGTGGGATCTCGACAACCTCATCGCCCCGCTGGTCTCCACCCTGGGCGACGTGCTGACTCTGCCGGCCCTGTTCCTCGCCAGCCTCCTGCTCGACATCGACCTGCTGGCCGACTCCCTGAGCGTGGTGGTGGTGGTGGCCGTCCTCGTCGTCTTCACCACCGCCTGGCGGTCCAAGCAGGAGGTCCTCCGCCGGGTCGTCCGCGAGTCGTTGCCCATCCTCTTCGCCGCCGCCTGCCTGAGCACCATGGCCGGCATCGCCATCGAGAAGCGCCTGGGCACGTTCTCCACCTATCCGGCCCTCCTGATCCTGTTCCCCGCCTTCATCAGCAGCGCCGGCGCCCTGGGGGGAATCCTGTCCAGCCGGCTGTCGACCAAGCTCCACCTCGGCCTCATGGTGCCGGCGCCCTTCCCCAGCCGCGACGCCCGGACCGACGGCTACCTCATCCTGCTGCTGGGGGCGCCGATCTACCTCTTCAACGCCGTCGGCGCCCACTTCGTCGGCCGGCTGCTCGGCCAGGCCAGCCCCGGGTTGCCGCAGATGGCGGTCGTGTCACTCCTGGGTGGCGCGTTCGCGGTGACCTTCGTGATCGCCATCGCCTACTACGGCACCATCGCCGCCGTCCGATTCGGCGCCGACCCCGACACCTACGGCATCCCCCTCGTCACGTCCTCAGTGGACTTCGTCGGCGCCGTCGCCCTCATCGTCGTCATCGTGTCGGTGGGCATCGCGTGACGGCGGATAGGCTCTGAGGCCTAGGTGGACGACAAACCGCGCAATCTGAAGACAATGTTGTCGGAGGCGAAGGACACCTCCGAGCTCATGATCGACCTGGGCTACGCGGCCGTGTACTTCAGCGACACGGCCATGGCCGAGGAGGTCTACGAGCTCGAGAGCCGGCTGTCGGACCTGGTGCACGAGATTCGGGCGGTGTGC
>CADCTB010000114.1 GCA_902805665.1 uncultured Acidimicrobiales bacterium
GACCGGGCCGGGCCGGGCACCCTGCTGCTGGTCGGAGGGCCCAGCGGCGTCCAGGGCGACGCCGAGCTGGGCCGCCTGCACCACCTGGTCGCCGACCTGGGCCTGCGTGAGCGGGTGAGGTTCGTCCCCCCCCAGCCCCACGGCCGGCTGGCCCTGTACTACCGGGCCGCCGATGTCTGCCTCGTGCCCAGCCGATCGGAGTCCTTCGGGCTGGTGGCGCTGGAGGCGGCGGCATGCGGGACCCCGGTGGTGGCCGCCGATGTCGGTGGGCTGAGCACGCTCGTGGCCCACGGAGTGAGCGGGTTCCTGGTCGAGGGGCGGGACCCCCAGACCTACGCCGGCCACGTCGCCCGGCTGCTGGACGACCCGGCCATGGCCGCCGAGATGGGCGTGCGGGCCGCGGCCCGGGCCGGCCGGTACCGGTGGTCGATCACCGGCGCCCGGTTGCGCCGGCTCTACGCCGACCTCACCGCCCGCAGCCTGGTCGAGTGCCGCTGAGCCCTTCCTGAGGGCGGACGCAGCCTCGCCGGGGGCGCTACGCTGCCACTCCCGGCGGAGCGGGGAAGGGCGGCCGCTTGGGCGCGCCCGGAAACATTTCATGCCTTCTCTTGCATTCCCACTCGCGGTGCAGTAGGTTCCTGGGCGGGCCCGAGGGGCGGACTGGTCACCCCTTCGGGGAAGTGGGGGCGGCCAAGAGGTTCCTCGGGCCCTTTCGCGCCCGCCCCCGCACCGACCGCCTGTGCTTGCCTTCAGGTCGAGTGCGGTTTAGCCTTCGCCCACCCAGCAGCCCCGGCGGGTGCTGCCATTTGCTGGAGTTCATGGCAAACCTGAAGATCCCAGCCCGCGCGCTCGTCGTAGTGATGGTGATGGCCTTGGCCACGCCGGTCTTTGCCGACCCATCCACCGAGGAGAAGCGGGTCGCCGCCCAGAACAAGAGGGCGGAGGCCGCGGCCAAGCTGGACACGCTGAAGGCCAACGACGCCGAGCTGGAGTCGGCGGTCAAGGCGCTCGACGCCGGCGTGGCCGTCCAGGCCGCCACCACCGATGCCGCCCAGCAGGCCCTGCGGGCCGCCGAGCTCAACCTGGGGACGGCCCAGATCCGCCTGGCCAACACCGAGGCCCGCATGTCGGAGCTGAAGGTCAAGGCGGCCGAGGCGGCCGTCCGGGCCTACGTCCACCCGGGGGGCGACACCCTGCTGGAGATCGTGCGGTCGAAGGACCTGGGAGAGGCCAGTCGCCGCCAGGCCCTGCTGGCCCACGTGGTGTCCAGCGACCGCGACATCGTCGACCAGATGCGGGGCGCCCGTCAGGACCAGCAGTTCGAGAGGGAGAACCTGGCCAACGCCGCCGAGGTGGCGTCCGAGCGCAAGAAGGCGGCCGCCGACAAGCTGGCCACCCTCGAGAAGGCCCGCATCGACCAGGTCCGGCTCAAGAACGCCCTCGATGTGCGCATCGCCGAGGTCACCGCCGAGGTGGCCGCCCTGTCGCGGGAGGAGGCGACCCTCTCGAACCTCATCCGGGCCCGCCAGCTTCCGGTCGAGGCGGCCGACACCCCCAGCTCCAACGGCGGTGGCGGTGGTGGCGCAGCAGCGTCCGCCCCGGCAGCCCGGACCTCGGGTGGCATGGGCTGGCCGACGAACGGCTCCGTCACCTCGGGCTTCGGGTACCGGTGGGGGTCCTTGCACGCCGGCATCGACATCGCCAACGGCGTCGGGACGCCGATCCGGGCGGCCAAGGCGGGCACGATCATCCTGGCCGGATGGAACGGCGGGTACGGCAACGCCATCGTCATCGACCACGGCGGCGGGTTCTCCACGCTGTACGGCCACATGACCCGCCTGCGGGCCAGCGAGGGCCAGCGGGTGAGCCAGGGCGACCTCATCGGCGACATGGGGTCCACCGGCAACTCCACCGGGTCCCACCTCCACTTCGAGACCCGCGTGAACGGCAGCCCCCGCGACCCCACCGGCTACCTGCCCTAACCTTTCCAGGTGACTGTTTCCCGGCTCGCCGTCGTGGGGGGCGGGAAGATGGGCGCCGCCCTCGTCGCCGGCCTCCTGTCGGCGGGGTGGGCCAGGCCCGAGGAGCTGCTCGTCGTCGAGCCGGTCGCCTCCCGGCGGGACGAGCTCGTCGCCACCCACCCCAGCCTGCAGGTGGCGGCCGAGCCGGCGCCGGGCGCCGAGGGCGCGGTGGTGGCGGTGAAGCCGGGTGACGTGGAGGCGGCGTGCCGGGCCCTGGCTGCCGCAGGCGTCGACCGGGTCCTCTCCATCGCCGCCGGCGTGACGCTCGGCCGGCTCGAGTCGTGGCTCAACGCCGGTGCTGCCGTGGTCCGGGCCATGCCCAACACCCCGGCCCTGGTCGGCTGCGGGGCGGCGGCGATCGCCGGGGGGGCGGGGGCGTCCGAGGGCGACCTGGCCTGGGCGGAGGAGATCCTCTCGGCCGTCGGCAAGGTCGAGCGGGTCGGGGAGCCGCTGCTCGACGCCGTCACCGGCCTGTCGGGGTCGGGGCCCGCCTACGTGTTCCTGGTGGCCGAGGCGCTGGTCGAGGCAGGAGTCGCCGTCGGCCTGCCCCGGGCGGTCAGCGAGACGCTCACCATCCAGACCCTTCTCGGCTCGGCCCGCCTCCTCGCCGAGTCCGGCGAGCGCGCCGAGGCCCTCCGTGCCGCGGTGACGTCGCCGGGCGGCACCACCGCCGCCGGCCTGGCCGCCCTGGAGTCCCGAGCCGTCCGCGCCGCCTTCATGGACGCCGTGGTCGCCGCCACCCAGCGCTCGAAGGAGCTCGGCCAGGCCTAACCGGAGCGGTTTGATCAATCGGGGGTGGCAGAGCGCCGCGGATTGATCAAACCGCCGAGCAGGGGGCGAGGCCTTTCCCGGACGTGCCTCCTGGGCATACTCTGGCCGTTGGCGAAGAGGGGTGATCGAACTGCCGCAAAACTTGGAACGGGCCCGGTTTCTCACCGTCGCGGAAGTCGCAGCGCAGCTGCGGGTCTCCACCATGACCGTGTACCGGCTGATCAAGGCCGGCCAGCTGGCCTCGGTGCGGGTCGGGAAGTCCTACCGCGTGCGTGAGGACGACGTCGACCGGTACCTGGCCAGCACCTACACGCAGGCCGGGTGAGCTTCGAGATGTCCACCCGGGCCGGGTGACCTTCGACAACGTCTGGTTCCTGTCCGACTACGGGCTGGAGGACGAGTTCGTCGGGGTGGTCAAGGCGGTCATCCGGGCCATCGCGCCTCACGTCACCGTGGGCGACGTCACCCACTCGATCCCCCCGCACGACATCCGGGCCGGAGCACTGGCACTGGCCCGCAGCATGCAGTACCTCACCCTGGTGCCCTCGGTGGTGCTGGCCGTGATCGACCCCGGTGTGGGCTCGGACCGGCGGGCCGTGGCCGTGGAGGCCGGAGGGGTCGACGGCGACGGCCCGTCCGCGGTGCTGGTCGGCCCGGACAACGGGCTGCTGGCCTCGGCGGTGGCCATGGCGGGAGGCGCCCGCCGGGCCGTGTCGCTCACCAACGAGGACTACCACCTGCCGGCTCCGGGGCCCACGTTCGCCGGGCGCGACGTCTTCGCCCCCGCGGCCGCCCACCTGTGCGCGGGCGTCGACCTCGCCGAGCTGGGCCCCCTGGTCGACCCCATCACCCTCCTGCCCGGGATCGTGCCGCTGTCCACCCAGGAGAACGGGTCGGTGACGGGCGAGGTCCTGTGGGTCGACCGGTTCGGCAACATCCAGCTCAACGTCGACCCCGACGACCTGCTCCTGATGGACGACCCTCTGCTGCTGGTCTCGGGCGACAAGACCCGGAAGGCGGTCCGGGTCCGCAGCTACTCCGACCTGCGGTCCGGCCAGATCGGCCTGGTCACCGACTCCTACGGGCTGGTGTCGATCGCCCTCGACCGGCGGTCGGCGTCAGAGGAGCTGCGGATCGGCTCGGGCGACTCGGTGACGATCAAGGCCGCCGAGTGAGACCCAGCATCGCCATCCTCCTGGGAGCGCTGCTGGTGCTGATCCTCGGCGCGTCGATCGTGCAGTTCCTGCTGATCGGGCGCTAGAAGAGCCGCCGTCAGAAGAGCGACGCGCAGAGGCGGTTGATCTCCCGCTCCAGCGACGACAGCCCGTCCACCTTGCCGATGCACAGCGAGATGCCGGCCTCGGCTGCGGCCTGCTCGAGCGCCTGGTCGATGTAGGCGGTGTAGAGGATCATCACCTGATCCTGGCGGCGCTGGCGGATCCCCCGGGCGGTGTCCAGCCCGTCCATGCCCGGCATCTTGTAGTCGATCACCACGATGTCGGGGTCGGCCGCTTCCACCGCCTCCAGCGCGGCCGGGCCACTGGCGACCTCGCCCACCACTTCGTAGCCGTCGAGCGACAGCATCGAGGTGAGCATGCGGCGAACGTGGTCGGTGTCGTCGACCACCATCACGCGGATCGTGCGGGACACCACAGTCGATGGTAACCGGTCGGACCTGGCCATCCCATTGCCCGATCGCAGAAACCGGCCCCGGAGCTGGACGACGCGCCGGTAGGATGGTTGTGCTGGTAGAGGGTGGCGCTTGTGAACAAACGCACGAACTCACGTACACTCCGGGTAATGCAGGACCCGAAACGGGAGGACGGCTCGCTGCCCGGCCGAGAGGCAGTGCCCGGCCGAGAGGCAGCATCCGGTCGAGACGCGCCGGCCTGGCCCCCGGGAGACGGGGCACCGGGCGTCAACGGCGTCTCCGTCGACGCGGTCCTCCCGGCTGCCGGCCTCGGCTCCGCGGGCCGCAACCCGCGCCGGATACCCGAGGCCACCGTCGCCCGGCTGCCCGTCTACCTCCGCAGCCTGCTGGAGATGGCCGACGCCCACATCGTCACCATCTCCTCCGAGCGCCTGGCCGAGATGGCGGGCGTGAACGCGGCCAAGGTCCGCAAGGACCTCTCCTACCTCGGTAGCTACGGCACCCGGGGCGTGGGCTACGACGTCCAGTTCCTGCTGGTCCAGATCAACCGGGTCCTGGGCCTCACCCAGGACTGGCCGGTGGTCATCGTCGGGATCGGGAACCTGGGCCATGCCCTTGCCAACTACAAGGGCTTCTCCGCCCGGGGATTCCGCATCGCCGCCCTGGTCGACGCCGACCGCAGCAAGGTCGGCGAGGTGGTGGCCGGCCTTCCCGTCCGCCACCTCGACGAGCTGCCGGAGATCGCCACCGAGCAGACGATCGCCATCGGCATCGTCGCCACGCCCGCAGGCTCGGCCCAGGAGGTCGCCGACCTGCTGGTGGCGGCCGGGGTGACGTCGATCCTCAACTTCGCCCCTGCGGTCATCTCGGTGCCCCGGGGCGTGTCGCTGCGCAAGGTCGACCTGTCGATCGAGCTGCAGATCCTGTCCTTCTATCAGCAGCTCCGGGTGGTGGCCCCGCGGGTGGCCGAGGCCTAGGGGTGCAGTACCCGGTGAACCTGGTGCTCGACGGCCGGCAGTGCCTGGTGGTCGGCGGCGGCAAGATCGCCCTGCGCAAGGTCGAGGGCCTGCTGAGCTGCGGCGCCCGGGTCCGGGTGGTGGCCCCACGTATCACCCCGGAGCTGAAGCTGCTCACAGAGGTGATGTTCGACGAGCGACCGTGGCGGCCGGATGACCTCGGGGGTGTGTGGCTGGTCATCGCCGCCACCGACGACCCGGCGGTGAACCGCGCCGTGTACCAGGCCGGCGAGCGGGCGGGCATCTGGGTCAACGGCGCCGACGACCCGGCCAACTGCTCGTTCACCCTCCCGTCGGTGGTCCGGCGGGGTGACCTGCAGATCGCGGTGTCCACCGGCGGCCGCAGCCCGGCCCTGGCCAGCTGGTTGCGCCGCCGGATCGAAGGCGAGATCGGCCCCGAGTACGCCGTCCTCCTCGAGATCCTGGCCACCGAGCGCGACGGCCTCAGGGCCTCCGGCGTGTCCACCGAGGGCCTCGACTGGCGATCGGCGCTGGACTCCGACATGCTCGACCTCATCCGCACCGGTGACCTGGCCCACGCACGAGAGCGTCTGCAGACGTGTCTGTCGTCGTCGTCGGACTGAGCCACCGCACCGCCCCGCTCGACCTGCTCGAGCGCATGGCGATGCGGGACGAAGCCCTGCCCAAGGCGTTGGGCGACCTGGTGGCCCGCGACTTCGTCAGCGAGGCCGTCGTCCTCTCCACGTGCCACCGGGTCGAGGTCTACGCGGTCGCCGAGCGGTTCCACGGGGCGATGGCCGACGTCCGCCACTTCCTCTCCGAGCTGTCGTTCGTGCCGCCCGAGGACTTCAGCGACCACCTCTACGTCCACTACGACGACGCGGCCGCCGCCCACCTGTTCTCGGTGGTGGCCGGCCTCGACTCGGTGGTGGTGGGCGAGACCCAGATCCTCGGCCAGGTCCGCGACGCGTGGGAGCTGGCCCGCCGGGAAGGGGCGGCCGGGTCCCGGCTGTCGCTGCTCTTCCGCCAGGCTCTGGAGGTCGGCAAGCGGGCCCGTACCGACACGGCCATCGCCCGGGGCATCACCTCGCTCTCGCAGGCGGCGGTGACCATGGCCGCCGAGCGCCTCTCGACCCTGGCCGACCGCAGCGTGGTGGTGCTCGGTGCGGGGGAGATGGGCGCCGGGCTGGTCGACGAGGTGGCCGACGCCGACGTGCCCGGGAGCCGGGTCACCGTGGCCAACCGCACATGGGCGCGGGCCCAGCAGCTGGCCCAGCGGGCCGGCGGCCACGCCGTCGCCCTCGACGGGCTACCCGACGCCCTGGCCGACGCCGACCTTCTCCTCACCAGCACCGGCTCCACCAGGGTCGTCGTCACCGCCGAAGACCTCGGCCGGGCCCTGGGCTCCCGGCCGAGCCGGCCGCTGCTGATCGTCGACCTGGGCATGCCCCGCGACGTCGACCCTGCGGTCGCCGACCTTCCCGGCGTCAGCCTGCTGGGCCTGGCCGACGTGGAGCGCTTCGTCGCCGCCAACCTCGACGAGCGCCGCAAGGAGGTGGCGCCGGTGCGGGCCATCGTGGCCGAGGAGGTCGACCGCTGGGTGGAGGTCACCACCGCCCGCCAGGCCACCCCCACCGTGACCGCGCTGCACCAGCGGGCCGAGGACGTCCGCGTCGCCGAGCTGGCCCGCTACCGCAACCGCCTGGCCGGTCTCGAGCCCCGGGAGCGAGCTGCGGTCGAGGCCCTCACCCGCAGCCTGCTCGGCAAGCTCCTCCACGACCCCACCGTCCGCCTCAAGGACGCCGCCGGGTCGGCCAAGGGCGAGCGCCTGGCGGGCGCCCTGACCGAACTGTTCGATCTCTAGGCACCAGTGATGGGCAGCCTGCGGGCCGCGACCCGCGGTAGCCGGCTGGCCCGGGCCCAGACCGACCTGGTCGCCGACATGCTGGGGATCGAGGTTCAGACGGTCGTGATCGACACCCAGGGCGACCGCCGGACCGACGTTCCCATCTGGGAGCTGGGCGGACGCGGGGTGTTCGTCAAGGAGGTGCAGGCCGCCGTGCTCGACGGGCGGGCGGACTTCGCCGTCCACTCGGCCAAGGACCTGCCCTCGTCGACCCCGGAAGGCCTGACCATCGCATCCGTCCCCCACCGGGCCGACCCCCGCGATGCGCTCGTCGGAGGCCGCTTCGACACGCTGCCTCCCGGCGCCCGCATCGGCACCGGCTCCGTCCGCCGCCGGGCCCAGCTGGCGTGGCTGCGCCCGGACCTGACCTTCGGCGGCCTGCGGGGGAACATGGAGACCAGGCTGTCGAAGGCCGGCGGCTTCGCGGCCATCGTCGTGGCCGCCGCGGCACTGGACCGCTTGGGTCGCTCGTCCGACGTCACCGAGATCCTCGGGCCGCAGGTGATGGTGCCCCAGGTCGGCCAGGGCGCCCTGGCCATCGAATGCCGGGCGGACGACGACGACACCCTTGCCGCCCTTGCCACCATCGAGCACGGGCCGTCCCGGGAGGCGGTCGACGCCGAGCGGGCGTGGCTGGCCGAGGTCGGAGGGGGCTGCGACCTTCCCGTGGGCGCCCACGCCACGGTCGACGACCGTGGCCACGTGACCCTCACCGCCATGCTCGGCACACCCGACGGGCGGATCGTCCTGCGCGACTCCGACGAGGGCGACGACCCGGTGGAGCTCGGCCGCCGCCTGGCCCGCCACCTCCTCGACGACGCCGGCGGCTCCTCCCTGCTCGCCGACCTCCGGTGACGTGACCGTCCCGTGACCGTCTACCTCGTGGGGGCCGGGCCGGGCGATCCCGGCCTGCTCACCCGTCGGGGCGCCGAGCTGCTGGCCCGGGCGGACGTGGTGGTCCACGACCGGCTGTCGGAGATCTCCCTCCTCGACCTCGCCCCCGAGGCGGCCGAGCGGGTCGACGTGGGCAAGTCGCCCGGGGGGCCGGTGGCCCAGGACGCGATCAACGCCCTGCTTGTCGAGCGGGGCCTGCGGGGTCAGGAGGTCGTCCGCCTCAAGGGCGGCGACCCGTTCGTCTTCGGCCGGGGGGGCGAGGAGGCCCAGGCGCTGGCCGAGGCCGGCGTCCCGTTCGAGGTCGTTCCCGGGATCAGCGCCGCCGTCGCCGTGCCGGCCTACGCCGGGATTCCTGTGACCCACCGGACGCTGTCCACGTCGTTCACGGTCGTCACCGGGCACAGCCGGCACGCGGTCGACGACGACGTCGACTGGGACGCCCTGGCCCGGGCGGCCGACACCATCGTCGTCCTCATGGGGGTGGCCCACCGGGGCGAGATCGCCGCCCGGCTGCAGGCCGGCGGGCTGCCGGCCGATACGCCCGTGGCCGCTATCCGCTGGGGCACCCGGCCCGGTCAGCGCAC
Source organism: uncultured Acidimicrobiales bacterium (assembly GCA_902805665.1). Classification (GTDB taxonomy): domain Bacteria; phylum Actinomycetota; class Acidimicrobiia; order Acidimicrobiales; family AC-14; genus CADCTB01. The sequence goes on from CADCTB010000114.1 coordinate 8,805, forward strand.
GGTGCGGACCACGCTCGGGGAAATGGCTGGTGCGGTGCTGGAGCCGCCGGTGACGATCGTCATCGGCAAGGTGGCCGGCCTCGACCTGCGCTGGTTCGAGGGCCGGCCCCTGTTCGGCCGCAAGGTGGTGGTCACCCGGGCCCGGGCCCAGGCGTCGAACCTGGTGGCCAGGCTCTCCGCTCTCGGCGCAGAGACGGTCGAGCTGCCCACGATCGAGATCACCGACCCCGCCGATGGCGGCGAGGCCCTGCGTGAAGCGGCCGGGCGGGTGGCCCGCTATGACTGGGTGGTGTTCACCTCGGTGAACGCAGTCGACCGGCTCTTCGGGTACCTGCACGACGCCCGGGCGTTCGGCCGGGCGGGGGTCGCCGCGATCGGGCCGGGCACGGCCGGCGCCCTCGCCGCCCGCGGCGTGGTGGCCGACCTCCAACCGGCGAGCGCGGTGGCCGAGTCGCTGGTGGAGTCGTTCCCGTCGGGAGCGGGCCGCGTCCTGCTCCCCCAGGCGGCCGCGGCCCGGCCGGTGCTGGCCGATGGACTGAGGGCCAAGGGCTGGAAGGTCGACGTGGTCGAGGCCTACCGCACCGTCCCCGCCCGGCCGTCCCACGATGCCCTGGCCGCCGCGGCCAAGGCCGACGCCATCGCCTTCACGTCGTCGTCCACGGTCACGTCGTGGCTGGCACTGGCGGGCGCCGACGCCCTCCCGCCGGTCGTCGCCTGCATCGGCCCGGTCACGGCCGCCACCGCCGCCGAGCATGGAGTGCCGGTGTCGGTGGTGGCCGGCGAGCACACCGTCGAGGGCCTGGTCGACGCCCTGGTCGCCGCCCTCCGGCCGGGCAGTTAGGCGGTCCAGGGGCCGCCGGGCCCGCCGTCGCCGGTGACCGGGCCTCGATCGGCCGGCTGCTCCATCGACCCCGGGGCCAGCGCCACCTCGAGCGGGATGGAACCGACCGGCTCGTCGTTGAGCGTCACCACCCACTCGTACCGCCCCGCCCGATTGAACTGGAGCGACTCGAACGGAAGGGCGATGGGCACGTACGACGGCGCGCCCGGCGTGCTGCCCGGGGCATGGCCCACGTTGATGAGGCCCCGGGCCTCGGCGCCGACCGGCTCGCCGTCGCGCATCAGCCTCACCCGCAGGTGATGGTCCCTGAGCGCCTCGGCGTAGGAGACCTCGATGACGAGGACCACGGTGAGGCCGGGGTGGGTGGTGGGGAAGGAGTGCGTGTAGACGCGGTCCCACTGGCCGCCGAAGACGTACAGCTTGTTCTCGGCGACCCTGGCCGCGTCGGCCAGCATGGCGCTCTTCAGCTTCATATGGCTGACACCGTAGGCCGACCTACCATCGTCAGGATGAGCTATCCGACCCGCCGCATGCGACGGTTGCGGCGCACTCCCGCGCTGCGACGGCTGGTGGCCGAGACCCGCCTGTCGGTCGACGATCTGGTCGCCCCGCTGTTCGTGCGGGAGGGGATCGACGGCCCCCGGCCCATCGCCTCCATGCCGGGCGTCGTCCAGCACACCCGCGAGTCGCTGCGCAAGGAGGTCAGGGCTCTCGCCGACCTCGGCGTACCGGCCGTGATCCTGTTCGGGATCCCGGCGGGCAAGGACGCCGAGGGATCGGCGGCGTGGGACCCGGCCGGGATCGCCCAGCTCGCGCTGTCCGACCTGCGGGACGAGGTCGGCGACGACCTGGTCGTGATGGCCGACCTCTGCCTCGACGAGTACACGTCGTCCGGCCACTGCGGCGTGCTGGCGGCCGACGGCACCGTCGACAACGACGCCACCCTTGACCTCTACGGCCGGGTGGCCGTGGCCCAGGCGGAGGCCGGCGCCGACGTGGTGGCGCCTTCCGGGATGATGGACGGCCAGGTCGCCGCCATCCGGGCCGCCCTCGACTCCGCCGGCCACCCCTCCACGGCCATCCTGGCCTACGCAGCCAAGTTCGCCTCCCCGCTGTACGGCCCGTTCCGGGACGCGGTCGACGTCACGATCGCGGGCGGCGGCGACCGCCGCGCCTACCAGGAGGACTTCCGCAACCCTCGGGAAGCGCTGCTCGAGGTCGCCCTCGACGTGGCCGAGGGCGCCGACATGGTCATGGTGAAGCCGGCGCTGACGTATCTCGACGTGATCGCCGCCGTCCGGGCCCGGGTCGACGTCCCCGTCGCCGCCTACCACGTGTCCGGCGAGTTCTCGATGCTCAAGGCCGCCGCCGAGCGGGGGTGGATCGACGGGCCGGCCGTCGCCCTCGAGCAGCTCACCGCAGTCAAGCGGGCGGGCGCCGACATCATCCTCACCTACCTGGCCCGGGAGCTGGCCGAGACGCTGTGAATTTCGTCCTTACTCGCTTCGCTCCGTTCGGACGAGCTGATCGTGCTCCGGCCGTCCGGCCGAGCCTGACGGCCTCCGCCGTTTCTGGTCTGACCGGCAGCCGGAGCGGCCGCCTCCGGCGGCGGGGACGGCCGCCGGCGTGACGACCAACGAGGAGCTCTTCGCCCGGGCCTGCAACGTGATCCCGGGCGGCGTGGACTCGCCGGTGCGCTCGTTCCGGTCGGTGGGCGGCACCCCCTACTTCGTGGCCCGGGCCGAGGGGGCCTACGTGTGGGACGTCGGCGGACGGCGCTACACCGACTACGTCCAGTCGTGGGGGGCGTCGATCCTCGGCCACGCCCACCCCAAGGTGGTCGAGGCCGTGCAGCGGGCCGCGGCCGACGGGACGTCGTACGGGGCGCCCACCGAACGCGAGGTGCTGCTGGCCGAGGCCATCCGCGACCGGGTGCCGTCGTGCCAGAAGGTGCGGCTCGTGTCCAGCGGCACCGAGGCCACCATGACCGCGGTGCGGGTGGCCCGGGGCTTCACCGGCCGGGACAAGATCGTGGTGTTCGACGGCTGCTACCACGGCCACGCCGACACCCTCCTGGCCGCGGGCGGCAGCGGCCTGGCCACCCACGCGGTGCCGGGCTCGGCCGGTGTGCCGGCATCCGCGGTGGCCGACACGGTGGTGGTGCCCTACAACGTCGTCCCCGACATCGGTGACGACGTGGCCGCGGTCCTGGTCGAGCCGGTGGCCGCCAACATGGGCCTGATCCCGCCGGTCGACGGCTTCCTCGACGGCCTCCGGGCCGCCTGCGACGCCGCGGGCGCGCTGCTGATCCTCGACGAGGTCATCACCGGCTTCCGGCTGGGCCGGGGGGGCGCCCAGGAGCGGTTCGGCATCACCCCGGACCTGACCTGTCTGGGCAAGGTGATCGGCGGTGGGCTGCCACTCGCCGCCTTCGGGGGCCGGGCCGACGTCATGGGCTGCCTGGCGCCCGAGGGGCCCGTCTACCAGGCCGGCACGCTCTCGGGGAACCCCCTGGCCACTGCAGCCGGCCTCGCCGTCCTCGAGCTGCTCGACGACGCCGCCTACGCCCAGCTGTCCGGCCGGGCCGCCGAGCTGGCCGCCGGCCTCACCCAGGTCATCGCCGAGGCCGGCCTCCCGGTGTCCGTCCCGGTCGTCGGCCCGCTCCTGGGGCTGTTCTTCAACGACACCGTCCCCACCGACTTCGCCACGTCGAAGGCGTCCGACGCCAAGGCCTACGCCGCCTTCTTCCACCAGATGCTCGACCGCGGCGTCGCCCTGCCCCCCAGCCCCTTCGAGGCCCTCTTCCCCAGCCTGGCCCACACCAAGGGCGAGCTGGAGCGCACCGTGGACCTCGCCGCCGCCGCCGCGGCCGCCGCCATCCGCATCGAGTGAGCAGTTGACCCGGGTAGACCGGGTCAACTGCTCACTCGAGCAGGCGGGCGACCGCGTCGACCACGTCCATGCCGGGGCCGCCGGCGGTCCTGGGCGCCACCGACTCGGCGCCGACGAGGGCGGTGGCGCAGGCGGCCGCCGACCCGGCGATGGCGTCCAGCTCATAGCCGCCCTCGAGGAAGAGAATGCGGTGGCCGGCGGGCGCAAAGGCGGCGGAACGGCGGGCCAGGTCGGCGAAGTCGCCCTCGCGCAGGCCGAGCGAGCCGATGAGGTCGTCGCGGTGGGAGTCGAAGCCGCAGGACATCAGCACCCATGTCGGATCGAAGGCCTCGACCCGTGGCGTCACAGCGTCGAGGGCGGCCTGGTAGACGTCGCCCGTCGTGCCGGGCGGCACGGGGAAGTTGACGTTGAGCCCCTCCCCGAGCTCCTCCATCCGGCCGGTGCCCGGGTACAGCGGCCACTGGTGCACGGACACGTACATCACCCGGCCGTCCTCGTAGAACATGTCCTGGGTGCCGTTGCCGTGGTGGGCGTCCCAGTCGACGATGAGCACCCGCTCGCCCCGGGCCGTCAATGAGGCCGCGCACACCGCCACGTTGTTGAACAGGCAGAACCCCATGGCGTGGCGGTCGGTGGCGTGGTGGCCCGGAGGGCGGACGGCACAGAAGGCGGCGTCGGCCTGACCCCGGTCGAGGCGCTCGACCGCGTCGAGCCCCGAGCCGGCGGCCACCAGGGCGGCGTCCCAGGACCTCGGGACGGCGCCCGTGTCGGCGTCGAGCGATCCCCCACCCCGCTCGCAGAAGCGGCGCAAGGCATCCACGTAGCGGGGGTCGTGGACAAGGGCAAGCTCCTGGACGGTGGCCGGTCGGGGCTCCACCCAGGCCACCGCGTCGCCCAGCCCCGCCTCCCGGATGCCGTCGACGGCGGCCACCACCCGGCCCGGGCGCTCCGGGTGGCCGAGCCCCGCCTCGTGCTCCAGGCAGGCCGGGTGCGACTCGACCAGGAGCTTCATGCCCAACCCAGCTCGTCGAGGCGGTCGTCGTCGATGCCGAAGTGGTGGGCCACCTCGTGGATCACGGTGTCCCGGACGATGTCGACCACCTGCTCCTCGGTCCGGGCCATGGCGCAGATGGGGATCCGGTACAGGGTGATGCGGTCGGGCATCACCATCCCGGCGTAGCCGCTGTCGCGCTCGGTCAGCGGAACCCCGTTGTACAGCCCGAGCAGGCCGGCCGTCTCGGGCACGTCCTCGACGGTCACCCAGACGTTGTCCATGAGCCGGCCCAGCTCCTCGGGAATCTCGTCGAGGGCGTCGGCCACCAGCTCCTCGAACCGCTCGGCCGAGACGTGCTTCATGGCGGCTCTCCGCCGACGTCCTTCAACGCTCGGGGACGACCCGGGCCAGGGCGGCGACGGCCCGGTAGGCGGCCTCGGCCGGCCCCAGCTCGTCGGGGCGGAGGAGGTTGGCCATGATGCGCAGCACCCACTCCATCAGCGACCGGGAGTGCATGCCGGTGCCGACCATGGCCCGCATGAGCTTCGGCCTCCCGATGATCTTCACGAAGGCCCGGGCGACCTTGAAGTACAGCCCGTAGGTGGCCTGGATCTCCTTCTCGTAGCCCCGGAGCGCCAGGGCGTCGCCGGAGGCCAGGGCGATGTCGAGGTGGCGGGCGGCGATACGTCCGGTCTCGTAGGCGTACGCGATGCCCTCGCCGTTGAACGGGTTGATGGCCCCGATGGCGTCGCCGGTGCCGATCCACGTCGGCCCGGTCCAAGGGCCGACGGCCAGGCCCATGGGCAGGCGCCCGCCGGTGGGGGCGCCGCACGCGGTCTCGGGCGAGATGCCCCAGCTCGCGCACTGCGGGGAGCCCACGAAGGACTCCATCAGCTTGGTGGTGTTCACCTCCTTCCACTGGCTGAAGGTGGACAGCAGCCCGATGCCGACGTTGACCCGGCCGTCGCCGACGGGGAAGATCCAGCCGTAGCCGGGGAGGACGTTGCCGTCCTTGTCCCGGACGTCGAGGTGCGACTCGATCCAGGGCTCGTCGTGGCGGTCCGACGTGAAGTATCCCCGGATGGCCATGCCCTGCGGCCAGTCCCTGTTCCGCACCGTGCCCAGGGCCCGACCGAAGCGCGAGTTGGCCCCGTCGGCGACCACGACGTACTTCGCCGTTGCCTCCGTGGTCTCGCCGGTGGCCTTGTCCTTGACCATGGCCCCCCGCACCACGCCGTCGACCAGCACCGGCTCGACGGCCTCGGCGCCCTGCCAGAGGGTGGCGCCCGCCTTCTCCGCCCGCTTGGCCACCGCCTCGTCGAGGTCGTGGCGGGTGACGACGTAACCGTGGCGGGGCATGCCCGGCACGTCGGGCCATTCCAGCTCCAGCGACATCCCGAAGGCCACCGAGCGCAGGCCGGTGAAGCGGTGGTGGCGAGCCAGCTGGTCGGCCAGGCCCATGTCGTCGAGCTGGCGGACGGCCCGGGGGGTCAGACCGTCGCCGCAGGTCTTCTCCCGGGGGTAGTTCTTCTTCTCGACCACCAGCACGTCGTGGCCGGCCTCGGCCAGCCAGTAGGCGCAGGCGGCGCCCGACGGCCCGCCGCCGACGACCAGGACGTCGTGCACGGCACCGCTGGCGGTGGCGTCGGGCATGGCCGTCGTTACAGCTGATCCCGGACGTACGTGACGACCGTATTGATCTCCTCGGGCGACAGCTGCCCGGAGAAAGCCGGCATGCCGCCGGACGCCGGCGGCCGGGGCCCGCCCGGCCGGTTGGGGTCGCCGTAGGACTGGCCGCGCTTGGGGGCCGACCCCTCGGCCACCCACGTGATCATGTCCTCGACGTTGGGGAACGTCAGCTTGGTCTCCCCGCCGGCCAGCCGGGGGCCGACGCCACCACCGCCGGTGGGGCCGTGGCAGCTGCCGCAGCCGGCGGAGGCGTAGATCTGCGGGCCGGTCGCGGGGCCCGCGGGCCCCTTGGGCTCGGCGAAGGCGCCCATGTAGACCATGGCCCAGAACGGCAGGACCAGGAGGACGGGCATCATCCAGACCGGGATGCCACTGCGCGGCCCGGTGTCGGTCTGCACTGCCGGAACCGGCTCGGTGACCACCGCGGTGGCCGTCGTGGCGGTGGAGGCCTCCGGGGCGGCGGCCGGCGGAGCGGTGGCCGTGGCCACGCCTCCGCCCGCGGGTGAAGGGGCCGCAGGCGCGCCGCCGTCTCCGGCGGGCGCCTCGCCGCCGGGCAGGCCCAGAGCGGCTCGACGTTGCCGTGAGCGCTCGAGCAGGTACTCGGGAACCTCGGTCACGTCACGAATGTACGCGCCCACAGCGGGAGGAAGCCAAGCAGGCCGCCGGGACGGCCCGAATTTCCGGTCGCAGGCGCCCAATTGGCCGGTACCGCCCAAGGCTGCTGAACTGTGAGAACGGGTCAATGCCCGACTCCTGCACATGCAGGGGTGGGTCTAGAATGTGATCGCGTTCACGAGGAGGGTGACCGGTGGCTGCGTTCGTCAGTTCCATGATCGCCATGATCCTGATGGTGGCCGTCTGCCTCTACGTCGGCGCCCGGCGCCCGATCGGCACCCCCGTCACGTGGGGAGAGGCCATGGTGGGCGGCACCTGGGTGTTCGGCATCATGATGCTGGCCTACGGCATCGTGCCCCATCAGTGGCTGAACTACGCCGACAACGAGCTCCTGTGGCGGCCGGACAAGCTCCTGGTCGGCATCTCCTCGGGCGGTGTGGTCTTCGGCAACGAGGCCAAGGATCTCGGCGGCACCGGGCGCATCCTCATCAACTACCAGGCCATCCGCGACATCATCGCCACCGTGCTCTACATCGTGTTCCTCGGTGGCCAGATGTACCTGTGGTCGGTCTGGCAGAAGCGGGGAAGGAAGAAGCCGGGCGACGTGGAAGAGGCCCGCTCCCGGTTCGGACGTCCTGTGCTCAGGAAGGCATAACCAGATGGCAAAGAACGACGCGAATCCCCCCATGCCGTCCTTTCCGGGCGGCTACGCCCTCCAGGAGGTCGAGAGCGACTACCTGGGCAAGGCGGTCAAGCCCAAGCAGTTCCTCCACATCGACCAGTCCGAGTGCATCATGTGCGAGGGCTGCGTCGACATCTGCCCGTGGAAGTGCATCCACATGCTCTCCACCGACACGATCTCCGAGGCGGTCAACACCAGCGAGCCCGGCGCCGACCCCGACGACCACGTGGTGTTCATCGTCGACGAGGACGTGTGCACCCGCTGCGGGCTGTGCGTCGACCGCTGCCCCACCGGCGTCATCATCATGGGCAAGGCCGGGGTGTCGGCCAAGGACGGCGACGCCCACCAGCGCGACGAGAAGCACGGCTACGCCTACGGGATGCGGTTCTAGGCGTGGATTTGCGTCGCCAGTCCCGGGTGTCTAGAGAAGGGCCAGAATGGCAAGACGAGTAGACGGCAACGGGAACGGCAACGGGCATCGTGCCTCGCCTGCCGAGCGCCTGGCCGAGGTCGGCGAAAAGGTCCGGGGCTCGCAGGCGTGGGCGTCGATCTTCCGACCGGGATCCATCTTCCGCAAGGGCTACACCGACAGCCCGAGGAACCGGTCGTACGTGGTGATGAACAGCCTCATCTACCACCTGCACCCGGTGAAGGTGAAGCGCCACGCGGTCAAGGTCAGCTACACGCTGTGCCTGGGCGGGCTCTCGTTCTTCCTCTTCCTGCTGCTCACCGTCACCGGCATCTTCCTGATGTTCTTCTACCGGCCCACCACCGCACAGGCCTGGGCCGACATCGAGACGCTGGAGACGTCGATCACCTTCGGCCTCCTCGTGCGCAACATGCACCGATGGGCCGCGCACCTCATGGTGCTCTCTGTGTTCCTGCACATGTCCAGGGTCTTCTACCACGGGGCGTACAAGCCGCCCCGGGAGTTCAACTGGGTCATCGGGGTGATCCTGCTGACCCTCACCCTGCTGCTGTCCTTCACCGGTTACCTGCTGCCCTGGGACCAGCTCGCTCTCTGGGCGGTCACCGTGGGCACGAACATGATGGGGTACACACCAGTCTTCGGATCGCAGGTGAGATTCGTGCTGCTGGGAGGGGTGGAGATCGGCGGGGAGACCCTCCTGCGATGGTATGTGCTCCACGTGTTGATGTTGCCGTTCGTGATCGTGATCTTCATGGCCATCCACTTCTGGCGCGTCCGCAAGGACGGCGGCATCTCCGGGCCATTGTGATCTCGCACTCGCTGACGCTCGTACGAGGCAGCTGCGCTCCGGCCGTCCGGCGGAGCCGGCCGGCCTTCGCCGTTCTTTCTTGCCGCCAGCCGAGGGAGGCCGCCTCTGGCGGCGTCCGGCGGCCGGCGGCGTCTGGGGAGGTGCTTTGACCGAGGTACCCGAACACCTGCTCAAGCGCTCGGCCGAGCGCCGGGCCGCCCTGGGCGCCCCGCCCGCAGGCGGCGGCGCGGCCGCCGACCCCAGCGCTCCGGCCACTGCATCTGACGCCGGGGCTTCCGACGCGCCGGCCGACGACGGCAGCAAGATCCCCGCCCACCTGCTGGCCCGTAGTCAAGCGGCCAAGGAGGCCGCAGGAGGAGGCAGCCCCGCCACCACCGGCGCGGCGGCCACCGCCGCGGCAGCCACCGCAGTCGCCACCGCTCCGGCCCCCGTGGCCAAGGGTCCCGAAGGTCACACCCAGCGCCTGCTGACCGTGGTCAAGGCCGGCTCCATCCAGGACGTCAAGGCCACCCCCACCGACAAGGTCCACACCTGGCCCCACCTGCTCATCGGCGAGTTCATCGCCTGCCTGAGCTGCAGCGCCTTCCTGCTCGTCTTCTCCGCAGTCGTCAACGCGCCCTTCCTGGCCGCCGCCAACTTCAACTTCACCCCCAACCCCTCGAAGGCGCCCTGGTACTTCCTGGGCCTTCAGGAGCTGCTGACCATGTTCCACCCGATGGTGGCCGGGGTGACAATTCCCGGAATCGGCATCTTCGGCCTCATGCTGGCTCCGTACATAGACAAGAACCCCAGTCAGAAGCCGGAGGACCGCAAGTTCGCCATCTCCCTCTTCACCCTTTTCTTCATGTTCTGGGCCGTGCTCGTGATCATCGGCACCCTGTTCCGAGGTCCCGGGTTCAACTTCACCTTCCCGTGGCGTGACGGCGTCTTCTTCGACCTGTAGGGCCTGACCCTCTTCTAGGAGCTCAGTTGGACAGCAGCATCATCTTCCTCCTGGCGATCATGGGCCTCATAGGCCTGATGTTCGTGTTCCTGTTCGCCACCGCCCGCCGGCGGGACGCCGAGCGCGCCGCCGACGCCTCGCCCTCCATCGAGGAGCGGGCCGAGGCGGCCACCGCCAACCTGCCGGTGCCGGTCGGATCCGCATCGGCGTCCGGTCGTGAGCTCGAGCGCGCCGTCGCCCTCGAGCGGCGCGGCGGCCAGGTCGCCACCCCCGACGCTCCGCCCGCCCCTGTTCCCATGCCCCTCGACGAGGAGGCGCTGGGAGTCACCCGCCGCCAGGTCCTCAACCGGGGCATCGTCGCCACCTTCGCCCTCACGCTCACCGGGTTCGGCGCCGCCTGCGTGGCCATGTTGTGGCCGTCGCTCTCCGGTGGGTTCGGCTCCAAGATCCGCGTCGGCAAGTTCGACGAGGTCATGGAAGAGATCGCCGACAAGAAGGAGCCCTTCTACCTCGGCGCCGGCCGGGTCTACATCAGCCCCTTCCCGAAGGAAGGCGTCGAGAAGGCCAAGGCCGTCCAGGCCTACGCCGCGGTGCTCGAGGGCTACGACCAGGGCGTGGTCGCCATCTACCAGAAGTGCCCCCACCTGGGCTGCCGGGTCCCGTGGTGCAAGACGTCGCAGTGGTTCGAGTGCCCCTGCCACGGCTCGCAGTACAACCGGGTCGGCGAGAAGAAGGGCGGCCCCGCCCCCCGGGGAATGGACCGCTTCGCGGCCACCGTCGAGAACGGCATGATCGTCGTCGACACGAAGACGGTGATCCCGGGCCCGCCGATCGGCACGAACACCACCGGCCAGGAGTCGGAGGGGCCCCACTGCATCGGTGCCGTCTCGGATCACTGATGTGACCAACCTCCTCGCAGTCTCCTCTCAGCAGCGGATCGGCCTCGCCGTCGTGCTGACCATGCTCGTCGGGTGGGTGATCTACCTGTTGAGCGCCTCCCGGCGCACCTACGAGCCCGGCTCCGAGCTGACCACTGCGCCCAACCGCAAGGTCTATTACGACGACGAGGGCATGGAGGGAAAGCGGCTCACCAAGTACCTGTGGTGGGCGTTCGGCACTCTTGCCATCTCCGCTGTCCTCCTGCCCGTGTACTGGGTCCGGGAGCCCTTCCGCCAGGTCGGCGGCGGTCTCGACCGGGGCACCGCCTGGTTCGAGGAGGAGGAGGTCAAGCGGGGGGAGTGGTACTTCGAGGCCTCGCCGGGAGACCCTCCCACGCCCCGTGAGCCCCACTACGGCTGCGAGACCTGTCACGGCAAGAAGGGCATCGGGGGCGTGGCCGCGTACACCCTCGTCGACCCCACGAACCCCGAAGCTCTGCCCCAGCAGGTCCAGTGGGCGGCCCCGCCGCTCAACACGGTGATGCTCCGCTACCGGCCCGAAGAGGTGAAGCAGATCCTCGTCTACGGCCGAGCCGGCACGCCCATGCCCCCCTGGGGCATCGAGGGCGGAGGCGCACTGAACGACCAGCAGATCGAGGACCTCATCGCCTACCTCGACCACATCAAGCTCAATCCCAAAGACGTGAAAGAGGCAAGCCTCAAGGAGTTCGGCACCGACGGCGCCAAGATCTTCGAGGGGTTCTGCGCCCGCTGCCACACCCAGGGCGCCTCGTACGGCCAGCCCACGGTCCAGGGCGGCGGCGCCCTCGGGCCGGACCTCACCGGCGGGGCCACCCTCCGCCAGTTCCCCACCGTGCAGCAGCAGCTCACCTGGATCACCGAGACGGCGCCGTTCGGCGAGCAGTACGGCCAGCGGGGCATCAGCTCCGGTCGTATGCCGTTCTTCGGCGACACCCTCACCGAGGAGCAGATCAAGGCCGTGGTCGACTACGAGCGGACACTGTGAAGGAGCACGTCGGCCGGGACTTCCGGCCCTGCCGGAGCGCAGCGGAGGCCGCTGCCGGGAGTCCCTTGAGGGCCGGCGAGCGCACCGAACGAAACACACTGTGATCGACAGCGCGCTTCTCGCCCTCTCGTGGAACCCCCAGGTCCGGGGTGGGCTGTATGTGCTCCTCTCGGTCGTGATCCTGTGCGGCTCCGGCGTGCTGATCCTGGGAACGAACCTGGGCGGCCGGCTCGGCTTCCAGGCCGCCGCCGCGGGGCTCACCGGGTTCTTCGTCATCATCGGGGCCACCTGGTGGGTGTACGGCATCGGACCGCAGGGCAAGGCGCCGACGTGGGTGCCCCGTTTCCAGCTCCAGGGTGACCTGGGCCAGGCCGACAGCGAGATCCTCGCCGGCTTCCCCCAGGGCTGGGAGGAGCTCGAGCTCACCGACCCGGCCGTGGCCGACGCCCTGCCCGTGTCGGACACGGCCCTCGCCGAGAGCGGCCTGTTCGACAGCTCGGCCGACTACCTCCCGGTCGCCGCCCTGGAGAAGGGCGGGGAGACCTACGGACCGTTCGGCGTGTTCAACTTCCGTCCCCTGAACCTGTTCCACAAGCCCCACTACCTGGTGATCCAGGTCCAGGCGGTGGAGTTCCAGGAGGCCATCCCGGGTGCTGCTCCGCCTCGGCCCAGGGTCGACCCCAACGCCACGCCGGCCTCCGTCATCATGGTGCGCGACCTCGGAAGCCTGCGCCTGAACCCCGCGGTCTTCACCATCGCCTCGCTACTGCTGTTCGGGCTGCTGGTGTTCCAGCTGCACACCCGCGACAAGGAGCTCATGGCCCGCCAGGCCAAGCAGTAGGCTGGGGGCGAAGTCCATGGCCCAGTACCTGCCCCTTCTGGTGATGCTGATCCTGGCGATCCTGTTCGCCGGGTTGTCGATCGTCGCCTCCAAGCTGCTGGGGCCCAAGAAGCCCACGCTGGCCAAGTCGGCGCCGTACGAGTGCGGCATCGTGCCCGACCGGGAGCCGGCCGAGCGCTTCCCGGTGCGCTTCTACCTGGTGGCCATGATCTTCATCGTGTTCGACATCGAGATCATCTTCATCTACCCGTGGGCGGTGATCTTCCGCCAGCTCGGCGCGTTCGGCCTCTGGGAGATGCTGATCTTCGCGGTCGCAGTTTTCGTCTCGTTCATCTACCTGATCGGCAACGGCGCCCTGAACTGGGGCCCGGCCAAGTCCATCAGCCCCCTCGTCGACCAGCGGCGGACCACGAGCTCCACGGTGAAGCGGGTCGGCTCCGAGGGCCGGGCCGCCCCGGTCGAGCAAGGAGCGGCCTGATGGGCCTCGAGGATCTGAACCACAACTTCCTCACCGGCAGCATCGAGGACCTGGTCAAGTGGGCCCGGCGCAACAGCATGTGGCCCGCCACCTTCGGCCTGGCGTGTTGCGCGATCGAGATGATGGCCACCGGCGCGGCCCACTTCGACCTGGCCCGCTTCGGCATGGAGGTCTTCCGGGCCTCGCCCCGGCAGGCCGACCTGATGATCGTCGCCGGCCGGGTCTCCCAGAAGATGGCGCCGGTCCTCCGTCAGGTCTACGACCAGATGATGGAGCCCAAGTGGGTGATCTCCATGGGCGTGTGCGCCTCCAGCGGCGGCATGTTCAACAACTACGCCATCGTCCAGGGCGTCGACCAGATCGTCCCGGTCGACGTGTACTCCCCCGGCTGCCCTCCCGGCCCGGAGACCCTCATGCACTCGATCCTCACGCTGCACGAGCTGGTCCGCACCGGTGAGATCACCAAGCGCCGGGCCGAGACGGGCGCCGGCGCAGGCGTGCACGTCACCGAGCGCCGCGTCGCCGTCGCCACCCCGCACTGACCCACCCGCCCCTGGCAACCGGCGACACTCAGTGTCGTCAGGCGACGCCGGATGTCGCCAGGTCCGTCAACCCAGGGCGATGTCGTTGGTGGCGGCCCACCCCGCGATGTCCCGCCGTTCGATGGCCGCCGCCATGAGCTCCGGGAAGAGGTCCGGGGTGCAGGCGAAGGCGGGGATGCCGAGCGCGGCCAGGGCGGTGGCGTTGTCGTGGTCGTAGGCCGGGGCCCCGTCGTCGCTCAGAGCCAGGAGGACCACCACCGTCACGCCTCCAGTGACCAGGTCGGCCGCCCGCTGCAGCATCTCGTCCCGTGAGCCGCCTTCGAACAGGTCGCTGATGAGGACGAGCACGGTCTCCGTTGGCCGAGTCAGGGTGGACTGGCAGTAGGCGAGGGCCTGGTTGATGTCGGTGCCGCCGCCGAGCTGGGTGGCGAAGAGCAGGTCGACCGGGTCGTGGAGGTGGGCGGTGAGGTCGACGACCGACGTGTCGAACACCACCAGCTGAGTCCGCACGGCGCGGAGGCCGGCCAGCACGGCGCCGAAGATCCCGGCGAACACGACGGACGCGGCCATCGACCCGCTCTGGTCGACACAGAGCACGATGTCGCGCTGGATGGCCTGCTGGCGGCGCCCGTACCCGATGAGGGTCTCGGGGATCACCGTGTGGTGGGCCGGCTGCCAGTGGCGCAGGTTGGCCCGCACCGTCTTGTCCCAGTCGATCTCGTTGTGCCGGGGCCGGCGGTTCCTCGACGCCCGGTCGAGTGCCCCGCTCACCGCCTGGCGGGTGCGCTGGGCCAGCCGGCGCTCGAGGTCGTCGACCACCCGGCGCACGACCAGGCGGGCGGTCTG
>CADCTB010000115.1 GCA_902805665.1 uncultured Acidimicrobiales bacterium
GCATCGACGTGCTCCGGGCCATCCGCAGCTTCGACCCCTGCATGCCCTGCACCACCCACATGGACACCGGCAAGGGCATCATCACCCGGGAGATCAACTCCTGCGGCTGCACCCTCGAGTAACCCCCCCACGTTCCTCGGCGTCAGCCGCAGCAGTCCGGGCCCCCCTTCCGCGAGGGGGGCCCGGTGCTTTTCCGGCATCATGCGTCCATGACCGGCCTGCACGAGGACGACGTCGACCCCGACCCGATCCGGCAGTTCCAGGCGTGGCATGCGGAGGCCGGGAGCCCAGCCGAGGTGGCGGTGGCCACCGCCTCGCCCGATGGCATTCCCTCAGCGCGAATGGTCCTGCTCAAGGTGGCCGACGAGCGGGGGTTCGCGTTCTTCACCAACTACGGCAGCGCCAAGGCGCGCGACCTGATCGCCAATCCCCGGGCCGCCCTGCTGTTCTTCTGGCCGCCCGACCGTCAGGTGCGGGTGGCGGGCCCGGCCGCCCTGGTGGATCCGGCTGAGTCGGACGGGTACTGGCGCAGCCGGCCCCGCGGCAGCCAACTGGGCGCGTGGGCGTCGCACCAGACCGAGGTGATCGAGGGCCGGGACCAGCTCGAGCGCCGGCTGGCAGAGGCGACCGAGCGCTTCCCCGACGACGTGCCCCGCCCCCCCTTCTGGGGCGGCTTCCGCATCGTGCCGGACACTGTCGAGTTCTGGCACCACCGCGACGACCGCCTGCACGACCGGCTCAGGTACCGGCGGGAGGACGGCGCATGGGTCGTCGAGCGACTGTCCCCCTGAACTGCTTCACGGTGATCCCTCGATGAGGCCGAGGATGTCCTCGCCGTAGCGCTCCAGCTTCAGCGGGCCGATCCCCGGGCAGGCGGCCAGCTCGCCCAGGGTGGTGGGTCTGCGCTCGGCGATGCCCTTGAGGTGGGCGTCGCTCATGACGACGTACGGCGGCACCTTGTCCCGGCGGGCGATCTCGGTCCTCCACGCCCGGAGCGCGTCGAAGGCCGGTGACTCCCCCGCCGCGGGGATCTCGGTGCGGGCACGCACCTTGGCCGGTGGCGGCTCCCGGACGGCCGCGACCGGGGCGGTACCGGCCAGCTCGGCCAGGAAGGGCGACGGGGCGGCTTCGTCGCCCAGGACGACCGCGCAGCGGGAGGCGCGGGTGATGGCCACGTGGAAGACGCGGCGCTCCTCCTCGACGTCGTCGGCCAGCCGGTGGGGGAACAGGTCGGCCGACGCTCCGAAGACCACGACGTTGGGCCACTCCCTGCCCTTGACCTTGTGCACGGTGGAGAGGTGCACGCACGGGCCGTCGTCGCCGTCGCCCCGGGGAGCGGCGAGGGCGCTGCGCAGCCACGGCTCGAACCCGCCGGGGTCGGGATGGAGGGTGGCCAGCTGCTCGAGCGCCCACAGGTCGTCACCGTGGGCCGACCGGTCGGCCGAGCCCCGGGAGGTGTCGAGGGCGTTCATGGCCCGGTCGAGGCCGACCTTGCGCCGGATCAGGTCGAACACGCCGGCGGTGGTCGCCCCGGCACCGCTGACCGCCTGCGCCACGAGCTCGAGGTCGTTGGCGTAGACGTGGACCCGCTCGGCATCATCGCCGGAGAGCCAGTCGCCGAGGCTGCGTAGGTCGGCGACGGAAGTTCGGGGGCGGCGGCCCATCATCTCGAGGACGTTGCGGGCGATCTTCCGCGACGGCCGGCGCACGGTGGCGGCGACGTCGTCCCGGGCGATGTCACCGGGGGCCAGCCCGATGCGCAGGTAGGCCAGGGCGGCGGCGATGCCGGTGCGGCCCAGCAGCTCGGTGCCGACCGCCCGGTTGCACGGGATGCCCGACTGGGCCAGCAGGACCTGGATGGGCAGGAGCACCGCGTTGACCCGGGCCAGCACGGCGATGTCGTCGGGCTCGACATCGTGGTCCAGCCAGGCCACCACCCGGTCACGGGCGGCCCGGGTGAGGTCGTCGACGGGGACCGGCTGGACCACCAGGGCGCCGGCGTCGTCGGCCCGCCCGGGGGCCGCCGACACCTCCTTCGCCAACCGCCGCTTGTTGTACCCGAGCAGGGTCTGGGCCCCCCGGACGATGGCCGGTGGGCAGCGGTAGTTCACCCGCAGGTCGTAGGTGGCGGCACCGGGGAACCAGCGGCCGAAGTCGATGAGGAAGCCGGGGTCGGCGCCGGCGTAGCCGTAGATGACCTGGTCGTCGTCGCCCACGCCGAAGACGGATCCGGCCGGTCCGGCCAGGAGCCGGAGGAGGAGCACATGGGCCGGCGTGAGGTCCTGGAACTCGTCGACCAGGAGGGTGCGGCAGCCGGCCCGGGCCCGGGACCGCACGTCGGGGTCGGTGAGCAGCAGCTCCACCGCCCGGTAGATCTGCTCGTCGAAGTCGACGGCGCCCCGAGCGGCCAGCGCGGCCCGGTAGGCGTCGAAGGCCATAGAGACCCCCGCGGCGTCGGGGAAGCGGGTCTCGGCGGCCAGCGGGTGCACCAGGCCCAGCCGGATCGCCGACAGGGCTTCGAGGTAGGGCGCCACCGGGTCGGCGTTGGCCTTGCGCGGGATCTTGACCAGCGACTGGACGATGTTGCGGACCTCCCGCTCCTCGATCACCTTCACCCCGCCGGCCATCTGGCAGATGAACAGGCCGAGGGAGTTGAGGGTGCGGATGGTCGGCCGCAGTCCGTGGGTGCGCTCCCGCAGCTCGTCGGCGGCCTTCACGTTGTAGGCCACCGCGGTAAGCAGATCGGGCTCGTGGTTGCGGTCGGCCAGGAGGTGGCGCAGTCGCTCGGTCAGCACCCGGGTCTTGCCCGAGCCGGCCGGGGCGATGATGCGGGCCGGCCCGCCCGGATGGGCGACCGCGGCCAGCTGGTCCGGGGCGAGCGCGGCGGCGGGCTCGCGCCGGCCGGCGACGGTAAGGCGGCCGGCGTCGATGGAGTCCCGGTGCACGACGGCCTCGGTGAAGCCGGCCAGGGCGGTTCTGGGGCCGCCGTCGCACCAGGCCGGCGTGCCGTCGGGCAGCACCACGTCGGCCGGCCCGCCCGGCTCGGCACCCAGCCGGCCGGCCCGGACGCCGTGCCACCACACCGGCTCCCCTGACCGGCCGTCGTAGCTGTTGGCCCAGACCAGGAAGTGCAGCCGCTCCCGCCCGAACTCGAAGCCGGGACCGACCTCGTACGGCGGACGTCGCTCGGTCTCGGGCGCCTTCAGGTCACCCGCGTCGATCCCGAGCTCGACCACCACAGGGCGGCGGGCCGACCAGGCGTCATGGAGCGGCCCGCACGCCGCCTCGTCGTCGACCCGGATGCGGGGGACGCCCGCCCAGCCTGCGGGCGCCTGGCCACCCGGAGGGATCACCAGCCCCCGACCGAGAGCGGGGCCGCTCATCCCGGCTTGCGACCCACCAGCAGGTGATGAGGATGCGGATAGCCCCGGTGGATCGGGCGGTCCCGCACGGTGAGGCCGCCGGCCACCATGGCCGCAGCCAGCTCGGCCGGTGGGAGGAACGTCAGCTCCTCGCCTTCGGTGATGCCCAGGATCTTGACCGCCGCCGTCTCCTGGAGGGTGTTCCACCGGAACTTCCAGCGGGGGACGAGGGCCATCTCCTTCACGACCAGCACGCCGCCGGGCGCCAGCCCGTCGGCACAGGCCCGCAGGAGGCCGGCCTGGTCGGACGCCGAGAGCAGGTACAGCACGTCGACGATGGCCATCCCGTCCCACGGCCCTTCGGGCAGCTCGCCGTCGGACGCCACCTCGAAGGACGCGTCCAAACCGGCGCCCTCCGCCGCCGCCCGGGCCGCGCCGAGCTTGTCCTCGTCGACGTCGATGCCGGTGATGCTGCGGTTGGAGGATCCGAGAGCCAGGTACAGCGACAGCAGCCCGTGGCCACAGCCGATCTCCAGGATGCGACCGGCCTGTGGGAGCTGCGCCGCGACTGCCGGGAACGGGCACGTCGCCCACCGCACGGCCACGTGGGCCCGCACCACGGGCGGGGCTCCCTGGAACAGCGACAGCACCCGCTTCTGCGGGCTCCCGGGCTCGAACCGCCCGTACGTCACGTCTCGGGCGGCAGGTCGGCGTAGGTGGCCAGGCGGAAGCCGGCGGCCACGACCGCCCGCCTGGCGACCGGGCCGACCAGGGCGGCGAGCTCGTCCTCCCACCGGTATCCCCACTCGTAGCGGGCCCGGTCGACGTCGTCGCCCTCTCCGGGGTGCACCGTCAGCTCCACGGCAGGGTGGCCGTGGCGGGCCAGCCGGTCGAGCACGTCGGGCAGCAGCTTCTCGTCGAGGCGACCGGCGCACTCGATGCCGACCGCGTCGAGCGGAAAGCGCAGCCCGGCGCCTTTGGCCTGACGGGCCAGCCGGGCCCCGAGCACGGTCACCCCGATGGCGACGGGGTTGCGGGCCCGGAAGCGGGGCACCCGGACGGCGGGGATGCCGAAACGGGTGGCCAGGCCGATGACCACGGAGCAGACCGAGGGCCAGAGCTGGAGATGTTGGTGGGCGTCGAGGTGGGTGATGGGCACGCCCAGTTCCTGGACGGACTCCAGTTGGGCGGTGAACTCGAGCCGCAGTTCCTCGGGGTTGATCCGCCCCAGGAGGGCCCGGCCCACGAACTCGTTGTAGCTCTCGCACAGATGGCCCCGCTTGCCCACCAGGGAGGGGATCTCCCGGGCGCTGAGCAGTGGAGGGTCCTCGCCGACCGCCGCCAGATGGACGCCGACGCCCAGGTCTCCCTCGTCGGCCAGCCAACTTGCCACCTTGGGATAGGCGGGGCCGATCGCGATCGCTGAAGTGCTGGTGACGATGCCCTCGCGGTGGGCATGGAGGATTCCCCGGGAGATGCCCTCGGTCAGCCCGTAGTCATCGGCGTTGACGATCAGCAGGTTGCTCAGGAGAAGTCCTTGTCTGTCATGAGAGGTAATAGCCCGTGCCGAAGATGGCAGTGAGGACGCCGAGCCCCGCGCCGCCGACCGGCAGAGCCACCCGGCGAAGTGCCGGCCGCTCAGCCAGCAACTCTCCCACGACTGCGAACAGCGGGAAGGCGGCGAGCAGGTACCGGGCCATGCCGAAGAAGTTCTTGGTCGACAGGGCGGAGAGCCCTATGAGCAAAGCGGTGTAGACGCCGTAGCCGGCGCCGAAGCGGCGGAACACCCGCGGGAGGAGGCAGGCCGCGCCCACAGTGAGGACGGGATGGGCCATGAACAGGAGCCATGCCCCCGGGCTGCGCAGGTCGGCGATGTCGCGGAAGAACTGGAGCTTCAGCCACGTCTCCGGCCCCGCGCCCTGGTTCCATGCCGCCTGGGCGCTGGCGAAGGCGAACGGGTCGTCGAAGCGGGCCCACAGGTAGAGGCACCACGCCCCCAGCCCGAGCAGAGAGACCAGTACTCCGGCATCGGCCCACCGGGCCCGGCGCCGGTCGACGAGCCCCTGCCGGGCGGGACGCAGCGCGTCGCGACGCTCGAGGGCCCGTACCGCCAGCCCGATCACCAGGACGACGCCCACCGGGCGGGCCGCGGTGGCCACGGCGCCGGCCAGGCCGGCCAGCAGAGGGCGATCCGACTCGAGCAGGAGGAAGGCACCGAGCAGGGCGGCCACGAACAGCGCATCGGCGTAGACCACGCCGTAGAGGTAGAACGCGTAGGGGAAGAGCAGGAAGGCCAGGAGCGCCGCCCAGGCCGCCGGGGGCGAGAGCCGGGACCGGAGCCAGGTGGCCAGCAGTGCCGCCACCCCGGCCCCGGCGAGCAGGGTGACGACGATTCCGGCGACGTAGGGGTCGTCGACAACCACCTGCGCCGCCCGGACGACCAGCGGGTAGGCCGGGAAAAAGGCCACCGTCGACTGCTGGCCGACCACGTAGGAGTACCCGTCGGCGGCGATCTGGCGATACCAGCCGGAGTCCCACTGGGCCCATCCGGCCAGCCAGGAGGGCCCGGTGAACGGTGGGGCGAGGCGAGGGCCCGAAGGTTCGGGGAGGCGGGGGGCCACCGCGCCCATGACGACGAAGAGGAGCGCGGCGACCGCCAGGAACACCGCCACCGCGTGCCACGCACGGAGCGTTCCAGCCGGGGCTGGGGCCCCCGGTGGCACCAGCGGGGCGGGGGCGGGTCGGTTGGACAGCATCGATCCAGTGGTTCTCCGGGCGCGTCGGGACACCGACCGGCGCGGAACCTACCACGGGCCTTCCCGAGCAGGCCGGGATGGTGGGGTCAGGAGACCCTCAGCTACCGCCCGCCGGCACCGGCGTCTTCCATGACCCGACGGTGGCGAGTGGCTACGCCGATGCCCAGGCCGACCACCGCCAGCAGGGCGACCACACCGAGGACCGTGCCGACGTTGCCCCCGCCACCGGTCTCGGTCTCACCCGCGCCACTGCTGCCGCCACCGGTGGCGCCGCCGCCCCCGGGGGTCGTGCGGTTGCCGGCCTGACCGTCACCGCCCGCATTGGTGCCCGCCTCGTTGCCCGTGCCGCCCTGGGCTGGCGCGTTCCCCGTGGACTGACCACCACTCGGTGAGTTGGACTGGGCGTGGACCGGTCCGGCGATAGCCAGCACCGTGACCGACAGCAAGGCCAGGACGGCGCACAGCGCAGGTCCGGCGATCTTCCGTTGACGTCGAAGCTCGTTCATCGCCGCCTACTACCCACGCGCCCGAAGACGCTCACCTACTTCTTTGCGGACACCGCGGGCCGGGCCGGCCTCACCTGGTAGAAACGGCCGGTGCTGCGCAGGCCGGTGTCGCTGGGGTTCGTCATCTGGATCGTGATCGGGCTCATCGTGGCGTCGAACAAGGGGTTCCTGGGCCGCCTCAACGACCTGTCCGGTGTGCTGTCCGCGGTGCTGGCGGTGCTGGTGTGGCCACTGGTCCTGCTCGACATCCACATCGCCATCTGAGCCGGACCGGTCAGCCGGCCCAGGGTCCGAGGGGCGGGAAGCCACGGTCGCCGGCCCGACCGAGGAGCCAGCCCAGGAGAAGACGTCGGTCGGCGATGACCGAATGGCGGACGGCCGCCGCTTCCTCGGGGATCAGCCAGCGCTCGCCCGTGTCCGCGGCCCGCAGCTCGACGGCGGTTCCCGGCTCCAGCCGAGCCGGAAGTCCCGCGACGGTCCGGGGCAACTCCTCGTCGACGTACTCCTCGGGCCAGTCGAAGACGCCGTAGCGCAGGCCCAGGTCGACGTGGTGGACCTCGACCTCCCGCCACCGGCGGAACGGAAGATCGGCCAGTGGCCAGATGCCGCTGACGACCCTGCCCCGCCCGGCACGCCAGGCCGCGTCGGGCGTGGCCTCCATCGCCGCTTCCAGCCGGGCGGCGGTCGACGTCACGTCGGCGACGAGCTCGGCGGCCGGGCGACCGGCGCCGGCCTCGATGTCGGCTGCCCGCTGCTCGTTGCCGCCGGGATACTGGTCGGCCACCTCGCCGACCGCCGCCGCCTCGAGCATGCGGACGTGGCTGTCGGCGTTGCGGGCCAGATGGGTGAGGACGTGTCCGACCGACCATCCGGGCAGCAGGCTCGGCCGCCGGGCGTCGGTGTCGGTGACCCCGGCAAGGGTCAGGGCCAACCGAGCGTGGGATTTCTCGATGTGTCCGCGCCCGGTAACAAGCATCCGACCGGTACTTTGGCAGGGATGGCGAGGAGCAGGAGGCCCCAGATGATGCTTGAGACACGCCACCGGCAGGACGTACGGCGGCGGAAGCCGGCCGGGGCGCTCGCCTTGGCCGTCGTGCTGGCCTTTCCGGTCCTCGCCACCGCCGGTCCCGCGTACGCGGCCCCCAAGGCCGGGAGGGCGCAGCCCACCGCGGCGCCGTCGTCCGACGTCCTCACCGGCCTCAGCGACCTGCTCGGCCGCCTGTTCCCGGCGCCGGCGGCCGCACCCAGCGTCCCCCAGCCGCTGGTGGCCAAGGTCACCGCATCCACGGTCAAGGTCAGCGGGGTGGCCTGCGGACTTCGGCTCTCGGGCAGCGGTTTCTCGCCCGCGCCGGACACCATCGTGACCAACGCCCACGTGGTCGCGGGCACGACCAGCCCGCAGGTGCTCCGGCCCGACGGCCGCACGCTGCCCGCCACTGTGCAGACCTTCGACCCGGTGAAGGACATTGCCGTCCTGTCGGTGCCCGGCCTCGGCCTCCCCTCGCTCGCCTTCGCCTCAGCAGTGGAGGGGGAGAACGGCGCCATCTTCGGCCATCCCCTCGGCCGTGCCAGCGTCGAGGTGTCGCCGGCCCGCGTGCTCAGGCGGGTCGTCGTCGACGTCGGAGACATCTACGACCGCCCCGCCGCGCCCCGTCAGATCCTGGTCCTGAGCACCAACATCCAGCCGGGCGACTCGGGGGCGCCGCTGGTGAACGGCTCCGGTCAGGTCGTCGGCGTGGCCTTCGCAGTGGCCAACCTGCGCCGGTCCACGGCGTTCGCGGTCGCCAGCGAGGACGTGACCCCCGTGCTGGCCCAGCCCCGCGCCGGCGCGGTCAGCACCGGCCCCTGCATCGCCTGACCCGCCCCCCGGCCGCGCCCCTCAGCCGGCCGACCCGAGCGTCAGCTGGTCGTCGCCGCGAGGGAGGAAGTGCTTCCCGAGCGTCTCCTCCTGCTGCTGGTAGGAGGAGCCGATGCCCCGGCCGTACAGCGTGGCCGGTTCCTCGAGCATCCGCTCGAAGGTGAGCTTGCAGACCCGCTGACCGTGCTCGATCATGAACGGCACGTCGTGGGCCCGCACCTCGAGCGCGGCCCGTGAGCCCCGGAACAGGCCGGCTTCGTCGTAGCCGAAGCCAGGGTCGAAGAACCCTGCGTAGTGGGTGCGCAACTCGCCGCTGGTGGGGTCGTACGCCATCATCTCCGCGGCCAGATCGGGCGGGATGGTGACCGACTCGTCGGACATCAGCAGGTAGAAGCGCTGGGGGGTCAGGACGACACGGTCGCCCTCCTCGCCCTTCACGTGCTCCCAATAGGCGTCGGGGTCGAGGCCGCCCACCCGGGTCATGTCCAGGAGGGGGGCGTTGTCGCGAGCCCGGTACCCGACGCGCCCCGACCGGTCGCCCCGGAGGTCGAGGCTCAGGAACAGCCCGTCGTCGACCGCCAGCTCGTGCTCGGCCACCGGCTCACCGTGGCGGAAGAGAAGGGGCTGGCGGACGTGGAGGTCGCGCAGCTCCTCGTCGGACAGCTCCGGGCGCCCCACCGACAGGCGGAGCTGGTTGAGGCTCAGGTCCTCCCGCACCCGGATGGCGAAGGAGAGGGGCACCACCTCCAGGTAGAGGTTGCCGGAGTAGCCCTCGGCGATCTCGTCGAAGCGGTCGCTGCCGTCGGTGATGATCCGGGTGAAGACGTCGAGGCGGCCGGTGGAGCTCTTGGGGTTGGCCTTCCCCCGCACGTTGGTCGGCAGGGCCAGCCGTTCCTTGAGCGGGATGAGGTAGGGCCGGTTCGTCTCCAGCACCGCCCCCTCGCGGTGGAGGTCGAGCTCGTCGATCACGTAGTCCTTCACCCGATGCTCCACCGAGTGACGGCCCGGCAGGAAGCTGCACCGGATGCGGTAGGCCACCTCCCCGAGGCGCAGGTCGAGGCTGGCCGGCTGGATGTTCTCCCGGGGGACGGTGAACCCTCCGGCCGAGATCACCCCTGCCTCGATGGCAGCGGCCAGGTGCTGGCTCGGCAGCACGCCCTCCTTGCCCGGCGGGAGGATGGCAGGGAGCACCGGCGAAGCTTACGGTGCCGCGGTCAGGAACCGGGCGGCCAGTGGGGCAGCCACCCGGCCACCCACGCCGCCGCCCTCGACCAGCACCGCGAACGCCAGTGACCCCCGATAGCCGATGAACCATGCGTGGGTGCGATCCGGCTGCGGTCCTCCGATCTCGGCCGTGCCGGTCTTGCCGGCCACCTGCTGGCTCGGCACGGCGGCCGCCGTGCCTGTCCCGGTGCGCACCACCTCGACGGTCAGCTCCTTCAGGGTGGCGGCCACCTGCGGGTCGAGCGCGGTGCCTGGGCCCCCGAGGTTGTCCGAGAGCAGGCGGGGCGCCCGCCAGGCTCCGGAGGCCACCGTGGCGGCCACGGTGGCCATGTGGAGCGGGCTGGCCTCCACCCGCCCCTGCCCGATCGCCTGTGACGCCCGCTCGGCGACGTCCTTGGGGGCCGGGAAGACGCCTCCCTCGGTCGGCAGGCCCAGGTCGTAGCTGCGGCCGAATCCGAAAGCGTCGGCGGCGGAGGTCAGCGCCGGGTCCGCCAGGCCTGAGGACAGGGTCACGAACGCCGTGTTGCACGACTGGGCGAACGCGGAGCGGAACGTGGTCCCGCCCAGCGATCCGCCCTCGAAGTTCCTGAACGTCTGGCCACCGACCGTGGCCTCCGCCGGGCAGCCGATCGGGGTCTCCGGTCTCGTGCCCGAGCTCAGCAGGGCCGCGGTCGTGACCACCTTGAACGTCGACGCCGGCGGGTACTGCCCGGCCAGTGCCCGGTTGAACGGCTGGTCGAGGGGGCGGCTGACGACGGCCCGCACGTCGCCCGTGCCGGCGTCGAGGGCCACCAGGGCCGCGGGCGACGTGACCCCGGCGAGCGCGGCCTCGGCCGCCTCCTGGGTCCGCCGGTCGAGGGTGGTCCGCACCGGCTCGGGCGGGGTGCCGGTGAACTGGTGCAGGGTGCGCACTTTCTCGTCGGTGTTCACGTCGACCGTCTGCACCTCGCCGGACGGTGAACCGGCCAGCCGGCGCTCGAAGGCGGCCTCGAGCCCGGACAGGCCCACCTTGTCGCCCACCACGTAGGGCGGGCCCAGCTGGTCGAGGCGCTCGGCGGTGACCTCGTCGAACCGGCCGAGGACGTGGAGGGCGAAGTTCTCCGTCACCGACGACCGGCCGGTGGTGCGCTGGAAGAAGACCCCGGGCACCGGCTCGAGCGCGGGCCGGACCTGGGCGAAGCGGTCGGGGCGGATGCGGGCGACGGCCACGAAGTGATCGGGACGGACCCCGGGCGCGGCGAGGGCGGCGGTGACGTCGGCAGGCGGCACGCCGAGCTGCTGCTGGAGCACGGCCAGCACCTGGGCCCGGTCGCGGATGCGTTCGGGCTGCAGCCCTATGTCGACCACCTCGGAGGCCGACACCAGCGCCAGGCCGTCGACCCCCACGATCGGGGCCCGCACCGGCCATGACCGAGTGCGGCCGAACCGCTGGCCCGGCGCCAGGTCCGGGTGAAGGGCGGCCGGGGACCACACCACGCGCCACGTGCCGTCGGCGCGGGCGAGCCCCAGCCTGCCTGGGTACGTCCAGGCGCCGAGGCCGGCGAGCTCCATCTCGGCGGTGAAATCCGCGACCACGGCGTCGCCCTCCCGCCTGACCGTCCCGGACCGGAAGCGGGCGGCGGTGATGCGGAGGTCGTCCCGCATCGCCATCACCTCCGCGTCCATCTCGGCGGGCGGGGCGGCCGACATCGCCCGCATCCCCTCGACGTCGAAGCGCTCCCAGGCGGCCAGATAGGCGGCCACCTCGCGCTTCGGAAGGCCGGACCCGCCGCGCAGCAGGAACCAGCCCACGACGCCGATGCCCAGCAGGACGGCTACGCCTGCAGCAAGGCCAAGCGACCTTCTGCTCATCAAGGCACTCGGCGTTGGGTAAGGATGGAGGGCACCGCCGCGATCGTAGGGTCGCGCGCCGGCTCCCCGCCTCGATGCCCGGGCCGGGCAGGCCGACGTGTGGACCGTCCCGCTTGAGGACAAGCAACTACGATGAGCGGAGCCCCGGCGAAAGGATGGCCGATGGCCGACGACGAAGCGCAGGGACAAGAAGACATCTCCTGGTGGGCGTTCGACGCCTCCGCCGACTCATCACTGCCGTCGGCGTCCTTCGACGAGCCGCTGGTCTGGCCGGAGGCGGCGAGCTGGGAGGAGCCGGCCACAGTAGAACCCTCTGTCGAGCCGATCGCCGCGTCCGAGCACCCGGCCGACCTGGATGGCGGCCTCCTCTTCCCGCCCGAGTCGGACGACGCCGCCGTCGCCGCCGCTCCCCTGCCCGATCTCGACGTCGAGTGGCAGGCCACCGGACACGACGACGACGTCACCGTGCTCCACAGCGAGCCGCTGGCCGGCTTGGGCGGCGGGGCTCGCAGCGTCGTACCCGCCGCCTTGGGGGCGTCGGGAGAACCACTCCCTGAGTCCGTCTGGGCGGAGCCGGCCCGCTCCGACAGCGGTATCGGCCTGATCTCCACGAGCGCCCATCCCACGCCTGCCGTCTACCCGGCGGCGGAGCGGGGCGCCGACGTCCCCTTCTGGCGCCGCTTCGACCTCCGGCAGGGAAATGCGGCGATGATCGGCCTGATCTCCCTGGTCAGCCTGGTTCTGCTCGGGATGTTCCTCTCGGTGCGCGCCCGCAACGACGTGCCCACCGACACCTCCCAGTCCCGCCGGCCGAGCAACGAGATCGCGGTCACCGGCCCTCTAAACACGGTTCCCCTCACCACCACCGTGACCACCACCCCAGCCTCACCAACCCCCGCCATCAACATCGCCGACCTGCTCCCGCCCACCGACGCCGGCGCCGCGGCTGCCGGCAGCGGCACCGGCACGCCGGCCGCCTCCGGCTCGGGCGGCTCCGGTACTACGGCCGCCTCCGGCTCGGGTGGCTCCGGCTCGGGTGGCTCCGGCTCGGGCGGCTCGGCGACGACTGCGGCGCCCAGCCGCGGGAGTGGTGGCTCCTCCGGCGGAGCAGGCGGCTCCTCGACACCGGCGGCCCAGCCCGCGGCCAGCTCGCCCTCGCCGACGCAGCCGCCGGCCACGTCGCCCCCGCAGGTCGAGGACACCACCCCCGCCACCTCCCCACCGGTCGAGACCACCCAGCCGAGGCGGACCCCGACGAGCATCACCTATCCGAGCATCCCCTCGGTGTCCATCCCGTCCAACACGTCCCCGTCCTTCACCATCCCGGGGTGGTTCGCCGACGACGACTGAGGCTGGCGACTCAGCCCGGGGACGCTTCGGCGTCGATCACCGTCGCCTGACGCCCGCCAGATGTCGCCGGTTGCCGCTGAGCCGTCAGGCCGACGCCTCGTCTGAGGGGTCACCGTCTTCCAACTCGTCGGGCGCGGCCTCGCCGGTGCCGGTGGCCATCGTCAGCCTGCGGGAGCTCATCCGGTTGGCGGCCGTCCCCCATGCCGCCAGCATGAGGACGGCGAGGCCCACCCACGGCGCCCGGCCCAGCGACTCGCCGGCTCGCCGCGGTCCGATGACGGAGGCGACCGGCACGTCTGCGGCGGGTGACGTCGGGAGGCCGTCGGACACGCTCGTGGCGAACGGCTCGCCCTCGGCCACGGGCGGGGGGCCCTCGATGCGCAACGAGAACAGCGTGGAGCGGAGCTGGAGCTCGGCCCAGAAGCGGTGGCCGTCGACTGCCATCGGCCCGTTGCTCCCCTCGAAGGAGATCTCCAGCGGCCGGCCGGAGGGGCCGGCGCGCGTCACCCGGATCGCCGTCACGTCGCCCCGGTAGCCGAACCGGGCTCCGACCTCTCGGACGGGCAGGGTCATGGCCCAGAGCTGCGGGTCACCGACCGCGTAGGTGACCGGCTTGAGGTAGGCGATGGTCGGGCTGCCGGGCCCGAAGCCCTCCTCGGGGGTGGCCGAGATACCGCCGGCACTTGCCGAGTAGACCGCCTCGGCCAGGGCGCCCTGGTAGGTGAGCACCTGACCCCGGGTGGCGGTGGCCGCCGCGCTGGTGGCCGGGTGCTCGTTGCCGGCTCCGATGTACACCTGGCACCGCTGGTCGGCGCAGAGCGCCTTTCCGGACGCGGCGGCGCGGACGGCGAAGGTGCGGGCGGCGATGGCCTGGGCCTGAAGCGCGGCCGCCGGCCAGCTGGCCGGCATCTCCCCCATGCCCCGGACGTACTGCTCGACGTCGACCTCGTTGGTGAGACTCAGTCCGGCGCCGGCGGCGCCGGCGGCGATGGTGCCCCGGTAGCTCCGGCCGGTGGCGGGTAGCGACACCGTCGAGTCCCCCTTGGGGACCACCCACAGCGCCCGGCCGGAGAAGGCGTCCTTCTGCGACGCGGGCACGGCGTTCGCGGCTGCAGCCGCGGCCGCGGGGGCCGCCGTGGTCGGCGGCACGGTGGTGGGCGCCAGCGCCTGGAGCAGCGGGTCGAGCAGGCCGGTGGTGGGAGGGGTGGCCGGAGCAGTGGTCGGCGGGGCCGCCGGGGCCGCCGGCGGCGTCGTCGGGGCGGGGGTGACGGGAGGGGCGACGCGGGTGATCGCCGCGCCCGACAGCGGCGTCGCTTTGTACTTCCCTCCTTCGAATGCCAGCGAGACGCTGCCCCCCGGGCTCACCGTCACCGGGAACCCCGGTGACTGCGCTCCAGACGGTGCGTCGCGGACCTCGCCTCCTGCGGCCAGCATGACCGCCACCGGCCCGGGTGACTCGTGGACGCCGACCCGCACGGTGGCGCTGCGGCGGGCGATGGCCGTGCCCGGGTAGAAGTGGCTGAGGATGGCTGCGGCGGACGCGCCGCCAACAGCCATGGAATACGCCCCGTCCTGGGCCATTCCCACGCCGTGACCGAAGCCCTTGCCCTCGATGACCAGCACGGGCCCCGGTTCGGCGAGCGCCGGCGCCGCCGTCAGCCCGGCCAGAGAGGCCATGACCGCGGCGAAAGCACCAAGGGACCTGCGAGGCATCTCCCATACTGCCACCCCCGCCACCCCGGCCGGATCAGCGCAGGAGCAGCTCCAGCACGTCGGCCATGTCACCCCGCCGGGCCAGGGCCGCCCGCTGGCGGACCGCGCCGTTCCCACCGGCGAACGCCCGTTCCACCAGGGCGCTCACCTCGTCCCAGTCACCGTCCTCCTCGAGGGCGGGGCGGAGATGGAGGAGCAGGCCGTCGACGACCTCTCGGGCCGGGGCGGTACGCCCCGCGCCCAGGTCGACCAGCGTCCCCTCCACGCCGTAGCGGGCAGCCCGCCACCTCCCGGCCTGGATGAGCTCGCCCCGCAGCTGCGGCGGCGCCACCCCTGCCTCAGCTTCCGCCGCGCACGTGCGGGCGAGGGCCCGCCACAGCCCCGTCACCAGGATCGCGTCGTCGACGGTCAGGCAGGCGTCGGCCGCCCGGAACTCGAGCGTCTCGTAGCGGGCCGACGGTCGGACGTCCCAATACAGGAACGTCGCGTCCGGGAGGGCGTCGACGTCCTGCAGGGCGGTGATCAACCCGTCGAACTCCGCCCGCGACGCCAGCGGTTCCGGCATGCCGGTGAGGGGCCAGCGGGTCCAGACCTCGCTGCGGTAGCTGGCGTAGCCGCTGTCGACGCCGGACCAGAACGGCGAGTTGGCGGCCAGAGCGACGACCGTGGGCAGCCACGGGCGGATGCGGTTCAGCACGTCGATGGCAAGGTCGCGGTCGGGGATGCCGACGTGCACATGACATCCGTTGACCAGCTGCTCCCGGGCGACGGCCTGGAAGTCACGCTCCAGCCGGCGGTAGCGCTCCTTGCTCGGGTTGATGCTCGAGTCCTCGGGACTGGCGGTGGGATGGGTTCCCGCCGACACCACGCTGCAGCCGGCCCGGGCAGCCGCCTCCCGGAGCAGCCGCCGGAGGCGGTCGAGCTCGGCCCGCACCTCGGCCAGGGTCCTGCACACCTGCGTCCCGGTCTCGATCTGCGACCGGTTGAGCTCGGCCTCCACCTGCCCGTCGAGCACCTCTTTGGCGAGCGGGAGGACCCGCTCACCGAGCGGCCGGAGCTCGCCGGTGCCGGCGTCGACGATGCAGAACTCCTCCTCTACGCCGATGGTGAAGCCCTCGGTCATCGTCGGAGTGTCCGGGTTCGGCGGGGAACTACTTACGGCGCAGGGAGGCGCCGGTCTTACAGTTGACGCAGAGGGTGGCCTCGGGCACGACTTCGAGGCGGGCCTCGGGGATGGGCTTGCCGCAGGCCTCGCAGGCGCCGTAGGTGCCGGCGTCGACCCGGGCCAGAGCGGCGTCGATCTCGGCCACCCGCTCCTTCGCCTCGCTGGCGACGACGAGGAGCCGGTCACGTTCGACGTTGAGGGTGTCGCCCTCGCCGAAGCCATCCTCGTCGGCCATGTCCTGGTTGGCGCCGTCCTCGGTCAGCTCGAGCGCCGTGGCGGTGGAGCGGGCCATGTCGGCCAGGTACGACTCCCGGCGGGACAGGAGCTCGCTGCGCTGGGCGGTGAGGAACTTGGCCGAAGGTGAGGTGGATG
Organism: uncultured Acidimicrobiales bacterium; assembly: GCA_902805665.1. Lineage (GTDB taxonomy): Bacteria > Actinomycetota > Acidimicrobiia > Acidimicrobiales > AC-14 > CADCTB01. The sequence continues at coordinate 16,158 of CADCTB010000115.1, forward strand.
TGGAAGTCATCGTGGTCTCATTCTCTCTCTCCCCGGCTGTCTACTTAGGCGGGGACTGCTGTGAATTTTCCGTGTCGTGCTGGCGCGCCGTCGCGGCCATCCCATCATGGTGGGCGTCGAATGACCAAACGTCGCCGTCCCTGCGGGCGACGAAGCGCCCCGCGTGAAGTTGGGTGGCGCGGCCCGGTCCGACCGCCACCGCCGCCGGACCGTCGAGATCGAGCGTCATGGCGTCGCCCCGGATGTCGATGAGGATCCTGCTTCCCCGCCACCGGATCGGGAAGGTCAAGCCGTCCCATGCCGGTGGGAGGCGGGGGTCGATCCGCACGGCGTCGCCGTCGGCGCGCACGCCACCGAAGCCGAACACTGCCGCCTGCCACAGTCCGCCCATGGTGGCGATGTGCACGCCGTCGGCCGCGTTCCCCATGCGGTTGTCGAGGTCAACGCCGCCGGCGAGCTCGAAGTAGGCGGCGGCATCGTCGAGGTCGCCGACGCGCGCCGCGACCAGCGCGTGGATGGCCGGCGACAGGGAGCTGCCGTGGGACGTGCGGGGCTCGTAATAGCGGTAGTTGGCCTCCAGCACCTGCGGGCCGAAGAGATCGGGCAGGAGGACCCCGAGCATCAGCACGTCGGCCTGCTTGACGACCTGGGTGCGCCGCAGCCGGTCGACGCCGACGACCATCTCACCGGTGAAGGGCCGCGGCGCCTCGTCGACGGCCCGGATGTTCTCCAGGGCGAAGAAGCCCTCGAACTGCTCGTACAGGCGGGTCTCCTGGTCGAACAGCACGGCCAGGCCGTCGGCGACGTTCAGCCACCTCTCGCGATCGCCGGTGGTGACCCCGAGGCGGGCGGCGACCTCGGGGAAGCGGGCGCACAGGGTGACGGCGGCCCGGAGGTTCCATCCGGCCAGCACGTTGGTGTAGGCGTTGTCGTCGATGCCCTCGTGGTACTCGTCGGGGCCGATGACCTCACGGATGTGCAGCCGGCCGTCGTCGCCGGGGACGGCACGGGACGCCCAGAACCGTGCCGTCTCCACCACGATCTCGGCGCCCATGTCCTCGACGAAACCGTCGTCGCCGGTGACCTGCCAGTACTGCCAGACCGCCCACGCCACGTCAGCTGCGATGTGGTGCTCCTGGACGCCGGTGAGGATGGTCAGGCGGGTGCCGTCGGGCAGCCAGACGAACTCGGGCGTCGTCTCCTCCCCCGTGTCGGCCGACTCCCACGCGTACAGGGCCCCCTCATAGCCGAGCCGGGCGGCCTTGGCCCGGGCCGCGGGAAGGGTGCGGTGCCGGTAGGCGAGGAGCGCCCGGGCGGTGGCGGGATGGGTCCAGATGAAGAACGGCAGGACGAAGATCTCGGTGTCCCAGAACACGTGGCCCCGGTAGCCGGGGCCGCTCAACGACCGGGCCCCGATCGACGCCCGGTCGCTCTCGGGGTCGCCGGCGATCATCAGGTGGTAGAGGGCGAACCGGAGATCTCTTTGCGCCTGGGGGTCGCCGTCGACCACCACGTCGGCGTCGAGCCAGCGTTCCCGCCAGGCCCGGCGATGGCGGGCGAGAAGCTCCGCCGGGCCCTGGCTCTCGGCCCGGGTGAGCGCGTCGTGGGCCGGGCCCTCCCGGTCGACGGCCACCAGTCGGGTGGCCCGGTCGCCGTCCTCGTCGGTCGAGAAGGCGAACCACACCGTGGCCCCGCCCCGTCCCTGCATGCGTATGTGACCGCCCCGGCCGGTGACGGCCGCATCGACCGCGTGCACTGCGCCGGTTGCTGCCGGCACCGCGACGTCGCGGGTCCGAGCCCCCTCCGACTGCAGAACCAGGACCTGGCGATCGGCGAGCGACGCGTACCGGGCGGAGCCGAAGCCGGTGGCCTCACCGAAGAGCACGCCTTGACGCATGTCCAGCGTGCGGCGCCGGCCCACTCCCGCGTCCTTTCCGACCTCCAGCCCTGTCCACTCCGGCCCCCGCACCAGCTCCGGCCCGGCCTGCCCCTCCGGGTCGGTCCCGAAGACGCCGGCCACGTACAGCGCCGGCACCGACGATGGCTCCGGCGCCTCGAGGGACCCGCGGGTGCCAGTGCGGCCGTTGCCCACCGTGAGCCACGACTCGACCTCGCGCTCGCGCTCGGGATCCGAGCCGTCCACCGCCAGCTGCCAGGACGGGTCGGCGACCGACACCGGGAAGCGGGTGCCGGCGACGAGCAGGTCGTCCAGGGCCTCGACGTCGTCGACGCTCACTACGGCGCCCTCCGGCGCGCCGGGACCCAGCAGCCGTCGCCGGGCCCACCCGACAAGGTCGCCCTCCTCGGGTGGTGCCAGCAGCAGCCGACCCGGCGCGTCCGCCTGGCCGACAGCCGCCGCCGCCGCATTCGTACCGGGCGACGGGTGCAGCACGACGTCGACGCCGAGCGCCAGCAGCTGCGCCAGCCGGCCGGAAAGCGCCTCCGCCGGGCCGTCCCAGTCGATCACCACCAACTCCAACGCGGCCAGGCCCATCAGCGCGTGGAGGCTACTGCCCGCCCGGCCGTACCGTGGACCCGATGCGCCTTGCCCGGATGGCCGGAGTCCTGCTCGTGATGGCCACCGCCTGCAGCGAGGGCACTCCGTCGCCCTCGGCCCCGCCCGGCGACAGTCCGGCGACGACCGTCACGACGCCGGCGACCGTCGACCCGACCACCACCGCCACCACCCTCCCGGCGCCTCCTCCGGCCTGGGCCGGGCGAGCGGCGGCGCCCACCGCCCGCCAGGAGGTGGCCTCCACCGTGGCCGACGGCCGGGTGTGGGTGATCGGCGGGCTGACCCGGGCGGGGGCGACGGCGGTGGTGGAGAGCTACGACCCGGCAGCCGACAGCTGGGCCCCCGGTCCTCCGCTCCCTGTGGCCCTCCATCACGCGTCCGCCGCCACCTACCAGGGTGAGATCGTGGTCATGGGCGGCTTCCTGGCCTCGGCGGCGCTGTACGACCGGCCCACCGACCGCGTGCTGGCCCTCCGCGGCGGGGCCTGGGTCGACCTGCCCCGTCTGCGCCGGCCACGGGGCGCGGCGGCCGTGGCCGTGGTGGGCGACGTGCTGGTCCTGGCCGGTGGCCGCGACACCGCCGCCCTGCTCGGGCCCACCGAGATCTTCGACGGGTCGGGCTGGCGTGACGCCGAGGCCATCCCCACCCGCCGGGATCACCTGTCGGCTGCGTCCGACGGCCGGTCTCTGTTCACCGTCGGCGGGCGGTTCCTGTCGCCGGGGGCCGTCTCGGCCGCGCTGGAGCGCTTCGACCCCGTCACCGGCGGCTGGGAGCGTCTCCCCGCCATGCCCACCGCCCGCGGCGGCCAGGGAGCCGCCATGGTCGGCGGACGGCTCGTCGTCGCCGGCGGCGAGGACCCGAGCGGCGCCTACGGAGAGGTCGAGGCCTACGACCTGGTGGCGCAGGCCTGGTCGGCCCTCCCGCCGCTGCCCACGCCCCGCCACGGACTCTCGGTGGAGCGGGTCGGAACCGAGCTCCTGACGCTGGTCGGAGGCACGACCTTCGGCGTGGCGCCGTCCACCGTGGCTCAGTCGCTCACGCCCCTCAGCTGACGATCGTGCCCCGGGCGTGCAGCTGGGTGAGGACCAGGAGACCGACGCCGGAAACGGCCATGACCGCCCGCGCCAACCGGGGCCGCCGGAAGAGCATCTCCGCCGCGACCGCGAAGCACGGAAACGCGGCGAGGGAGTACCGGCCCATCCCCACGAAGTCCTTCGTGGCCGCCGCGGTGGCCACCACCGCGATCGTGACGTAGACGCCGTAGCCCCAGCCCAGGCGCCGGAACACCGAAGGGATGAAGGCGACGGTGATGATCGTCGCCACCGCGTTGATCGCCAGGTGCCCGAAGTGCCCGTCGGTCCAGGGCCCGTTCCACATGGCCTTGACCCAGTGGACCTTGAACCATGTGTGAGCACCGGGCGGCTGGTCCCAGCCCAGCGCTCCGGCCACGTCGAAGAAGGCGAATGGTTCCCCGAAGCGCACGGCCAGGAAGCCGCAGAACGCGACGAGTCCCAGTGGGGCCAGGAGGAGACCACCGTGGGCCGGCCGCACCCGGCTCAGGACGGCCCGGAAGCCGGGGCGGCTCTCGGCCCGAGCACCGAGCCGGCGCAGGACACCGTTGCGCTCGAGGTAGAGCACCCACAGCCCCAGCACCAGCGCCGCTCCGACCGGACGGCTGGCGGTGGCGACGATGCCGGCCAGGCCGGCCAGCACCGGCCGGTCCTTCTCCAGGGCCAGGAAGGCGGCCAAGGCCGCCACGATGAACAGAGCGTCGGCGTACACCGCCCCCATCAGGTAGAAGGCGAAGGGGTAGAGCAGCAGCAGCAGGACGGCGAGACGAGCCTTGGCCGGGCCGATCTTGGCCACGCACCACCGGTGGAACATCACGGCGACGCCAAGCCCACAGGCGAGGGTCAGCAGGAACCCGGCCACAAGGGGGCCGCCGACCATCCGCCCCAGGAACCGCATCGCCAGGGGATAGGCGGGGAAGAAGGCCACCGGCGACTGCTGGTCGGGCAGGAAGAACCAGTAGCCCCGCCGGGCGATGCCCACGTACCACCAGCCGTCCCACCAACCGAAGGCGTCGACCCAGCGGTCGCCCTGCAGCTGACGGTGGAACGGATGGAGCCGGGGCAGGTAGGCGTGGGCCAGGATCGAGACGACCACCACCACGCCCGCCACTGCGCCGAAGGCGAGGAACGGGAACCACCGGTCCCGCCGGCTGAGAGGTGACCCTGGCGGGGCCGTTGCCTGCCGCCCGCCGGCCGGCAGAGTTTCGACAGCAGCACGTGCAGGCGTGCCGTCGCGTCGAAGCTCCGTCTCGAACATCTACGTGGTGTTCCCCCCCAGGATCGTTCGGTTGGGGAGACTAGAGGCCGACGCCTCGCGAGGCCACAAAAGCTTCAGCTCGCGGTGGGAAGGCCGAGGATGAGCCACCCTCGATCGGGAAAGCCGGCGGCTTCGGCCACGCGGGCCGACGCTGCGTTGGCCCGGCCGTGCAGATAGATGGGCACCCCGCCCCTCCGGAGGATGTCGACTGCCGCCCGGCTGACGAGGGCCCGGGCCAGGCCACGGCCCCGCCAGGGCTCCTCGGTGGCCACTGCCACTTCCTGGCCCAGCTCGTCATGGCGCTTGATCCCCAAGCCGGCGACGTACTGCCCGTCCTCGCGCACGACGAGGACCTTTCCCCCGAATGGCCGCAACCACGCCGGTACGTCGGGTTGATCGGAAGGCACCCACTCGCCGATCCCGTCGTCGCCCTCCGGTGGCGCCACGGCGTACCGGTAGACGCCCCGGCCCACCACCCCCCCCGGCTGGCCCAAAGCCTCCGGCAGCGCCTCGAGCGCCTTCTCCAGGTCAGCGCCGGCGGCTCGGACCGCCTCCAGGCGGTCGGGAGCCACGGAGAGGACGGTCCCCTCCGGGGTGCTGACGCCTGCGAACGGCCGGATCGCCCCGTCCCACCCCGGCTCCTCCCGCCGGACGGAGCCCACGATCGTCAGCTCGTCCGCCGGGGGCCAGGCGCCCAGCCAGCTGCGCAGATGGCGGTGCAGGCGGTCGACCACCTGGTCCTCGGAAGGCGGAGCGGTGTCGGGGTCCATGCCGGGACCAGGATGACAGCCGCCGCCCCTCGCCCGTCACACCTGGGTGGTCATGACCGCGACCACCTGCTCAGTCGGGCTCGGTGACGAAGTCGATCAGCCGCTCGACCGCTCCCACCAGGGCCGGTTCAAGATCGGCGTAGGACCGGATCGAGGCGAGGATCCTCGGCCACATGGTCGTCGGATCGACGCCCAGGTCCGCGCAGACACCCGTCTTCCAGTCGACGCCTCTGGGGATCTCCGGCCAGCCGGGGATGCCGACGACGACCGGCTTCACCGCCTGCCAGATGTCGACGAACGGGGTCCCCGTCACGAGCACGTGTGGATGGCGCACCTCGGTGGCGAGGCGGGCCTCCTTGCTGCCGGGTACGAGGTGGTCGACCAGCACTCCGAGGCGGCACGTCGGGCCGGGCCCGAACGCGCGGACGACCGCGGCCAGGTCGTCGATGCCGTCGAGCCGCTCGACCACCACCCCCTCCACCCGCAGGTCGTCGCCCCATACCCGCTCCACCAGCTCGGCGTCGTGGACCCCCTCGACCAGGATGCGACTGGCCCGGGCCACGCGTGCCCGCTGCCCGGCCAGGGCCAGCGAGCCGGATGCCGTGACCGGAGCCGGGCCGTCCTCCACCCGGGCGACGGGCGGCTGCACCAGCGTGACCGCCCGTCCCTCGACGTCGAAGCCGCCGGGCGTGGCGACGAAGATCCGCTCCAAGCCACTGGCTCCCCGCAACACCAGGCCGTCGCGCTCCCAACGGGCCAGCGTGCCGGTGAACCCGCTCCCCCGGTGGCGGGCCCGCAACCCCGGGGCGGCGCGCACCTCGGGATAGGTGGCCCGCAGCCGGGCCGGGCCGTCGACGGGCCCGGAAAGGATGCCGGCCCACGGGTCACGCCTGGTCACAGCGGTCGAACGTAGACCGCGGCCGACCTCACATCCACGATGCCCGGCCCGGCCGAGCGGGACGGGTCAGGCGTCGAGGGCGGTCACCGCCAGCACCTTGGTGCTGACGGCGTTGGCGACGTCGGCCAGGCGCAGGTTGTGGTTGCGGGCGTGCCGGCGCAGCCGGGCGAAGGCCTGCTCCATGTCGACCTCGGCTCGTTCGGCCACCACGCCCTTTGCCTGTTCGATGACGATCCGGGTGGTGAGGGCCTGGGTCAGCTGCTCGTTCAGGGCCTGGGCATCAGACACGGCCCGGTGCTGGAGGATGGCGATGGTGGCCACATCGGCGAGGGCCTGGGCGGCGACGACATCGGTCTCGAGCATCGGCCCCTCGTCCACCCTCAACATGTTCAGGGCTCCTATGGTCTGGCCCCGGAGGCGCATGGGGAGGGCGTGGGCCGACCGGAAGCCGGCTTCCACGGCCTTGGGGGCGAACAGGGGCCAGCGGCTGTCCACCTCGTC
>CADCTB010000116.1 GCA_902805665.1 uncultured Acidimicrobiales bacterium
ATGGCCCTGGGTGGCGTGCTCTTACTGGTCGGCTCCCGCCGGCCGGTGCAGTCCTAGCCCTTCGCTCTACGCCCCGGCTGCGGCCATCGCCACAGCCGGGGCCGATCGTGTGCGACACGACGGCCCGTGGTTCCTTCTCACCGCGGGCCGTCGTCCGCGTCTGTGACAGCATCGGCTGATCCGGCTTTTCGTGTACGGCACCCTGATGCCCGGCGAGCCGCTGTGGCCGGCCCTGGCCGGCTACGCCGTCTCCTGGGAGCGGGTCACCGCCCGGGGCCGCATGTGGGACACCGGTCACGGCTACCCGGCTGTGCAGTTCGACGTCGCCGGCGGGCCGGCGGCGGGCCTGGTCCCCGGGGTCCTGGTGACCCTCGACCCGGACCATGCCGCCGAGGCCATCCAGGAGCTCGACCGCATCGAGGACGTGGGCCGGCTGTACCGCAGGGTCGAGGTGACGACCTCGCTGGGTCCCGCGTTCGCCTATGAGTGGTTGGGAGCGGTCGACGGCCTGATCACGCTGCCCGACGGCTGGCCCACCTCCTGATCGACGACCTCAGCGGGCATGGTCGCGCAGGTCCTCCTTCCACGCCCGGAACCGGTCGTGGACGGTGCCGCTCGGGCCTGCTCCCTGTCCCGAGCCGTCGGCGAGGAGGCGGAAGGCGTGCTGGACCGAGGGCTCGTCGGCGGCCACGGCCAGGTAGCGGGCGTCGCCTCCCGACGGTGGCCCCGACCGCCACAGCAGCCAGCCGTGGATGCGGCGGATGTACCCGGCCTCCCGGCCGCCGAAGTCCTCGCCGAGGCGCAGGAGCTCCGCCGGCGCCTCGAGCCACGCCCCGGCCGGTATGCGCCGGTCCCGCTGCGGCGTGTCGGGCAGCGCCTCGGTGTGCACCGGCGTCGAATCGAGCGGGCGTTCGTCGAACGGCAGGGCCATGGCCCGCAGTTCAGCACGGCGAGCCCGGACCGCGCCGCCCGCGGGGCGATGGCGCTAGCGTTCGGACGTGGGATTTCTCGACCGGGCCAAGAAGCTGGCCGAGCAGGCCAAGGGTGTGGCCGAACAGGCACGCGAGGCGGCCGAGGACGCGTTGCAGGAAGCCCGGGCCCGCTCGGCGGCGTCGGAAGGCGAACCTCGGGACGGAGGGGCGCCCACGGCCGTGGCCGCCACCGACCCCCGGATGGGCACGTCGTACGTGCCCGGGATGCTCGGTCGACCGGGATGGCGGGAGCAGGGTCTCACCGATCCGGCTGCGGTCCTGCCCATCGCCGACCGCGACCGGGCCGGGGTGCCCCACACCACGAGGAGCGAGGTGCTCGAGGAGCCGTTCGGCATGGGCCGGCGGTGGACGGCGGGCGAGCGGTCCGTGGGCCTCTACTACCAGCTCTATCCCGAGCACCTGGCCTGGCAGCCGCCGGGAGGAGCCTCGCCCGTGCCAGGCATCGCCGGCGCGTCGCAGGCGTCGCTCTCCGACGGGAGGGCGCTGGTGTTCCTCGTCGAGGGCGACCGGAGGGTGGTGCTGGAGACCAACGGCATCGACGATTCGGCGCGGTCCGACCTCACGTTCGCCGCCGCCGCCCAGCTCGCCGCCGGGTGAGGGTCAGCGAAGGCGGGCCCGCCGGCTGACCAGCGCCTCGTAGGTGGCAGGGCCCTGGTCCATGGCCCAGAAGGCGGTGACGAGGGGCACGTGGCCGGCGGCGACCAGGGACTCATAGGGCACGCACTGGCGGGTGCGGGCCGTACGGCGACCCGTCACCGCGTAGCGCGCCTCCCGCCGTACGTGCTCGTCGAGCGCGTCGAGCCCCTCGGGACCGTCGATCATGGGCAGGAACCACGTGGCCCAGGAGAAGTCGCTGCGCTCGCCGGGTACGCCGTAGAGCCGCCGGTTGGTCCGGCGGAGAAAGGCGGCAAGGGTCCGGTCTCCGCTCGCCCCGGTCCGCTCCCGCCACCGCAGCAGCCCCCTGGCCAGCCGGGTCGACCGGGCCTTGAGCTTGCGGGCGGTGATGGGCGCCAGGCCGATCGCGCCGGCGGAGTAGCGAAAGCCGAGGAAATCCCACGGCTCGCCCGGCGCGGCCACCGCCGACTTGGCCTCGTTGACCTCCAACCCGCGCTCCGCCAGCCGCGAGCGGACCAGCCGTTCGAGCCCGGCCCGGTCCTCGGGCGGCGTGAGGGCGACCATGTCGTCGCTGTAGCGGGCGTATGTCGCGCCGGTGCCGGCGACCTCCCCGTCGAGGTCGCGCAGGTACAGCGTGGCCAGGAGCGGCGCCAGCGGCGTGCCGGCCATGACCCCCTTGCGGCCCCCGTCGACGACCCGGCCACCGCACTCGACCCGCGGATCGAGAAGGGCGTTGTCCAGCAGCGACCGCACCGGCCCGTCGCCGAACGGCTCGGGCAAGCGGGCCAGGAGATCGGCGACGTCGATGGAGTTGAAGTAGTCGCGCACGTCGAAGCGCAGGGCGGCCTTGGCGTCGAGGGCCTGGTCGGCCAGCACGCCTCGGAAGGCGGAACGGGCGCCGCCCCCGGGCAGGAACGACCGGCACCACAACGACGCGGCCTGGGCTGCGGCGGGTTGCAGGAGGCGGTTCACCGTCCGGAAGAGCAGCTCGTCGGCGGACGGGTACTGGAACACCCGTTTCTTCCGACCGTCGGCCTTGTTGAGCCACCCCTCCACCGGAGGCGCCGGCCGGTGGCGACCCTCGAGCACGTCGGCGCCGATCCGCAGGTGGGCGCCGGTGGCCAGCAGCGCCTCGTACTCGGCGATCCGGTCCCGCCGGCGCGGGCAGCGGGCGCGGAACAGCTCCACTGCGTCGATCCACGGGTCGTCCGACACCAGGGTCTCGAGCGGCGAGCGGGAGACCTGAGCATCGAGCGGCGAGCGGGAGGGAGGTCGCTTTGAAGCGGCATTGCCGCACTCGGAGGTACGCATGACATCCGCCTCCAGGGATCGATCAACCATCGCAGGGCCATGCGCTGCTCCGCCCGGAGGCGCCCGAAGGCATCCCTCCCGCTCGCGGCAGGACGCTACCGCGTGCTCCCCGGACGACGCCGCCGCCACTCCCATACGGCGGGGCGCCGGGCGCCGAACACCAACGAGATGACCGAGCTCGTCCAGTCCCGCCGGTCGTCGGGCTCAGCCCTCGCCCTGGCCTCCCTCCTTGCGGTAGCCGGCGCCGCCCACTTCGTGGTGCCGGACTCCTATCGACGGATCGTGCCCCAGCTCCTGGGCGATCCGGCGTTCTGGGTCCGCTGGAGTGGCGTGGCCGAGATCGGGTGCGCGGCGCTGGTGGCTCATCCCAGGACCCGTCGGGCCGGCGCCTATGCGGCCGTGGCGGTGTTCGTCGCCGTGTTCCCGGCCAACGTCAAGATGGCACTCGACGGTGGCATCTCCGGCGCGTCATTTCCCCTGGGCTCGGCCGCTGTGGCCTGGGCCCGCGTGCCGCTCCAGGTCCCGCTCATCGTCTGGTCCTGGCGGGTGGCGCGGCAGGCCTAACCACCGCCGAGCCCGCGGGCCACATCGGCGATGTAGGGACTGTCGACATAGGCCAGTCCGGCCGACTCGACGATGGCCCTGGCGGCCGCGGCATCCTCGTCGGCCAGCCACGAGCCGGTGGGGTACTCCTCGCCGCCGGCCGTGAGACCCGAATGGATCCACACCGCACGGGCGCCGATGGCCCTCGCGTGCTCGACGATCTCCGGGAGCTCGTCGAGCGGCCGGTACGTGTACACCACGTCGGCCTGCTCCGGTGCCCGGCCGGTCCGGCGCTCGACCACGTCGCCGTCCACCACCTCGTAGGCGACGTAGTCCTCCGGCCCGGGGCCGCCGTGGACGACGACCTCGAGGCCGGCCCGGGCCAGGGCGTCGGGCACGTCGCGGGTCGGCCAGTCGACCACCAGGATGCTGGACGCCGAGGCCAGGATCGCCACCGGATCGGTCATCGGACCACCACGTCGACCATGCGCCATTGTGGCCCCACCGGCGGCCACCCGGCGCCCGGCGCGTTTCGGTAGAATGACACCTCTGTAACTCGACACAGGTTCTCCACAGTCTCGTCCCGAGGCGGCGGGGAAGCCGGCAGAAGGGGTAGCCGGTGGGGGATTTCGCCCATCTTCACGTCCACACCGAGTACTCCATGCTCGACGGGGCGGCGCGGATCGACGAGGTGGTGGCGGCGGCCGCGGCCGACGGCCAGCCGGCCATCGGCATCACCGACCACGGCAACATGTACGGCGTCCTCGACTTCTACCGGGCGGCGCGCAAGGCGGGGATCACGCCGGTGCTGGGCACCGAGGCCTACATGGCGGGAGAGAGCCGCTTCGAGCGCCCGGTCCGTCGGGGCCGGGTCGACGACACCGGTGGCGAGGGCGGCGAGGGCGAGAAGCTCTACTACCACCTGACCCTCCTGGCCGAGACCAACCCCGGCTACAAGAACCTGCTCAAGCTGTCCTCGGCCGCCTACCTGGAGGGCTACTACTACAAGCCCCGGGTCGACTGGGAGCTGCTGGAACGCCACCACGAGGGCGTCATCGCCACCACCGGCTGCCTGGGCGGCGTCGTCCTCCAGGCCCTGCTGCGCGACGACGTCCCCCTGGCCACCAAGCTCACGTCCCGGCTGAGCGACATCTTCGGCCCCGACGGGCTCTACGTGGAGCTGCAGGACCACGGCATGGAGACCCAGCACCGCACCAACCGCCACCTGATCGAGATCGCCCGCGACCTGCACCTCCCCCTGCTGGCCACCAACGACAGCCACTACGTCCACCAGGAGGGCTCCGTCGCCCACGACGCCCTCCTGTGCGTCCAGACCGGCGCCCAGGTCGACGACCCCAAGCGGTTCCGCTTCGAGACCGACCAGCACTACCTGAAGACGGCGGCCGAGATGCGGGCCCTCTTCGCCGAGGTCCCCGAGGCGTGCGACAACACCCTGCTCATCGCCGAGCGGGCCAGCGTCGAGATCGAGTTCGGCAAGCCGGAGATGCCGCGCTTCGACGTGCCCGAGGGGTTCGACTCCGAGGAGGCCTATCTCCGGCACCTCACGATGGAGGGGGCCCACGCCCGTTACGGCGCGCCGCTCCCGGCCGACGCCGCCGAGCGCATCGACAAGGAGCTGACGGTCATCGAGGACATGGGCCTGTCGGCCTACTTCCTCATCGTCTGGGACCTCATCGCCTACGCCCGGGACAAGGGCATCCGGGTCGGACCCGGGCGGGGGAGCGCGGCGGGCTGCTGCGTGGCCTACTGCCTGAAGATCGTCGACCTCGACCCCCTGACGTACGGGCTGATCTTCGAGCGGTTCCTCAATGCCGGGCGCAAGGAGATGCCCGACATCGACATGGACTTCGACGAGCGCTACCGCGGCGACATGATCAAGTACGCGGCGGAGAAGTACGGGCCCGACCACGTCGCCCAGATCGTCACCTTCTCCACCATCAAGGCCCGGGCCGCGGTGCGCGACGCCGCCCGCGTCCTCGGCTACCCCTACGCCGTCGGCGACCGGATCGCCAAGGCCATGCCCCCCCTGGTCATGGGGCGCGACACCCCGCTGCCCGCCTGCCTCGAGCTCACCCCGGGCTACGAGGAGGGCTACAAGATGGCCTCCGACCTCCGGGAGCTGCACGACACCGACCCGGACGCCAAGAAGGTCATCGAGGTGGCCCGGGGGCTGGCCGGCCTGCGGCGCCAGGACGGCATCCACGCCGCGGCCGTGGTCATCACCCGGGAAGAGCTCACCGAGTACCTGCCCGTCCAGCGGAAGCCCGGGCCCGACGGCGACATCGCCAACGCGCCCATCGTCACCCAGTACGAGATGCACGGCGTCGCCGACCTGGGCCTGCTCAAGATGGACTTCCTGGGCCTGCGCAACCTCTCGGTCATCGAGAAGGCGCTCGACCTGATCGAGGCCACCACCGGCCGGCGGGTCGACATCGACCACCTCCCCCTCGACGACGAGAAGACCTTCGAGATGCTGCGCCGGGGCGATTCGGTCGGCGTCTTCCAGCTCGAGGGTGGGCCCATGCGGGCCCTCATCCGGTCGCTGGCCCCCACCTGCTTCGACGACATCGGGGCGCTCGTCGCCCTGTACCGGCCCGGGCCCATGGCGGCCAACATGCACAACGACTTCGCCGACCGCAAGAACGGCCGCAAGCCGATCACCTACATCCACCCCGACCTGGGCGAGGTGCTGGGCGACACCCAGGGCCTCATGATCTACCAGGAGAGCCTGATGCGGGTGGCCCAGCGCTTCGCGGGCTACTCCCTGCAGGACGCTGACAACCTCCGGAAGGCCTGCGGAAAGAAGGTACGGGCCCTCATGGCGGCCGAACGCGACAAGTTCGTCGCCGCCTGCGAGACCACCGGGTACGGCTCGGCGCTGGGCACCGCCCTGTTCGACGTCATCGAGCCGTTCGCCGACTACGCCTTCCCCAAGGCCCACGCCTACTGCTACGGCATGGTCGCCTACCAGACGGCCTGGCTGAAGGCCAACCATCCGGTCGAGTACCTGGCCGCCCTGCTCACGTCGGTCAAGGACGACAAGGACAAGACCGCCGTCTACCTGGCCGAGTGCCGCACCATGGGCGTCGAGGTCATGGTGCCCGACCTCAACAAGTCGATGTCGGACTTTGTCGCCGTGGAAGGAAAGATCCCCTTCGGGCTGTCGGCCATCCGCAACGTGGGCGAGGGCCTCGTCGCCCAGATCGTCTCCGAGCGCGACGTCAACGGGGCCTTCGCCGACTTCTACGACTTCTGCCTGCGGGTCAGCCCCATGGTCCTCAACAAGCGGTCGGTGGAGTCGCTGATCAAGGCCGGGGCGTTCGACTCCCTCGGCCATCCCCGCCGGGGCCTGCTCATGGTCTTCGAGCAGGTGATCGACCGCACCCTGGCCCGCCGGCGCGAGCGCGACCTGGGCATCCAATCCCTCTTCGGCGATCTGGCCGAGGGGCCGGGGTCGGCCCTCGAGGAGCGCATGCCCATCCCCGACCTCGAGTTCGACCCGCCCGAGCGGCTGGCGCACGAGAAGGAGATGCTGGGCCTCTACGTCAGCAGCCACCCCCTGTTCGGGGTCGAGTCCTCCCTCCGCCGCCACACCGACTGCACCATCAACGACCTGCGGGAGCTGCGCGACGGCGAGATGCGGTGGGTGGGCGGCGTGGTCACCTCGCTGTCCCGCAAGTACACCAAGCGGGGCGATCTCATGGCCACGTTCGTCCTCGAGGATCTGCAGTCGGCCATCGAGGTGTTCGTGTTCCCCAGGACCATGCTCGACTACGGCGCCCTGCTCTCCGACGACGCCGTGGTGTGCGTCAAGGGCCGGATCGACCTGCGGGAGGAGCCGGCCAAGATCATCTGCATGGAGCTGAAGCGGCCCGACCTGAGCCCCGAGCACAGCCGTCCGGTGCGGATCAAGCTCGACCCCTCAGCCCTGACTCCGACGTGCCTGACCCGCCTCAAGGAGGTGCTCCGCGAGCACCCAGGGGACCAGCCCGTCCTCGTCCATCTAGACTCGACCATCCTGCGACTTCCGGACGAGTTCCGGGTGCACGCGGGGAACGGGCTGGTCGCCGAGTTGCGCGAACTGCTCGGAGCGAATGGACTAGTGGGGTAACCCGCGAACATACAGGGGGAGCACGGCCGACCCATGGCACTACAGGCAGAGACCAAAGACTGCACGGGGTTGAGCGATTCCGAGCTCTCGGAGATGGCCGACATCTGCGCCGACGGCACCGCCGGCTACGACGTCGGGATCCTCTCCAAGCAGGTCGAGGAATGGGTGCTGGTCACCCAGGTGCGCGATGGGGTCAAGCTCAGCGCCTTCTCGTTCTGCACGCTCGAGCGCATCGGGGGCACCCCCTCGGTCATCATCGGGATGGCGTCGGTGAAGCGGAGCCCTCGCCGTGACGCGGTGCTGCGCTCCTTGATCGGCGAGCAGCTGCGCCGGGCCGTCCTGGCCTTCCCCGACGAGGACGTGCTGGTCGGCACCCGCTTCCTCGACCCGTCAGGCTTCGCCGCCTTCGAGGGCCTGGAGGACATCGTCCCCCGCCCCGGTCACAAGGCGTCGGGCGAGGAGCGGGCCTGGGGCCGCCGCCTGGCCAAGCGCTTCGGCGCCGAGGGCCGGGTCGACGACCGCACCTTCCTCATCATCGGCACGGGCGACACGCCGCCGGCGCTCGACCACGAGTGCGTCGACCCCTCCGGGCTCGACCCCGCCGTCGTCGCCTTCTTCGCCGATCTCGACCGCCCCCGGGGCGACACGCTGATCGGCTTCGGCTGGGCCATGGCCGAGTACCTGGCCGCCCGCGCCTCCAAGTAACCCGGCTGTCCCACCCGGGTCGTAGGCTTTCGGTATGGCTCTGACTTCGACGCGCCTCACGGCCGACGAGTACTTCGCCCTTCCCCCCACCGAACAGCGGACGCAGTTGATCAACGGGGAGATCGTGGTGACAGAAGCGGCCCTGCGCCATCAGAGGATCGCGGGGGAGATCTACTTCGTGTTGACGGCCTGGCTCCGGGAGAACCCGGGCCATGGGGAGGCGGGACTGCCGGTCGACGTGCACTTGGACGACCTCAACGTCTATGCCCCGGATGTCTGGTGGGTGCCGGACGACGACAAGCCGGCTCGGGAGGCCAAGCGGATCGTGGGCCCACCAGCCCTTGCCGTGGAGGTCCGCTCCCCGTCGACGTGGCGGTACGACGTGGGTGTCAAGAAGCGCACCTACGAGCGGCTCGGCCTCACCGAGCTCTGGCTGGTCGACACCGCGTCGGACACGGTGCTGGTCTACCGGCGCTCGTCACCCGAGGCCGCGGAGTTCGACGTCGAGCTGGAGTTGGAGGTGGGGGAGTCGTTGACCACCCCGCTCCTCCCGGGCTTCAGCCTGGACCTGGCCGCCCTCTTCGACCGCTAGGGCCGCGAGTCGTCGGGACCGGCCTCCCGGGCCGGTCTACCGCCCCGGGAGGAGGGCAGCGACCTGCTTGGTGCACGTTCCGTCGACCGGCCCGGCCACCACGATGAGCAGGCGCCCCGGTCGGTAGCCCAGGATGCGGGTCAGCTCCCGCGGCGAGGAGCGGCGGCGGCGAAGCCCCACCAGCTCGGCGGCGAGCCGGCGGTCCCCCAAGGGGAACTGGTGGACCGTGCCCTGCCACCCGAATCGGCACTCGTAGCCGGTGGGGGTGGCCAGCACCAGCGGCCCCTCGGAGGGGTCCAGGAGGGCCAGCGAGGGCCGGTCGCCCACGAACGTCCAGTACGGGACGCTGACCGCCGCAAACCCGAGGAGGGGCCCGTGGGCCGGATGGCGCAGGGCCTGGAGGTAGCGCTCGGCCTTCTTGGGGCTGAGGCTGCCCACCCGCTCGGGGGCGGCGGCGAGAGGCACCGCTTCCGGGCGGACGATGTCGGGCGGATCCAACGGCGGCCCGATCGGCGCGGTGGTGATGTCGAACGCCTCGAGCGGTTCGCCACTGTCGGTGGGATAGATGGCCCGCACGAAGGCGCCCGAATCGAGGTCGATGCCGACGCATCCGTCCGGCTGCGCCGCCAGGACCAGCATCTCCAACTCGGCGCCTGCGACGTCTACTCGAAACGGCACAGTGACCCGGTACCGAACCTCCGTCCGCATGAACAAATGGTGCACCTCTGTTCACCCAAAGTGGTGGATGGTCGCCAGCGGGCACATGCCGGCAGGGCCGACGGCGATGATAGGGTCGCCTACATAAATCTCTTCGCCTTCGCCAACAATTCTGCGGCGGCCCGGTCGGTGGTCGGCGCGGGGGCGACAGGCGTGGTGGTGGACTGGGAGCGGCGAGGCAAGCGGGCCCGCCAGGCCGGGGCCGACACCCAGATCAACGCCGACACCCCGGCCGACCTGGCGGCAGTGCGGGCCGCGCAGTCCGGCGTGGTCCTGTGCCGGGTGAACCGCTGGTCGGCGTGGACGCCTGCCGAGATCGACCTCGCCATCGGGCTCGGCGCCGACGAGGTCCTCCTGCCCATGGTGCGCCGGCCCGAGGAGGTCGATGCCGCCCTCGACGTGGTGGACGGCCGGTGCCGGCTCGGCATCCTGGTCGAGACCACCGACGCCGTCCGGCGGGTGGACTCGCTCGTCGCCCGCCCGCTGTCCCGGGTCTACGTCGGCCTGAACGACCTCATGATCGACCGGGGCGGCAGCTCGCTCTTCGCCCCGCTGGTCGACGGCACGGTGGACCGGGTGGCGGGAGCCACCATCGCCGCGGGCATCCCGTTCGGCGTGGCCGGGCTGACCCGGCCGGAAGACGGCGCCCCGGTTCCCTGCCGGCTCGTCCTGGGCGCCCTGGCCCGGGTGGGCGCCTCGTTCACGTTCCTGCGCCGCTCGTTCTGGGCCGACACCGCCGGGCGGGACCTGGCCGTCGAGGTGCCGCGGATCCTGGCCGCGGCCGGCACGGCCCGGCAGCGCCCTGCCGCCCACGTGGTCGCCGAGCACGCGGAGCTGGCCGCCGCCGTCGGCCTCCTCGGGCAGGAACAAGCGGTATGAAAGCGCTGGTCACCGGGGCGGGCGGGTTCCTCGGCGCCCACCTGGGCGCCCGGCTGGCGGACGACGGTTGGGAGGTGGCCGGCACCGTCCGTCCCGGCTCGGTCATCAGCGGGCTCGACCCCCGGGTGACCGCCATCCCGGTCGACCTGGCCGACCGCGACGCCGCGGTGGCGCTGGCCTGCCGCGTCTCCCCCGACGTGGTGTTCCTCCTTGCCGCAGCCCGGGCGGCGGCCACCCCGGCCCAGCGGGCGGCGACCATGGCGGTCAACGCGGCCAGCGGGGCATGGCTGGTCGACGGTCTCGACGACCGCTGCCGGGCCGTGGTCCGCCTGGGCTCGTCCACCGAGTACGGCCGCTCCGAGGCGCCCATGGACGAGTCGACCCCGCTGCGCCCGGAGAGCTTCTTCGGGGCGACCAAGGCCGCGGGATCGCTCCTGGTGACCGCCGCAGCCGCGGCCCGAGGCGTCCGGGCCACCGTCCTGCGGGCCTTCCAGGTCTACGGGCCGGGTGACCACCCTGGCCGGCTGGTCCCCACCGCGCTGCGGGCCGCCCGCACCGGCGACGTGCTGCCCCTCACCGCACCCGGGATGCGCCGGGACTGGATCCACGTCGACGACGTGGTCGAAGCCGCCGTGCGGGCCGCCGCCGCCGACCACGTCCCGTCCGGCCAGGTCCTGAACGTCGGCACCGGTCGGCAGACGGCCAACGAGGAGCTGGTGGCGGCGGTCGAGCGGGCGTCCGGGCGGCGGGTGCAGGTCGCGGTGGGGGCTCATCCCGGCCGCAGCTGGGACACGGGCGCGTGGGTGTGCGACCCCTCGCTGGCCGCCGATCTCCTCGGCTGGGAGCCCAAGGTCGCCCTCGACGACGGCCTGGCCCACTGCTGGGAGGCCGAGACGGCGTGAAGGTGGCCGTGGTCACCCCTGTCTACGGCAACGCCCCGACCCTCGACGAGCTGGCCCGCCGGGTGGCCTCCGCGCTCGACCAGGTCGACGTGTCCTGGACGCTGCGGTTCGTCGTCGACGCCTCGCCCGACGACAGCCTGGCCGTCGCCCACGGGTTGGCCGTCGCCGACTCCCGGCTCTCGGTGACCACCCTCACGGCCAACGTGGGCCAGAACCGGGCCCTGCTGGCCGGCCTGGCCGTTGCGCCGGAGGGCGGGGCCGATGCCTGGGTCTGCCTCGACGCCGACCTGCAGGATCCGCCCGAGGCGGTGCCGACCCTCCTGGCCCGGCTGGCCGAGGGCGACGCCGGCGTGGTCTTCGCCGGCCGCCGGGGCGCCTACGAGAGCCGGAGCCGCCTGCTGACCGGCACGGTGCACCGCGCCGCCATGGCCCGGCTCACCGGCGTGCCACGCGACGCCGGCGCGTTCCTGGCCCTGGACCGCCCGTCGCGGGACACCCTGCTCACCCTGTCGCCGCCGAGCATCGTGGCCGGCATAGGGGCGGCCCGCATCCGGGCCGCCTCGGTGCCCGTGGTCCGCTCCCCCCGGCCCTCGGGCCACTCGGCGTGGACGAGCACTGCCCGCCTGCGCCAGTCCGGCCGCGCTTTGGCCTGGGCCTGGCGGGCCAGGACCTGATCGTCCTGCCCGCGGTGCTACCGGAAGGTCGGGCGGCCGCCGTCGACCTCGATGCCCACCTGGGCGAGCGCAGCCCGCACCGTGCGGACGCTCTGCGGCTTCGTGATGTAGGCGTCCATGCCTTTCGACAGGGCCACCTCGTCGTCACCGTCCATCGACCGGGCACTGAGGCCGATGATCGGTGTGCGGGGGCTTCGGGTGGCGACCTGCTGGCGGCGTATGGCCGCCGTGGCCTGGAAGCCGTCCATGTGGGGCATCTGGCAGTCCATGAAGATGGCGGCGAAGTCGCCGGTGGCTTCACCGTCGACTGCCCCCCGACCGTCGTCGCAGAGCTCCACCTGGAAGCCCAGCTTCTCGAGGATGGACTGGGTGAGGAATCGGCTCAATCGCTCGTCGTCGACAATGAGAACCTGGCGCGCCATGGATAGAGGATCGACCGAGCAAGAGGCCGCCTTGAGTGCCGTGGTGTTCGACATCGGCGGCGTGCTCCTTGAGTGGGACCCCGGACTGGTCTACCGGGCGCTCGTCCCCGACCCGGCGGAGCTCCAGTGGTTCCTCTCCGAGGTGTGCACGCCCGAGTGGAACGGCACCCTCGACGCCGGCCGGCCGTTCGACGATGCGTGTGACGAGCTGGCGGCCCGCCATCCCGCCCACGCCGGGCTCGTGCACGCATGGAAGCGCCAGGACGAGATGATCGCCGGCCAGATCGAGGGCACCGCCGGGCTCGTGGCCCGCCTGCGGGCGGAGGAGGTGCCGCTCTACCTGCTCACCAACATGCCGGCCGACGTCTTCGCCGCCCGGCGGGAGCGGTACCCCGTCCTGGGCCAGTTCGACGGAGCCGTCGTGTCGGGCGAGGAGGGGGTGCTCAAGCCGTCACCCGAGATCTTCGCCCGCCTGCGTGACCGGTACGGGCTCGACCCGGGGGGGACGCTGTTCGTCGACGACGCCGAGGCCAACGTCCGGGGGGCGCGAGCCGCCGGCTTCCTGGCCCACCACTTCGTCGATCCGCCCACGCTGGCGGTCGACCTGCGGGCCCGCGGCTTGGCGGTCTAGCGGGCCCAGCGTTGCACGAGGACGACCGAGCGGCGCCCCTCCAGCCGGTGCTGCTCGGCCACGCGCAGTCCTCGGGCCGCCAGGTCGCGGTCGAGGTCGGCCAGCTTGACCACGTCGCCCTTGACCCCGCCCGTCGCCCGCCGCACGACCCAGACGGTGGGGGAGTCCGGCACGGGCGCCGGGGGGAGGACGATGTCTGTCGTGAGCTGCCGATGCAGCCGTCGGGAGTAGTGCTCGACCCCCAGCGCGTCCCAGCGGGCGGCGGCCACCACCGGCTCCCCGGGTCGGTGACCGGCCGCGACCTTGGCCACCGCCCCCCGCACGTCCTCCCGCGGGCCCTGGCCCAGGTTGGACACCGTGGCCGTCACGGAGGCGGCCAGTACCGCGGCCAGCGCAAACGGCATCCAGCGCAAGGAACAACGGGCGACGCCCATCGCGGCCAGCACCGCGAGGCCGACGACGGCCGGGAGCAGGTAGCGGTCGACGTAGACGGGGTGGACGAGCTCGGCGACCGTGACCGCCACCACCGGGAGGCCGACCCAGCAGAGCGCGACGACTCGGGCCTTGCGGGGGGGACCGACCGCCCCGGCCACCACCGCGGCGGACATGGCGACGAGCAGAGCCACGTGCCCACCGGTCCACGAGCGCAGCAGGAGCCGGGGGACCGCCGATCCGACGTCGCGGATCCATTCCGCACCCGAGCCGCCCACGCCGTTGGCCACGGCGATGCCGACGATCACCAGCGCCGGCAGGGCGGCCACCGCCGTCACCACGACCAGGGGGACGGCTCGCCGCCGCCGCAGGATCAGGGCCGCGACCGCGAAAGCGGCGGGCACGAGCAGGGCGAACCAGTGGGCCAGGCCGGCGGCGCCGGCGGCCACGCCGTACAGGAGCAGGGCTCTCGGCTCCCCGTCGAGCCAGCGGGCCAGGCCCAGGGCGGCCAGAGCGGTGGCCAGCAGGGCCAGGGCGTAGCCGCGCGCCTCGCCGGCGTAGGCGACGACGAACGGGTTGGCGGCCAGGATGAGCCCGGCGATCAGCCCGGTGCGGCGATCGGCCAGCCGGGCGACGGCACGGGTGAACACCGCCACCGCCCCGACTGCCGCCGCCAACGACAGCATGCGCAGCCCCACCTCGTCGGGCCCGAACGGTGTGAGCGCCAGCCACAGGCGGACCACCGCGTAGTAGGGAGCGTTGTACGAGGGCGGGGCGTCGCGGAGGTAGTCGATCGTCCCCTCGCCCCGGACCAGCGCCTCCACCAGCCGGGGAAGGGGCAGCGGGCCGACCTCGGCGGTGTAGAGCTCGTCGAACCAGAAGCCGTAGCGGTGGGAGACGAGCCATCCGCCCAGGGCCGCCATCACGAGCGGCGGCAGAAGCAGGAGGCCCCACGTGACGGAGTGCCTCGGCGCTCCGACCTCGGTCGCCGGAGGAGCGGTTCGGACGGCCATCGTCAGCGGGCCGCGGCGGGAAAGGCCAAGACCGGCTCCCGGGACGACACCGTCACCCTGCTTCCGACGGGGAGCGGGTCGGCGCTGGGCAGCCGGACGAGCAGGCGCTCGCCGCCCGGCAGGTGGACGCCCACCACCACGTCATGGCCGAAGTACCGCCGGTCCTCGACGGTGGCGCCGCTCGGGTCCACCCGCAGCTGCAGCTGCTCGGGCCGGATGACCACGTCGACCGGTCCGGCAGCGATCGTCTCCACCAACGGGAGGACGCCGAGGGCGCATTCGACCTTGCCGGCGCCGTCGGCCCGGCCGGCGAGGATGTTGGCCCGGCCCACGAAGTTGGCCACCCACAGGTCGGCCGGGCGCCGGTAGACGTCCTGAGGTGGGCCGTGCTGCACGATCACGCCGCTGCGCATGACGGCCACCGACTCCGCCATGGAAAGCGCCTCCTCCTGGTCGTGCGTCACCAGCAGCGATGTGGCGCCCGAGGCCCGCAGCACGCCGGCCACCTCGGAGCGGATCTCGTCGCGCAGGGCGGCGTCGAGGCTGCCGAAGGGCTCGTCGAGCAGGACGACGCTGGGCTGGGGAGCCAGGGCCCGGGCCAGTGCGACGCGCTGCTGCTGGCCACCCGACAGCTCGTGGGGCATGCGGTCACCGAGGCCGGCCAGCCCGGCCAGCTCGAGCATCGCCGCCACCGCCTTGTCCCGCTCGGGCCCCCGACGGACGCCGTAGCCCACGTTGCCGGCCACGGTGAGGTGGGGGAAGAGGGCCTGCTCCTGGGGCACGATCGTGACCCGCCGGCGCTCCGGGGGCAGGTGCAGGCCCTGACCGGCCACGGCCTGGCCCGACACATGGATCGTGCCCCCGTCGACCCGCTCGAAGCCGGCGATGGCCCGGAGCAGCGTGGTCTTGCCGCACCCCGACGGCCCGAGCACCGCGGTGAGCGTCCCGGTGGCCAGGGTCAGGTCGGTGGCCTGCAGCGCCTGCACCGGCCCGAAGGACTTCGACACCCCCAGGCACTCGACCGCTGCCGCATGGGTGCTCATGAGACTGTCGTCCGGCCGCGCCGCGTCAGGGCCCACGTCGGTACCACGCCGACGGCGACCAGCAGCAGGGCCGGGAGAGCGGCGTCACCGAACGCCCCGGCCTGGGTGGCCGACCACACCCGGGTGGCCAGGGTCTCGAAGCCGACCGGTCCGAGCAGCAGCGTCGCCGGCAGCTCCTTGAGGCAGGTCAGGAACACGAGCGCCGTCCCGGCGGCCACGCCCGGAGCCAGCAGCGGCGCGGTGACCGTCCGGAAGACCTCTCCTGGCCGCTTGCCCAGCGAGCGGGCCACCTCGTCGAGCGCGGGCGGGGCCTGGAGGGCCGAGCCGTAGATGGAGCTCACCGCCAGGGGCAGGAACAGGACGACGTAGGCGAAGACCAGCACGGGCAGGCGTTGGTACAGGGGGTTCATGAACCGCACGGTGAAGAAGACGAGCGACAAGGCCACGACGATCCCGGGCAGGGCGTGACCCACGAAGGCGGAGCGCTCGATGAACGCCGCCACCCGGCTCCGTGACCGGGCGGCCAGCAGGGCAACCGGCACGGCCGCCACGGCGGTGACGACCGCCCCCAGCACCGACGCCGTCACCGTGCCTCCTCCGGCGCGTCCCACCCGGGCCATGTCGACGTCGGCCCGAACGCTCTCCGCCAGCCAGCGCAGCGTGGTGGCCAGAGGCACGATCAGCGCCAGCGCGGCGACGGCCACGGGAAGGGCCAGCGCCACCCACCGCCACCGGCCGAGTGGCACGAGCGGCGGCCGGCGCTGCGCCCCCCGGCTGCCCCCGTAGTACCGGGCCCGGCCCCGCGTCCGGGCCTCGGCCACCAGGATGCCGAGGGTGAAGACCAGCAGCAGGCAGCCCAGGATGGCGGCGGGCCGGCGGTCGAAGCTCGACTGGTAGGACTGATAGATCACCCGGGTGAAGCTGTCGAAGCGCAGGATCGACACCGCGCCGAAGTCGGAGAGCACGTACAGGCAGACCAGCAGCGACCCGGTGGCTGCCGCCGGGCGCACCTGGCGCAGGGTCACCCGCCGGAAGGCGGTGGCCGGTCCGTCGCCCAGAGATCGGGCCGCCTCCTCCATGGCCGGGTCCACCCGTTCCAGCACCGCCGCCACGGGCAGGAACACGTACGGGTACGAGAGCAGGGTCAGCACCGCGAAGGTGGGCAGGAACCCGGTGAGGGTCGGCACGTTGGAGACGAAGGCGAACGCGGCCACGTAGCTGGGCACCGCCAAGGGCAGGGCGGCGACCACCCGCCAGACGCGCCGGCCGGGAAGGTCGCACCGCACCGTGAGCCAGGCCAGGGCGATCCCGATGGCCGCGCTGGCCACGGAGACGGCCGCGGCCAGGGCCAGGCTGCGGACCAGCAGGCGGGCGGTGCGGTCGAGGAAGAGGGTGTCGGCGAGGGCGCTCCACCCGCCCCCGCCCGCCCGGACCAGCAGGTAGGCGACGGGCAACAGCGCAGCCGCGGCCACCGCCCCGGCCAGGGCCACCAGCCCCCTGGGAGCCGGCGCGTGGCGCGTGGCGGTGTGGGCCTGGGCGGCCCCTGGAACGGGCCCGTCGGTCAGCCGAGCCGACTCGGCCCGCGTGCTCAGAGCAGTCCGGTTTGGCGCAGCAGCTCGAGCGTGCGGTCGAGGTCGGCCAGGTCGCCGAGGTTGATGCTCGGCCCCTGCGCGGTCTGCAGCGGCGGCAGCCCGGCGGCGGTGGGCACGCCGGGCCGGAGCGGGTACTCGAAGTTCTCCTGGGCGAAGTGGCGCTGGGCCGGTTCGGAGACGAGGTACTCCAGCAGGCGGGCGGCGTCGGCCTGGCGCTTCGAGCTCTTCAGGATGCCGGCGCCGGCCACGTTCACCAGGGCGCCCGGGTCGCTGCCGGCGGTGTAGTGGTTGCGGGCGATGGTCTTGTCGGGGCCGATCTCGGACTGCAGCTGGAACAGGTAGTAGTGGTTGACCAGGCCCAGGTCGAGCTGACCCTCGTTGGCCGCCTTCACGATCAGGTCGTTCGACGCGTACGTCTTCGGGTCGTTGGCTTTGATGCCCCGCAGCCAGTCTCGGGTGCGACCCTCGCCGGCCGTTATCAGCATCGCCGTCACGAAGGCCTGGAAGGAGCCGTTGGTGGGTGCGATCCCGAGGCGGCCCTTCCACTTGGGGCCGGTCAGGTCGAAGACGCTCGCCGGCAGCTCACCGGCCGGCACCTTGCGGGGGTCGTAGACGACGACACGCGCCCGACCCGAGAGGCCCGACCACGTGCCGTCCGGGGCACGGAACCGCGTGTCGACGACCTCGGTGACCGCCGGTGGCGCCGGCCCGAACAGGCCGGCCTTGCCGACCGCGCCCAGCGCGCCGGCGTCCTGGGCCCAGAAGACGTCGGCCTTGGACCGCCCACCCTCCTCGGCGATCTGGGCGGCCAGCTCGGCGCTGGCGCCGTAGCGGACCGACACCTCGATGCCGGTGGCCTCGGTGAACTCCTCGAGGAGGGGCTCGACCTGCACCTCGGCCCGGCCGGAGTACAGGGTCAGCCGATCGCCGCCGCCCGAGCAGGCAGCCAGCACGGTGGTCAGGAGCGCCACCGGCAGCCATATGCCCGCGAGGGCACGGCGCACCGCCCCTGACCACATCACGGCCGGAGCCAGAGGACCGCGCCGTCGTCCTTGTCGCGCCCGGATGTCTCCCGGCCGAGGTAGCCGACGGCCGCGATGCGGGAGCCGTCAGGGGACAGAGCGACCCCGAAGAACGAATCGTTGGGGCCTCCCACGTCGTAGAGCTTACGGCCACCTTCCCCGAAAGCGGGATCGAACCCACCGGTCGGCGTGAGCCTCACGACCATGGCGTCGAGGTTGGAGCCGCTCGTCTTGCCGCTCCCCACGAGCACGGTCCGACCGTCCGCCAGCGCCACCAGGCTCCGGCCGCGGTCGTCCTCGCCCGCGACGTCGACCCGGGTCAGCCCGTTCGTCCCGAAGGACCGGTCGAGTGCGCCGTCGAGGGTGAAGCCGTTGGCGACGAGGTCGACCTTGGCCTCTGCGGTGTCCTTGCCGTAGCCGGTGGTGACCAGGCGAGTTCCGGCCAGCACCACTGCGTAGGCCTCGGTGACGCTGCCCAGAACGGGGCGGACGGCGATACCGCTCTCGCCGAAGGCCGGGTCGAGGGCCCCGGCCGTGGTCAGCCGGAACAGCACCGGGCTGACCACCCCACCGGCGGAGGCGTAGCCGGCCACGACCACCTTGCCGTCGGGCAGCTCCACCGCCGTCTTCGGCACCTCGGAGATGTCGGGGCCCGTCCCGACGAGGGCGACGCCCCCGGTGGCGAAGGCGGCGTCCTTCGTGCCGTCCGCCCGTAGCCGGACGACGGCGAAGTCCTTGTCGGTCCGACCGGGGGCGATCTGACTGCCGACCACGAGGAGCCGGTCGCCGGTCAGGCTCACCAGCCCCCATACGGTGTCGACGGCGCTCAGGTCGAGCCGCACCACTCCGCGGTCGCCGAAGCCAGGGTCGAGGCTGCCGCTCTCGTCGAAGCGGGCGAGAGCGATGTCGGTCTCCTTGGCCGCGTCGCCCGAGGCCGTCGGATCGTGCTCCACCGGACCGGCCACCACCACCTTTCCGTCGGGCTGGACCACCACGCTCCGAGCCAGCTCCACCGCCTTGCCGCCCCGGGCGACGTTCGTGGTCGCCACCCCGCGGGCTCCGAAGGCGGGGTCGACTGCGCCGTCCGCGCCGAACCGGGTCACGGCCATGCTCTGGTCGGCGCCGTCGGCCACCCAGCCGGCGGCGTACAGGCGGTTGTTGCCGTCGAAGGCGGCGCTGAGCAGCCGGTCGTGGTCGGCGGCCGAAAGGGCCACCGGCTGGACGGCGTCGTAGGCGGGCCCGCCGCCGGTGCCCGCGCCGGCCAGGGGTGTGGGCGCCGGCGCTTCGTCGGTGCCACAACCGGCGACGACGAGCCCGGCGGCCAGGGCCAAGGGCAGGAGCCGCCGGATGTTCGGTGTGATCATGGTCGAAAGTTAGCCAACCCTAACTTCCGATGCAAGGCTGCCCTATAGTTTGGCCAGGATCAGCTCCACGAAGACGGCCACTCCGGTGGGGCCCATGTGCGTGCCGTCGTCTCCGAACAGCTCGGGATGGGCGGCGCCGTGACGGTGCCAGTCGACCAGGACGGCGTTGGGCCACCGGGCCACCCCGTCGGCCAGCATGTTGTTGTTGGGCCCCTCCCACGGTCGGGGCACCTTGACGTTGATGACGGCCACCCGCCGGGCGCTGCGGAGCACGTCCATGATCTCGTCGAACTGCGAGCTCGTCACCGGGCCGTTGTTGCCGAGCTGGAGGATGACCACCTCGCCGAGCTGGCCGGTGTCGCGCATGGACCGGGCCACCGCCAGGAGCTCCTTGAACTGCCGGGAGACCACCGCGTTGATCGACGCATCGGGAAGGCGGCTCTCGAGCTCGGCCTTGGCCTCCAGGAGCACGGAGTCGCCCAGGCCGGTGACCCGGGATTGCGGCAGCACGGTGACGGTGGTGGTGGACGGCGTCACCGGTGGGGCGGCGGTGGTCGACGTGCTCGTCGCCTCCACCATGGTGGTGGTCGTGGTGGGTGGAACGGTGGTGGTGGTCGTGTCGGGCACGACGGTGACGGGCATCGGCGACGAGGCGGCCGCGGCGGCCGCGGCCTCGATGGCCAGGAAGCCAGAAGGCGGCGGCGCCGTACGGGCGACGACCAGGGTGGTGGCGACGGCCAGGACCGCGGCGCCCACCACACCGGCCCGGGCCGCGACCCACGCCCGGGGGGTGGCCGGGAACGGGCGCCGGTCGCGCAGGTCGGCCCAGAGGCGCCCGAGGGCGCCGTTCCGGATCGGCGCCTCCACCAGGCGGTAGGACAGGGCGGCGAGGGAGACGGTGATGGCGGCCCGGAGGGCGAGCAGGGCGTTGCCCGAGAGCGGGACGTCGTAGTACTCCCGGGTCAGCATGATCACCGGCCAGTAGAAGAGGTAGATGCCGTACGACCGCTTGCCCAGCCAGACCAGGGGCCGGGAGCCGAGGACGGCGCCGATGTACGGCGTGCCGGGATGGGAGATCACCGCCACCAGCACGGTGGCCAGGGCGGCGACACCCAGGAAGCCCCCGCGGTACAGGGAGTCGTGGAACTGGTGGAGGCTGGTGATGCACCACGCCAGCCCGCCGAGGGCGCCGGCGCCGGCCACGCCCAGCACCACCCGCCCCGCGAGCGGCGGCGTCGTTTTCGTCGATGGCCGCCAGACGCACGCCAGCGCGGCCCCGAGCAGGATCGCCGCCGCTCGGGTGTCGGTGCCGTAGTACACGCGGGACGGGTCGGTGCCCGGTTCGTACAGGACGGCCATCAGCCCGGCCGACGCCACCGCGGCAGCCAGGATCCACCACACCAGTCGCCGGGCGGTGCGGCGGACGGCCAGGCCGGCCCAGAGGACCAGCGGCCACACCAGGTAGAACTGCTCCTCCACGGCCAGGCTCCACAGGTGCTGCAGCAGCGGCGGGCGGCCGGCGGCCTCGAAGTACGACTGGTGCTCGAAGATCAGCCGCCAGTTGCTCACGTAGGCCAGGGCAGCCCGGATGTCGCCCCGCAGCCGGCCGGCCTGATCGGGCGCCAGGACCGGCACCACCACCCACACCCCCACCAGCAGCACCAGCACCGCGGGCAGCAGCCGCAGGGCGCGCCGCTTCCAGAAATAGGCGACGTCGAGCCAGGCGTCGCGCCGCCACTCGGCCAGCAGGAGGGCGGTGATCAGGAAGCCGCTGATCACGAAGAAGACGTCGACGCCCAGAAAGCCGCCCCGGGCCCACCCGACGTCGGCGTGGTAGGCGAACACGGACGCGACGGCGAGCGCCCGCAGGCCGTCGACAGCCGCGATATGGGGAAGGCGCGGCCGGTCGCCAACGGTCACTGCGGAATCGTACGCTTTTCCATGGAGTTCACGGAAATACTGCAGAAGCGACGGATGACCCGCAGCTTCCAGGACCGGTCACTCGACCCGGCCGTCGTCCAAGGGGTGCTCACCGCCGGCCTGCGGGCGCCCTCTGCCGGCTTCACCCAGGCCGTCGACCTCCTCGTCCTCGAGGGCCGCGAGGAGACGCAGCGCTACTGGGACGCAGCCCTTCCCGGAGACGTCCGCCGTTCCTTCCCGTGGCCCGGGTTGCTGTCGGCCCCCCTCCTCGTCCTGGTCCTCTCCTCCGAAGATTCCTACCGCCGCCGCTACGACGAGCCCGACAAGGGCGCTCCCTCCTTCGACGTGCCCTGGTGGCACGTCGACGCCGCCTTCACCGCCCTCCTCCTGCAGCTGGCGGCGATCGACGCCGGCCTCGGTGCGCTGTTCTTCCAGGCGCACGGCGTGCCCGCCCTCCGCCACACGTTCGCCATCCCGGCAACCTCCTCGCCGGTGGGCACCGTCGCCGTCGGCCATCCCGCCCCCGACCGCCCGTCCTCCTCGGTCGCCGCCAGGCCCCGTCGTGGCGCCGACGAGATCGTCCACCGGGGGAGGTGGTGATCAGGCGTTTGGCCGCCCGGCCGGGCGGGGAACCTGGCATGCATGTTCGTCTGGACCAAGCGCTCGGGTCGGCCCGCCAAGACCCGCTTCTACTGGTGGCCGTTGCTGCTGTCTCTGCTGCTGTCAGTCCTACTGACGGTGATCCTTAACGCCGCCATCCGCTAGGACGGCGAGGAGCTCCTCGGGCGACTCCACGCTGACCCGCAGGGTCCGGAGTCGCACCGGCACGCCCAGCACCCGACCCCGAGCGGGCGGATCGATGTTGATCGTCACCAGGCCCTTCGCTGCGCCGTTGACCAGCCACTCGCCGCGCCACCCGTGCACCCCTATCCCACCCACGAGTCCTGACGACGCCTCGGCGCCGGTGATCGAGCCCCGGGGTATGTCGGCCTGGAACGACCAGCCCATCCGGACCCGCACGTGGTCGACCTCGACCTCGACCGACGAGAACCGGGGCCCCATGCCGAGGACCGACAGCAGCGGCCGGAAGACGCCGTAGCGGATCGGAAACGTCTGCAACGAGGCCATATCCCGATTGTCGCGCCACCATGGAGGTAGTGACCTCGACCACCTGCCCCCACGGCCTTTCCCCGAAGACCTGCCAGATCTGTCGGGTGCTGGAGCCAACGGCCGTCCCCGCCGCCCGCTCCGGCCGGTCCGCCCGCCGCAGCGGCGGCCTTCCCGGCAACCTGGCCGTGGTCGCCATCGTCGCGGTCGTGGGGTTTGTGGCCCTCGGCTGGCTGTTGGCGGCCTTCTTCGCCGTCCTGCGCATCCTGGAGCTCGTGGCCGTCGCCGCCGTCGCCGGCTGGGTGGGGTGGAAGCTCGGCGTGCGGCAGGGCGGGAGGCCACGCGGCTGAAGCGCTCATGGCGGCGGCCTGGGCCGGTGCCGCTCCCGGTTGTGGAACCCACACGCCGGCCGGCCGTTGTCCTCGACAGTGAGCCCGCCCTCCGACCACGGCCGGACGTGGTCGATCTCACACTCCTCGGC
>CADCTB010000117.1 GCA_902805665.1 uncultured Acidimicrobiales bacterium
CCAGTGCCTCAGCACGGGCGATCTGGCGGGCGCGGGCCGGCTCATGGCCGCCAGCCACGCCAGCCTGGCCAACGACTTCGAGGTCTCCACCGACGCTCTGGACGCCCTGGCAGCCGAGCTCTCCACCGCCCCGGGGGTCTACGGCGCCAGGCTCACGGGAGCCGGATTCGGCGGCTGCGTGGTGGCCCTCGCCGACGCGGAAAGCGTGGTCCGGGGCTGGCGGCTCCACCCCTCGGCGGGCGCGACAACGGGTGACGCGCCGCATTCCGACGGCCAACCAGGGGTAGGTGGACGGTAGAATGAGGTCACTTGTCGGGGAATGAGGATGTGTCGCTCGCAAGACCAACGAATCTCAGAGGTGACGGCGCGTCGCGGGCCCGGGGCTCCGCGAGCACGGGCGCGGGGTCCACGAAGGGCGTGACGGCACCGTGACCCCCTACGAGATCCTCGGTATCGGGCCCAAGGCCAAGCCGGCGGAGATCACCGCCGCCTACCGCGTCCTGGCCCAGATCTTCCACCCCGACCGCTTCGCCGGCGCCCCCGCAGCCGTGCAGAAGGAGGCGGAGCGGCGCATGGGAGAGGTCAACGACGCCTATGCCTTTTTCCGGGGCAGCAACAACAGCGCCGGGGAGAACTCGGTGGCCCGCACCCGGGCCGCCCGGGCCGCCTCGGCCACCCCCTGGCACGAGGTGGTGCGCCACCGGGCCCAGGCCGAGGCCCGGGCCAAGGAGGTCCGCCGGGCCAAGGAGGAGAGCACCCGCCAGGGGAAGGCCATCAGCCGGCCCAAGACGGGCGGCGCCAAGCTGGCCCTGGCCGGGATGGGCGAGGCGCTCCACACGAACAAGATCACCTGCCGCGAGTGCAAGAGCATCCAGTGGCTGCCCGACGGCTGGCGCGAGCGCCTGGACGAGACCGACTTCTACTGCTCGATCTGCTCCCGCCTCATCCTGGCCCGCTGACCCGCTAACCGGTTCTCAGCTCTTTTCAGAGAATGGACGGGTGGTCCGCCGCGTCCATTGTGGCTGTCGGCTCACTCTATGTTCAGAACACTGGCCGGGCGCGCTCTATGTTTCACACACTCTTTCGCCCCCTTCCGCGGCCGTCATACAATCCCGACCTGTAGGCACTCGGGCCGACATGGAGGTATTTGCCAGTGCTTTTGTGGTGGATCGGAAATATCGTCCTGATCGCGGTGGTGGCACCCGTGTGCCTGCTGTTCCTGAACCGGGTCCTGCGGCCCGTGTTCGAAATCAAGCGGTACGTCGACGACGTGCTCGACCACGGGGTGAAGCTCACGGGCACGCTCGACTGTGTCCCCAACCTGATCCGGTCGTGCGAGCTCACCGGCTCCGCCCGGCTCAACGTGACCCGGTACGGCCTGGCTCTGGCCCGGCTCCTGCCCCAGTAAACCTTCCGACCTCAACGACCTCACCCGTCCAAGCAGAAAGGACACGATGGGCGCTGCCACGATCGTGACGCTATTGGGGGTGGCCATCATCGTGGCCGCCATCGCTCTCTACCTGATCATCATCTCCGTCACGCTGAACCACGTCAGCTACACCCTGGGCACGGTCATCATCGGGGTCAAGGCCATCGTGGCCCAGACCGACCCCGTGCCCAAGTACGTCGGCATCATCCTCAACGACGTCACCGCCATCGACCAGGCGGCCAAGCAGCTCCTGGCATGGGGCGAGCGCTCGGGCGCCGACTTCGCCACCGCCTACGGCACCACCGGCCGCGTCGCCGCCACCTGATCCGATGGTGACACTTCTCAAGAGGGGCAGGAAGAAGGCGGAGGCCGAGGCCGACGCGCAGCCCATGCCGCAGGCCATGGCCGACGCGCAGGCGGCGTCCGAGGAGGCGCGGACCGAGACCGCCACGGGCAATGGCGCCGGCACGGCGCACGGCGCCGAGACTCCAGTGACCAGGACGCCCACGTACCAGGAAGCGGCCACCTACACGCCGCCCGACGGCGCCGACGACTTCCAGCTGCCGGGACGCCACGTCCCGGCCGAGCCGCCGCCCTCGGCCGAGCCGAGCACCGGCAAGGGTGGGTTGCTGAACCGGGTGCTGCTCTTCTCGGGCGAGCAGACGCCCGAGGAGCGCGACCGGATCGCCGCCCAGGAGTTCGAGCAGGCCATCGCCCCGGTCATGGACTACATGCGGGCCGCGGTGCCCGAGGCGTCCACGCCGGAGGAAGCGGCGCGGATCCTCTCCGAGAACCAGGGCGAGATCACCCCCGACCCCCAGGGCGGCTCGTACGTGCCCGGCGACGCCTTCGATGCCGACGCCCGGGTCTACTATCGCCTGCTCCGCCGGGACTACGAGAAGCACCCCCGGCCGTCGGAGAAGGAGAAGCAGAAGCAGTCGCACCACCTCCACCAGATCTACGGAAAGCTGGGCGGCAACAAGGGCTGGTAGGAAGCCCGTCGAACGCGGGAAAGGCCCGGCTGGCGTATGCCAGCCGGGCCTTTCTCTGTCTTTACTCGGCGAGCCGGCTAGGCGGAAGGCAGGTCGACCGTCAGCTCGAAGTCGACGTCGTCGCGCAGCTTGATGGCGCCCATCATGGCCGAGAACGGCTTGATGCCGAAGTCCTTCTGGGAGATGCTCGTCGTGGCCACGACCTGGGTGCCGTTGACGTTGAGGTCCACGTTCACCGGCCGGGTGTTGCCGACGATGGTCATGTTGCCCGCGGCCTGGAACTTCGGGGCGGACCCGCTGCACGAGCTCGACGCGAACTTCAGCTCCGGGAACTTGCCGGTCTGCAGCACCTTGTCGTCGATGTTCTTGGCGATGTCCTTGCGGTCCTTGTCGCTGAGGCTCTTCATGCCGCCGACGGCCTCGATGATCTCGATCGAGCGGGCGTCGATGGTCACGTCCGCGCTCGAGGCGGCCGGGTTGTCGGCGTCGACGTTGAGCGTGCCGCTCCACTTGGTGGCGGTGAGGACGAGGTCGTGGGCCAGCTTGGCGCCCATGCCGTCCTTGTAGCTCTTGATCAGCAACTTCCCGTTCTCGGGACCGATCGCGTGTGAACCACTCTTGATGTTGATGTGTTGCTCCTCTCAGACCGGCGCGCTGAATAGGAAATGCCGAAATGCCCGCGCCGTGATGGACAGGAGCGCAGCGTAACCCGCGGGGTGCGACCGCCCCTAATTCAGCGGACCCGCCGAGCGGCGATCGCGGCCTGACCGACGCTCACCCCGCCATCATTCGGGGGGAGCACGCGGTGCACCAGGACCCGCAGGCCGGACGCCTCCAGCTCGGTGACGACCACGTCGGTGAGGCGGGCGTTCTGGAACACGCCGCCGCTGAGGGCGACGGTGTCGAGGCCGTTGTCAGCTGCCGCACGGGCCGCGGCGGCGGCCGCCCCCCGCCCCAGCCCGGCGTGGAACCCGGCCGAGATCTGTCCGACCGGCACGCCCTTGTCCCGCTCGGCCACCACGGTGGCCAGCAGCGGCCCGGGGTCGAGCAGGAGACCCTCGGGGCCGATGCCGATGTCGGGCTCGTAGCCGCCCGGACCGGCCAGCGGCTGGCCGGCCGCTGCGGCCTCGAGCTCGATGGCCGCCTGGGCCTCGTAGGTGATGCGGGTCCGCAGGCCGAGGAGGGCGGCCACTGCGTCGAAGAGGCGCCCTGCGCTCGAGGTCCGTAACACGTCCGGCCGTTGGGCAAGGCCGAGGACCGCGGCCCACCGGTCGTCGACCCCGCGTCCGTAGCGCTCGGCCTCGTCCGCGCCAAGCGTGGCCGTCAGCCAGGCCATCGCCATGCGCCACGGTTCGCGGGCCGCCCGGTCGCCACCGGGCAGGGCCACCTGTCGCAGGTGACCGACCCGGCGGAAGCCGTCGAGGTCGGCCACCAGCAGCTCGCCACCCCACGCGGTGCCGTCGGTGCCGAGGCCGAGGCCGTCGAAGGCGATGCCCACCACCGGCTCGCTGTGGCCGTGCTCCACCAGGCAGGAGGCGATGTGGGCGTGGTGGTG
Source organism: uncultured Acidimicrobiales bacterium (assembly GCA_902805665.1). Taxonomy (GTDB): domain Bacteria; phylum Actinomycetota; class Acidimicrobiia; order Acidimicrobiales; family AC-14; genus CADCTB01. Next base: position 3,977 of record CADCTB010000117.1, read on the forward strand.
CTGGACGCCGACCGCGGGCAGCTCCAGGTCGGCGGCGAACTTGGTCGACAGGTACTCGGGGTGCAGGTCGTGGGCCACGACCTCGGGCGTCACGCCCGTGAGGGAGCAGAGGTGGTCGACGGCCTGCAGGAACGAGCGGTAGGCGGCAAGGTGCTCGAGGTCGCCGATGTGGTGGCTGGCCACCACGGTGTCACCCTTGGCCACCGCAACCGTGCTCTTCAGCTCCGCCCCCACCGCCAGCACGTGCCGGTGCGCGGTCGTAGGCAGCCCGATGGGCTCGGGGGCGTACCCCCGTGATCGCCGCACCATCTGGACCGGTGAGCAGGAGTGCACCGTTTCGGTGCCTTTCTGCTCACTCGAGGCCCGGACGACCGAATCGTCGCAGCGGATGTGGATCCCGCGATCGTGGGTGAGGATGGCATCGACCATCGGGCCGAGGCGGGTCAGGGCGTCGGTGTCGTCGTGGGCGATGGGCTCGTCGGACAGGTTCCCGCTGGTCATCACCAGCGGCCGCCGACAGCCGGCGAGCAGTTGGAGGTGCAGGGGCGTGTAGGCCAGCATGAGGCCGAGCTCCGGCAGGTTGGGGGCGACGCCGGCGGACACGCCGTCGCCCCTGTAGGGCGCGAGGACGATCGGGCGACGGGGCGACGTCAGGGCCGCCACCGCCTCGGAGCTCAGATCGCACAGTGCGCGAGCCATCGGTAGGTCGACCAGGAGGGCGAACGGCTTGTCGTCGCGGGCCTTGCGCCGGCGCAGGTCGGCCACCGCGTCGTTGTCCGTGGCGTCGCACGTGAGGTGGTAGCCGCCCAGCCCCTTCACGGCCAGGATTCGCCCCTTCCCCACCATGGCCACGGCGGCGTCGAGCGCCTCACTCGCCTTGGCCAGCACGCCGCCCTCCGGCGAGAGCAGCGTCAGGTGCGGGCCGCATACCGGGCAGCAGGTGGGCTCGGCGTGGAACCGCCGGTCGGCGGGGTCCTCGTACTCCCGGCGGCAGTCGGCGCACATGGCGAAGCCGACCATGGTGGTGGCGGCCCGGTCGTAGGGGATCGACCGAATGATGGTGTAGCGGGGCCCGCAGTTGGTGCAGTTGATGAAGGGGTACCCGGAGCGCCGGTCGGACGGCTCGAACAGTTCGCGCTCACAGTCGGCGCAGGTGGCCACGTCGACGGGAACGGCCACCGCCGGCGCACCGGCGGCCCGGCTGTCGACGATGGTGAACCCCGGTTCGCCGGTGGGCACCTTCGGCTCGGCGTCGACCGACTCGACCCGCGCCAGCGGCGGAGCCTCGG
>CADCTB010000118.1 GCA_902805665.1 uncultured Acidimicrobiales bacterium
GGCCTTCGTCCGTCAGGCCCGCCGCCGTGACGTCCCGGTCACCGCTTCGGTGCGCAAGTAACAACTCGCAGTAACCAGTAGTTCCGTACTCTGCCGGGCCCTCGGGCCCGGCAGAGTCGCGTCCGGGGCCAGGTCGGCGAGCCGGCCCCCCACCCCGGCCGGGACCTGGGTCACTTCACATCGTCAGGGTGACGTCGGATGACCCCGGGTCGCTGGGGCCCGGGATGGCGAGGAGCCCCCGGCCACCTGACCCGCGTTCTGGACACTGGAAAGCGTCGGAAACGTACCGTTCCTGTGCAGAGAACGGCGGGGGCGGGGGCCGGATGCGTGCCTGTGGAGCCGTCACCGTGCGCTCCGGTGGCGGGATCCGGCTGGGAAGCGGCGCGTTCCGTACCCCGAGAGCAGCCAGAAGCTTCAGTGGACGCGAAAAAGCCGTCGCCGGGCGCCCCGAATCGGAGCGGCCCGGCGACGGCCGGTGGAGGATTGGGGGGGGTTAGGCCCGGACGCCGCGGCGGCTGGTGACGGCCCGGTAGATCAGCAGGACGATGATCGCCCCGATGACCGAGCCGATGATGCCTACCGGGCCGATGCCCCGGTCGGTGGCGTCGTCGCGGAACAGGACGTCGGCCAGGAAGCCGCCGACGAAGGAGCCGACGATGCCCAGCAGGATGGTGGCGCCGATGCCCATCGGGTCACGGCCCGGGACGAGCAACCGGGCCAGGGCGCCGGCGATGAGGCCGATGATGATGAGGCCGAGAATGAAACCGAGCATGTGTCTCCTTAGGTCGAAAAATACGTGCTTGGCATTCGTGTTCCCGGCGCTGAGTGGCCGCAAACGCGCTATCTGCGGCGCTTGGCCCGCTTCTTCCCGCTGGGACGTGGCCGCGGCGCCCCCCGGCGGGCGGCCGGCGCAGCGGGAACGGGCGACGGCAGTCGAACCACGAGGACGGCGCCGACGATCGGAGCGATGCCCAGGACGACCAGCAGCACGACCCGGAGGACGTCGGAGGCCTCGCGGCCGGCGGCGGCCGGGCGGGCCGAGCTGGCCACCACGAACCAGCCACCGACCGCTTCGAGCTCGGTGAAGAGGCCGTGGTCGGTGCCGTAGGGACGGAACGGCCTCTCCTCCCACGTCTGGCCGTCGGCCGAGTACAGCAACCGGTCGCCGCCCTCGGCGGCGGTCATGGCCAGCGTGCCCTTGGCCGCCATCCGAGTGAGCGGCGTCTGCGACGGCACGTAGCGGAACTCCACCTTGTAGGCGTTGCTGACGACCCGTAGCCCGGCAGGCAACGGGCCGAGCGTTCCGGCGTCGGTCGGCACCATGCGGACGACCACGGCGGTGTCCGGCGGAGAGGCGGGGACGGAGCCCTCGGCCAGTCCCACGATGATCTGGGCGTCGTCGGAGGTGGCGTTCGACGCAGTCGCGCCGTTCTCCGTCAGCGGGAACTCCCGCTCCACGGGCTGGGGAGCCACGTTGTCGCCGGCCCGCTCGGGAGGGGGGTTGACCCACTGGTAGGGCGTCGGTGGGGCGAAGCCGTCGAACAGGGGAAGCACCGGCCGCGACGACAGGTGGTTGGTGGCCAGAGCCACCACCACGTACAGCAGAGCAAGGGCGGCGCCCGCCCTCCTCACTGGATGGGGATCGACTGCAGAGGTTGGGTGGCGAAGGCCGGAGGCCACACGACGGCCTGGGTCCTGGCGTCGACCCACTGCCAGATCACACTCACCGCCCGCCGGTTCTCCCCCGCGTCGTCGACCCCGGGGCCGGCCAGGTCGAGCCCGGCGCCGTTGGGCAGCATCCCGGTCTCCAGCTTGAGCGTCCGAGCCGCCTGGGCCACCTCAGGAGCGCTCAGGCCGGCTGAGGAGGGCAAGACGTGCCCCACGAGGGCCCAGGTGTTGGCGAAACCGGAGAGGGCCGCAGGGGTCATGTCCTCCCCGTGGTGCTGCCGATAGCGCGCTCGGCCCCACGCCAGGACGTCGCGGCCCTCGGGCTGCAGGGCGTCGAGGCGGACCTCTCGGCCGTCCGGCTTGTCGGAGGCGAACAGGCCGACGGCCGCCGGACCCAGGGCGGCGGCGAACGACGGCATGCAGTAGCTCGAGCTGGTCCCGATGCTGGCTTTCAGCTGCAGGCCCTCGGACACCTGGGCCTTGCGCAGGGCGATGCCGTCCTCCAGGTAGGCGGAGACGAACAGCACGTCGGGCTTGGTGGCGGCGATGGAGCGGACCAGGGCGGGGGCGTCGAGGCCGCGCACGGAGTACGGGAAGGTGCCGACCAGCTCCTGACCGCTGGCCCGGGCCTCCTCGGCGGCCCCGAGGCCCACCGACCGGCCGTAGGCGTCGTCCACGTAGGCCACCGCGTACCGCAGGGGCTCCGTCATGCCCAGCGACGACCCCAGCTGGTCGCGGACGAACGCCACCGCCGCCCGCCCCAGGCCGGCGCCCATGGGCGCCATCCGGAAGAACGACTCCCCCGCCCCGCCGTCGGCGCCGACCAGCCCCACGGCCCCCGTCTCCCACAGGACCATGCCCGCCCGCTGGGCAGCCACCGCCGCGGGCGCCGAGATGGTGCTGCCGTAGGTGCCCAGCACCACGTCGGCCCCCCGCCGGTGCAACTGGTCGAGGGCCCGCGAGGCGGCGTCGCCCCGGTCGACGTCGAGGAGCTCCAGCCGCACCGGCCGACCCCTCACGCCTCCCCTCTCGTTGGCCAGCTCGACGGCCAGCCGGGCGCCATTGGCCTCCTCGAGCCCTCCGGGCCCCTGGACCCCTGAGATCGGGTAGATGGCGCCGATGGTGAGGGCGTCGGAGTCGTCACGGCTGGTGCAGCCGGCGGCGAGGACCATCACCGCCACCACGATCCGTACGGGCTTGAGCATGGGCAACCTCACAGGAGCGCCAGGGTGTTGGCCAGGACATGGGTGGCCGCCGGCACCGACCACCGGCCGGTGGCCGCTCGCTGCCACGAGAGCAGGAGGCCGGCGGCCAGGTCGAGGGGCAGGACCCACCAGCCCCACACCGTCACGTGGACGAGGGCGAACAGCACGGCGGTGACCACCACTGCGACTCCGGTCCCCCATCTCGACGTCAGGAGCCCGAACAGGTAGCGGCGGAAGAACGCCTCCTCGGCCACCGCGGCGAGGGCGTTCAGGGCGATGGCCGTGCCTAGCGCACTCGGGCTCACAGGAACGTCGACCACTGCCCGGCCCAGGGCGAACCCCGCTGCTCCGAGGGCGAGGACCCCCATTGACACCGACATCCCGGCCCGGCCGTGCTCGAGGCTCCGGGACATCGGCCAGGCCACGCCGACCAGGCCCAGGGCCACGAAGAAGGCCACCCGCCACTCGACCTGCACACCTGCGGGCAGGAACCACGGCCGGGCCAGCAGGGCGGCGACGCCGACGACGGCCGGCGCCCACGGCAGTACGGAGACGGGCGACCACGGCCGCCTCGGCGGCGCGAGCAGGGTGAGGCTGACGCTCACGAGGGCGTCGTCTCCGGATCGACGCCGGGCTCGCCCGCCTCGGCCGCCTCGGCCGCCTCGGCTTCCTCCTGCTCCCGGCGTCGCCTCGACGTGCGGGCCAGGAGGGCGAAGATGGCGACCGGAACGAGCACGAAGAGCAGCTCGGCCACCGCTCCCGCAGTACCCCCGTGGGCCAGCACGTTCATGCGCCGAGCAAGAGGGCCAGGCCGCCCACGGTGAACAGGACCATGGCCGCGAGCAGCGGATACTGCGATCGGGTGGCCTCGCGGTGCGGGAACAGGGCAAGGGCCCGGTCGTGGGCCACGACGACGCCGGCAACATGACCGGCCAGGATGCCGCTGGCCTGCACGTACGCGATGGTGGTGGTCGAGACCAGGGTGAAGTTCACCGCATCGCCGGCCGTCCCGAACAGGTCCCACCCCCGACCCAGCGGATCGGACGCCAGGGCGATGGCGCTCTGGCCCTCGAAGACCAGCAACGAGAAGTAGTGGGCCAGGGCGTAGGCGAAGGCGATGGGCACGAGGGAGTGGACGAACGCGGCGGTCAGCTCGGGGTGGCGTCGCTTGTGGAGCCGCCCGGTGATGCGCATGGCGCCCACGAACGCCAGGGTGACGACGGATATGGCCCACACCAAGCCGGCGGTGGCGAGGAGCGCCGTCTCCGTGCTGCCCAGGTTGCGGGTCAGGTCTATCCAGAAGCGGCTACGGCTCAAGCCGTCGAAGCTGGTCGAGCCCAGGGCGATGATGACGACGGCCTGGGTCGCGGCATCGGGCCGCAGGCCGACGAGGCCCGAGAGCGGGGGCCGGGCCCGGATGCGTCCTTCGTCGTCGGCGTAGACCGGCGCCATGTGGGCCAGGACGCCGAAGAAGACGGTGAAGCCCTCACCCTGGCGCAGCCATGCCCGCCCCCATCGGGCGGTGGCCACCAGCACGACGACGGTGTAGGCGATGACGGCCACGGCCAGCGTCCGGGGCTGCGCCCGGTTCGAGGGCACCAGTTCGAGCCAGACGAAGCCGGCGAGCGCGGCCACTGCCGGCCACCGTCCCCACCGGTACGGCGCCGGAGGGCGGGGCCCGCCCCGGAGACCTTCGACCAGCGCGGCGAGCGTGTCGAAGGGGTTCACCACCCACCACAGGTTGCCGATGAGGGCGCAGACGAGCGTCATCCCGACCCAGAAGACGACGTAGACGAAGACCGGCGCGATGTTCTCGACAGTGTCGCTGTCGCCGAAGACGGCGGCGCCGACGAGAAGCACGTAGAGCGCCAGGCCGATGATCCGTCCCTCGATGAAGAGCGTCCGCGTCAGCCGGCCGGGCTCGAGGATCACCCGGCCGGCGGTACCGCCCTCGAGCCGGGTCGTGCGCCAGAACACGGCAAGCCCGGCGAAGGAGATCAGCAGGGCGGCGGCGGCACCGTAGGCGAACATCCACAGCGGGAGCGGCAGGTCGGTCCGGGCCCCGAGGCCGTGGGCGGAAGCGGGCGCGGCCTCTCCCAGGACCAGCGCTCCCGCGATGGCGGCAACGGCCGCCGGCCGCCGGCGGAGAGTCAGCGAACCTCCAGGGTGAACAGGAGCCGATGGGACCGTTCGAACTCGACCTCGAAGACCCCCGGGATGTTGGCCACGAAGGTGACCTCGGCAGGGCGTCCCGGAGCAACGTCGACCCTCTTGTCGTAGCCGTGGACGTGGACCTCGTCGGCCACGTCACTCGTGACCCGGATGGTCACCGGCTGGTTGAGCGGGGCCCGCTGGCGGGAGGCGCCTTC
>CADCTB010000119.1 GCA_902805665.1 uncultured Acidimicrobiales bacterium
TCGCCGACGCTCGAAGAGGCGCTGGCCGGGCACGCCGCCGCCCTGGCCACCAACCCGTGGCTCGACCGGCTGCCCATGGTGCTGTCCGACGTGGTGCCGGTGGCCCGCGAGGGCGGGTGGAGGGCCCGCGACACCTCCGGCGCGGCGGTGGACCTCCGCGTGGACGAGGCCGGGTGGTGGACGCTGGCCGCCGTTTCCGGCGGACGCCCGGTCGGTCTAGCCGGGGAGTGGCAGGACGGCGCCCTGCGCCCATTGTCGGTGTGGGCCGACCGCCGGCTGGTGACGCTGCCATGAGCTGGGACGAGTTGGTGGCCGGCGCCCTGGTAGGGACGGCCCGGCGGCCGCCGGCCATTCCCGCCGCAGAGCCGGGCTCGGCCCTGGGCGACGTGCTTGCTGCGATCGACCCCACCGACGCGGAAGGCGCGGTCCTCACTGCCGGAGCGGTGCTGGGCCTGTACCGCCAGGCGGGCGTGCGGTTGCCGGCGGACAACGGCCCGCCGCCTCCTGCCAGCCCGCCCGAGGTCCGGCCCCACTGCTCGGAGGCGGCGGCGTACCGGCTGGACGTGATGCTGGCCGGCCGGTTCCGGCCGGTGCTGGAGGAGTGGTTGGGGCTGGTGGCGGGGTCGGGGCGGCTGGTGCCGCCCGATCGCCTGCCCGGGCTCCTGCAGACGGCCTCGACCAGCCCCGCCCTGCGGCCGGGGGCAGCCGAGGTGATGGGCGAGCGGGGGCGATGGCTCGCGAACCTGAACCCGGTGTGGGCCTGGGCGGCCGGCGGGGCCGAGGCCGACGACGCCGGCACCTGGGCCACCGGATCCGCCGCGGCTCGGCGGCTCCTGCTGGGCCGGATACGAGCCACCGACCCCGGGGTGGCTCGGGAGCTCCTTGTCTCGACGTGGGCCACCGAGACTCCGGAGGACCGGGCCGCCTTCCTCGCCGTCCTGGCCACCGGCCTGTCGATGGACGACGAGCCGTTCCTCGAGGCCGCGCTCGACGACCGCCGCAAGGAGGTCCGCCTGGCCGCAGCCGGGCTGCTGTGGCGGCTTCCGGAGTCGCGGCTGGCCGGACGCATGGCGGAGCGGGCCCGCCCGCTCGTGCGCATCTCCCGCCGCCGGGTGGAGTCGATCCTTCCCGACTCGGTCGACGAGGCCACGGTACGAGACGGCGTGGTGGTCAAGCCGCCCGCCGGCACGGGGGAACGAGCGTGGTGGTTCCACCAGCTGGTGGCGGCCACACCCCTGAAGACCTGGCCCGACTCCCCGGACTCGTTGGTCGTCCGTGCCGACCCCCTCCTGAAGGGGGCGTGGGCCGCAGCCGCCGCCCGCCAGCGTGACGAGGCGTGGGCGCTCGCCCTGCTGGACACCGACGACGTGGACGAGCCGGCGCTGCTCGAAGCCGTTCCCCACCAGCGGGCGGTGGAGGTGACGACGGAGCGCGTCGCCCGGTTGGGGCTGACACCGGCCGTGGTCGACCTGCTCGTCCACTGCCCGCCGCCGTGGGGGCCGGAGCTGAGCGGCGCAGCGGTCGACCGGCTGGGCGTGACGGTGAGGCGGCAGGGCCGGCCGGACTCCGACGCGGTCCTGCTGCGGGCCCGGCTCGCCGATCTGGGCGTCCGGCTCGACCCGTCGGTGGCGGGCGCGGCAGCTGCCGAACTGGCGGATCACGCGCCCTGGTGGTCCGACGTGGTGGGCTGGTTCCTCGACCTGTTGACGTTCCGCGCCGAGATGCGGGAGGAGCTTCCGTCTTGAACCCACCGCCCACCGAGCTGCTGCGCCCGCACGCCGAGGACATCTTCTCGGAGGAGCTGAAGGCGCTGACTGCCGCTGACACCCACGCCCGCCCGCCGAGCTGGCGGCTGTCGCCCTGGGCGGTCTGCACCTACCTGCTCGGCGGGGAGGCCGACGGCACGGCGATCACACCCAAGTACATCGGCCCCCGCCGGCTGGTGGAGGTGGCCGTCGCCACCCTCGCCACCGACCGGGCGCTCCTGCTCCTCGGCGTCCCCGGGACCGCCAAGACCTGGGTGAGCGAGCACCTGGCCGCGGCGATATCGGGCGACTCCACCCTGCTCGTGCAGGGAACGTCCGGCACGCCCGAGGAGGCCATCCGCTACGGCTGGAACTACGCCCGCCTGCTGGCCGACGGCCCGTCGATGGCCGCCCTCGTGCCCAGCCCGGTGATGCGGGCCATGCGGGAGGGCCGGCTGGCCCGGGTCGAGGAGTTGACCCGCATCCCGTCCGACGTCCAGGACGCGCTCATCACCATCCTGTCGGAGAAGACGCTCCCCGTCCCGGAGCTCGACAGCGAGGTCCAGGCGGCCAAGGGGTTCAATGTGATCGCCACCGCCAACGACCGCGACCGGGGGGTCAACGAGCTGTCGTCGGCCCTGAAGCGGCGGTTCAACACCGTCGTGCTCCCCCTGCCCTCCGACGCCGACGACGAGGTGGAGATCGTCCGGCAGCGGGTCGACGCCCTCGGGCGGGCCCTGGAGATCCCCGCCGAGGTCGCCGCCCTCGACGAGATCCGCCGGGTGGTCACCATCTTCCGCGAGCTGCGCTCCGGGATGACGGCCGACGGGCGCACCACGTTGAAGTCGCCCACGTCCACCCTCAGCACCGCCGAGGCCATCTCAGTGATCACCAGCGGCATGGCCCTGGCCGCCCACTTCGGCGACGGCCACCTGAGTGCGGCCGACGTGGCCGCCGGCCTCGTCGGTGCCGTGATCAAGGATCCGGTACAGGACCGGGTGGTGTGGCAGGAGTACCTGGAGACGGTGGTCAAGGAGCGCGAGGGATGGGCCGACCTCTACCGCTCCTGCCGCGAGCTGAGCTGAGCCGGCCGCGTGGCCGTCCGGTACTTCGGCATCCGCCATCACGGGCCCGGCTCGGCCCGCAGCCTCGACGTGGCCCTCGACGAATGGCGGCCCGACATCGTGCTGATCGAGGGCCCGCCTGAGGCCGACGACCTCATCTCCCTGGCGGCGTCGGAGGAGATGCGGCCGCCCGTCGCCCTGCTGGTCCACGTGGTCGACAAGCCCCGACGGGCGTTCTTCTGGCCGTTCGCCGCCTTCTCGCCCGAGTGGCGGGCCATCGGCCACGGCCTGGCCCACGACGTGCCGGTGCGATTCATCGACCTGCCGGCGGCCGTCTGGCTGGCGCCCCGGCGACGGGAGAACCCGGACGAGGAGCCGGAACGGCCCCGCCACCGCGACCCGTTGAGCGACCTGGCCTCGGCCGCCGGCTACGCCGATGTCGAGCGATGGTGGGAGGACGTTGTCGAACACACCGCCACCGGGCCCTTCGAGGCCATCGCCGAGGCGATGGGGGCGCTGCGGGAGGGCGAGCCGCAGGTGAGTGGCCGGGAGGCGCAGCGGGAGGCGAGCATGCGCCAGAACGTGCGGGCGGCGGTGAAGGAGGGCTTCGACCGGGTGGCGGTGGTGTGCGGGGCGTGGCACGTGCCGGCCCTGACCACGGCGACGCCCATGTCGGCCGACGCCATCACCCTCAAGGGCCTGCCTCGGGTCAAGGTGTCCGCCACGTGGGTCCCCTGGACGTCGGGACGGCTGGCGGCGGCCAGCGGCTACGGCGCGGGGATCACCTCGCCGGGGTGGTACTCCCACCTGTTCAATGCGCCCGACCAGGTGGTCGCCCGCTGGTTCGTGAAGGTGGCCCGCCTGCTGCGCAGCGAGGACCTTCCGGCGTCGTCGGCCTCGCTCATCGACGCCGTTCGTCTGGCCGAGGCCCTGGCCACCCTGCGGGGCCGCCCCCTGGCCGGTCTCGACGAGCTGAACGACGCCACCCGCGCCGCGCTGTGCCACGGGTCGGACGCGCCGATGGCCTTGATCGCCGAGCGGCTCATCGTCGGCCGCGAGCTCGGCCGGGTGCCCGCCGAGACGCCGATGGTCCCCCTGGCCCAGGACCTGGCCCGCGAGCAGCGCCGGCTCCGCCTCCGGGTGGAGGCCACCGCCCGGGAAGTCGACCTCGACCTGCGCAAGCCCAACGACCTCGACCGCAGCCACCTGCTCCACCGCCTGGCCCTGCTCGACGTCGAATGGGGCGAGCCGGTGGAGGTGTCGGGCAAGGCCGGCACCTTCCACGAGGTGTGGCAGGTGCAGTGGCACCCGGAGCTGGCGGTGGCCCTGATCGAGGCCGGCATGTGGGGCACCACCGTGGCCGACGCGGCGACCGCCCGAACCGCCCACGACGCCGACAAGGCCCCCAGCCTGAGCGCGGTCACCGGCTTGCTCGAGCGCAGCCTCCTCGCCGAGCTGCCCGAAGCGGTGACCCACGTCATGGGCGTGCTGGCCGACCGGGCCGCCATCGACACCGACGTCGGCCACCTCATGGACGCCCTCCCCGCCCTGGCCCGGGCCCTGCGCTACGGCGACGTCCGGCGGACAGACGCGTCGTCGATCGCTGCCGTCGTCGACGGGCTGGTGGTCCGCATCTGCATCGGCCTGCCCGTGGCCGCGTCGTCCCTCGACGATGACGCCGCGGCCGAGATGGTGCGTCACATCCTCGGTGTGCACGAGTCGCTGTCGCTGCTCGACCGCGACGACCTCTCGCGGGGCTGGCGGGCGACCCTGCACCAGCTCGTCGACCGAGCGGGATTGCACGGGCTGGTGGCCGGCCGTTGCAGCCGGCTCCTGCTCGACGCCGGTGCCATGGAGGCAAGTGAGGCGGCCCGGCGCATGTCGGCCGCGCTGTCGATCGGCGAGGAGCCGGCTCGAGGTGCAGCGTGGGTCGAGGGCTTCCTGTCGGGCAGCGCGCTCATCCTGCTCCACGACCGGGCGCTGCTGGAGGTGGTCGACGGCTGGCTCGCCGGCGTGGCCGACGACACGTTCACCGACGTCCTCCCGCTGCTGCGGCGGACCTTCGCCACATTCGGTGCGCCCGAGCGGCGCCAGATCGGCGAGCACGTGCGACGCCTGGGCGACGGCACCGCGGGCCGCGCCCAGGCCGCGGTCGAGGACGACGTGGACGTGGCCCGCGGTGAGCTGGTCCTGCCGGTGGTCGCCCGGCTCCTCGGGCTCCGCACATGAACAGCCCGGGAGGCCGTTCCATCAGGGAATCACCGGACTGCGCTCTTGGGAGCGCAGTCCGGTGAACGACCGGGAGCGCCGGTGGCGCATGGTCCTCGGTGGGGCGGCGGAGAGCGACGAGGGGCT
>CADCTB010000120.1 GCA_902805665.1 uncultured Acidimicrobiales bacterium
CACGGGCTGCCCAGGCCGGAGAAGGCAGGCACGAAGGTGACCCCCTGGGAGTCACGGACCGACTCGGCGAGCGGGCCGATGTCGGCCGGGGAGTCGATGACGCCGAGACCGTCCCGCAGCCAGGAGATGGCGGCGCCGGTGGCGAAGATCGACCCCTCCAGCGCGTACACCGGCGCAGCACCGGGGAGGGCCCAGGCCACGGTGGTGAGCAGCCCTTCGACGGGGTCCGGGCACCGCTCGCCGACGTTCATGAGGACGAAGGAGCCGGTGCCGTAGGTGTTCTTGGCCATGCCGGGCCGCACACACGCCTGCCCGAACAGGGAGGCCTGCTGGTCGCCGACGATCGCACTGACCGGGACGCCGCTGAGCTCCGGGACCGCTGTGGTGACGCCGAGGCGCCCGCTGGTCGGGCGCACCTCGGCCAGGGCCGCCACCGGCACCTTGAACAGGTCGCACAGCTCGGTGGACCACGCGCCGTGGCGGATGTCGTACAGCAGCGTCCGGCTGGCGTTGGACGGGTCGGTGGCGAACACCGCCCCGCCGGTCAGCTTCCAGAGGATCCACGAGTCGACCGTGCCCATGGCCAGCCGGGGGCCGGCGTGCACCCCGCCCTCGGCCAGCAGCCACGCCATCTTGGTGGCCGAGAAGTAGGAGTCGAGGACCAGGCCGGTGGCGTGGCGGACGAGCGGCAGGTGCCCGTCGTCCTCCAGGCGCCGGCAGCGGGCGGCGGTGCGCCGGTCCTGCCAGACGATGGCGTTGTGCAACGGCTCGCCGGTGCGCCGGTCCCACGCCACCACCGTCTCCCGCTGGTTGGTCACGCCGATTGCCGCCACCGGGGTGTCGAGGGTCGCGCGCAGCTCGGTCAGGGTGGCCTGGACCGCGGCCCAGATGTCGTCCGGGTCGTGCTCGACCCAGCCGGGCCGGGGGTAGTGCTGGTCGAGCTCCCGGTACGCCCAGCCCAGCGGCTGCCCCGCCTCGTCGACTGCGAAGGCCCGCACGCCGGTCGTCCCGGCGTCGATCGCAATGGTGGCTGGCATCGCCGGTAGCGTGGCACGCATGCGAGTGGGACTGCTGACCGGAGGAGGGGATTGTCCGGGGCTGAACGCCGTCATCCGGGCCGTCGTGCGCAAGGGCGAGCGCCACTACGGCGACGAGCTGGTGGGGTTCCTCGACGGGTGGAAGGGCGTGCTGGATCGTCAGACCATGCCGCTCGACGTCGAGCGGTGCCGGGGCATCCTGCCCAAGGGGGGCACCATGCTGGGGACCTCCCGCACCAACCCGTACAAGGTGGAGGGCGGGTCGCAGCGGGCACTGGACAACCTGCGGGCCGAGGGGATCGACGCCCTCGTGGCCATCGGCGGCGACGACACCCTGGGCGTGGCCAACAAGCTCGCCGGCGAGGGACTGATGGTGGTGGGCGTCCCGAAGACCATCGACAACGACCTGTCGGCCACCGAGGTCACCTTCGGCTTCGACACCGCGGTGCAGATCGCCACCGACGCCATCGACCGCCTGCACACCACTGCCGAGTCGCACGACCGGGTCATGGTCGTCGAGGTCATGGGCCGCCACGCGGGCTGGATCGCCACCCAGGCCGGCATCGCCGGAGGGGCGGCGGAGATCCTGATCCCCGAGGAGCCGTTCGACATCGACGCCATCTGTGAGCGCCTCAAGGGCCGCCACAACCGTGGCCGGTACGCGTCGCTGGTGGTCGTGGCCGAGGGAACAGTGCCGGTGGAGGGCACCATGGAGGTGCAATCCGGCGAGCTCGACGCCTTCGGGCACGTCCGCCTCGGCGGCATCGCCAACCGGGTGGCGCAGGGCATCGAGGAGCGCACCGGGTTCGAGACCCGGGTCACGATCCTGGGCCACGTGCAGCGCGGCGGCACCCCGACCGCCTTCGACCGCATCCTGGCCACCCGTTTCGGGATCGCCGCCATCGACGCCGCCCATGCGGGCGCCACGGGCCAGATGGTCGCGCTGCAGGCCGGGCACATCGTCCTCGTTCCCCTGGAGGAGGCGGTAGGGGCGTCGAAGACCGTGGACCCCGACCTGTACCACGGCGTCGCCGAGGCGTTCTTCGGGTGAGGGCATGAGCGAGCACGACGTCACCGCGCCGGAGGACAAGCAGGACCTGCAGCTGGCGTCGATCCTGCAACGGGTGGGAGGCGCGCTCGTCGACGGCCTGCTCATCAGCATGGTGGTCGTCATCCCGATGCTCCTGGGCTTCATCAAGTTCGACAACGTGGAGGTCGCCCTTCCGGCGCCGGTCATCCTCGGGCTGTTCCTGTTCGGGGCGCTCTACACGATCGTCCCCACCGCGGTGTGGGGGCAGACGCCCGGAAAGATCGCGGTGGGGACCCGCGTGGTGACCGAGGAGGACGGGTCGCTACCCGGGTGGCGGCGGGCCGCCGTGCGGTGGGCCCTTCCGGGCGTCCTGGGGCGGCTGCCCAACAACCTCGGGCTGTGGGTCAGCCTGGCCGTCATGGCGTCCCTGATCGTGGATCCCCGCCGCCGCGGGCTGCACGACCGGCTGGCCGGCACCATCGTCATCCGGGTGCAGAGGTGACCGCAACAGAGCGGTGGGCGTCTGAGCTGGCGGCGTGGGCGATCCCGGACCACATCATGGCCCAGGCGCCCGAGTCGCCCTGGGCGTTCACCCCCGCATTGTTCCGACCGCCGCTCGAGCCCGGTCCGGACACGCCGTCGCGCGTGCGGGCGCGCGAGGCGCTGCCCGCGGCGGGATCGGTGCTGGACGTGGGCTGCGGCGGTGGGGCGGCAGGGCTGGCTCTGGTCCCGCCTGCGGTACGAGTCACGGGCTTCGACCAGAGCGAGGAGCTGCTGGCCCTGTTCACCGAACGAGCCGGTGAGCTGGGCGTCGAGCACGAGGCGGTCCAGGGCAGCTGGCCCGACGACGCCGCCCTCGTCGGCCCCGCCGATGTCGTCGTGTGCCACCACGTCGCCTACAACGTGCCCGGCCTGGGGGCGTTCGCGACGGAGCTGACCTCGCACGCCCGGGTGCGGGTCGTGATGGAGCTGACCGGCCTCCATCCTCGAGCCGGCCTCAACCACCTGTGGCGCCATTTCTGGGACGTCGACCGGCCGACGGGCCCCACCGCCGACGACGCCATCGCCCTGCTGGCGGAAGCCGGCATCGAGCCGTCCGTCGAGCGATCGCCCCGGATCGGCCGGGCCACGGACCGCGCCACCCGGGTGGCCTCGGCGCGCCGTTACCTGTGCCTGCCGGCCGAGCGGGACCCGGAGATCGACGCCGTCCTGGGCGACGACGTGGCGCCTACGGGTGAGGTCGTGACCCTCTGGTGGGCCGGTACCGCGTAGGACGCTGCTGATCTATCGCGCTGCGCCGGTGGCGACGCGTGCGTCGCCGCAGGTCAGCGCTTCGGGCCGCAGGCTCGACCTATGTTGATCAGCAGCGTCCTAAAGGTCAGCTGAGGCGCCGGGGAGTGCGGCGCATCGCCGCCTCCTTGGCCTGCGCGGCCCGCGTCTTGGCCTTGTCGAGGGCGATGGCCGCCCAGGCGAACTCGTGGGCCAGGATGGCCAGGCCGGCGATGATCACCAGCAGGCCGGGACCGGGGGTGACGAGGAGGACGACCCCGACGACGAGCACGGTGAAGCCCAGAGCGGCGACGGAGAGCCGCACCGACTGGTGAGCCATGAACCGAAGGACGGCGACAACCCTCGCCACGGTCACATCGTGACATACCGCGCCGCGCTAGTCGCCGGTTTTGAGCGGATTCACCGCGCCCGAGCGGGTGAGCAGCGCGAACAGCGCATCGGCCACGCCCGGGGTGGCGACCATGAGCGATTCCGGCGCGACGGCCCCCCCGTCGAGCCCGCTGGACCTCGCACCGGCCTCCGAGGCGATGAGCAGCCCCGCGGCGACGTCCCAGGGCTGGCCGCCCGCCTCGAAGTAGCCGTCGAGCCGGCCGCAGGCCACCCAGCACAGGTCGAGCGAGGCCACGCCGTTGCGCCGGATGTCGCGCACGGCCGGCAGCAGGTGGGGGAGGACGGCGGCCTGCAGCGCCCTCCGTTCGGCGACGTAGCCGAAGCCGGTCCCGATCAACGCGCCGGCCAGGTCGCGTGCGTCGGACACTGCGATGCGGTCGCCGTTCAGCCAGGCGCCGCCGCCCCGGACGGCGGAGAACGTCTCCTGAAGACCGGGGGAGGCGACCACGCCGGCGACGACCTCCCCGTCGACCTCGACCCCCACCGAGACCGCCCAGATGGGATGGCGGTACAGGTAGTTCGTGGTCCCGTCGAGGGGGTCGATGACCCAGCGGACGCCGCTCGTGCCGTCGCGTGAGCCGGTCTCCTCGCCCAGGATGGCGTCGTCGGGGCGCTCGGCCAGGATGCCCTTGACGATCAGGGCCTCCGACGCCCGGTCCATCTCGCTCACCATGTCGGTGCCGCTCGTCTTGGTGGTGACGTCGACCCGGAGGTCGTCGGCGCCGGCGAGGAGCAGCTCCCCGGCTTCCCGTGCGACCCGCTCGGCCAGGTCGAGGAGCTGGGCTTTGTCTGGTGTGGTCGGCAAGTCTGCCATCGTACGGGTGATGGCTTCGGGGCTCGTCGACCTGCGCTCGGACACGGTGACCCGGCCGACGCCGGAGATGCGGCGGGCCATGGCCGAGGCCGAGGTGGGCGACGACGTCTACGGCGAGGACCCCACCGTGAACGCCCTGGAGGAAGCCTTCGCCGGGCGCATGGGGAAGGAGGCGGCGCTGTTCGTGCCGTCGGGGACGATGGGCAACCAGCTCGCACTGCGGCTGCTGACGGCCCCCGGGACGGCAGTGCTGGCCGGGCGCCGCCAGCACGTGGTCATCTACGAGAACGGCGCAGGGGGGCGCAACGCGGGCATCCAGTTCTCGACCGTCGACGACGGCGACGGGACGATCGACCCCGCGGACGTGACGTGGGCCGTCGAGGCCGCCACCCACCATCACGTCCGCCCCGGGCTCGTGTGCATCGAGAACACCCACATGCCCGCCGACGGCGCGCCGTGGCCCCTCGGCCGCCTGCAGGCGGTGACCGCCGCGGCCCGCGACGCAGGCCTGCCCGTGCACCTCGACGGGGCCCGGCTGTTCAACGCCGAGGTGGCGACCGGCGTCCCGGCCGCCACCTACGCGGCGGCGGCCACC
>CADCTB010000121.1 GCA_902805665.1 uncultured Acidimicrobiales bacterium
CGCTGCTGATCGACATGAGCACCATCTCCCCCCTGGTCACAAAGGAGCTCGCCCGGGAGGCCAGCGAGCGGGGCGTCAAGACGCTCGATGCCCCCGTCAGCGGTGGCGAGCCGAAGGCCGTCTCCGGGGAGCTGTCGATCATGGTCGGTGGCGAAGAGCAGGACTTCGAGCGGGCCAAGCCGGTGTTCGAGGCGATGGGTACTCCCGTGCACGTCGGCGAGGCAGGGTCGGGCCAGATCGTCAAGGCGTGCAACCAGATCATCGTCGGCGTCGTCCTCGAGGGAGTGAGCGAAGCGCTGGTGCTCGGGTCGAAGGCAGGCGTCGACCCGGCCAAGATCATCGAGGCGGTGTCGGGTGGTCTGGCCGGCACCAAGGTGATGGAGCAGAAGCGGGACAACTTCCTCGACCACGACTTCGAGCCCGGCTTCCGCATCGGGCTGCACCACAAGGACCTCGGCATCGCCCTGGCCACCGCCCGGGAGGTCGGCGTGCCCTTGCCGGTGACCGCCCTCGTCGACCAGATGCTGCAGGAGCTGACGGTCAAGGGACGGGGCGACCTCGACCACTCGGCCTTGCTCAGCGTGATCGAGGACGCCGCAGGCCACCAGATCGGCGACAAGACAGAGGGGCTCGCGTAGGAGTGGCCGACGAAACCGGAAACTCGAACCGCCTCGACCGGATCAAGGTCATGGAGGCGGCCGTCCAGATCATGGAGGACGAGGGGGTCGAGTTCGTCTTCGGCATCCCCGGGGCGGCGATCCTCCCCCTCTACCAGGCGCTGAGCAAGTCCGAGAAGATCCGCCACATCATCGTGCGCCACGAGGAGGGCGGCACCCATGCCGCTGATGCGCTGTCCCGGGTGACCGGTGGTGTGGGGGTGTGCATCGGCACGTCGGGGCCGGCGGGCACCAACATGATCACCGGCCTCTACACCGCGATGGCCGACTCCATCCCCATCATCTGCATCACCGGCCAGGCCCCCACCCACCTGCTCCACAAGGAGGCCTTCCAGGCGGTCGACATCGTCGAGATCGCCAAGCCCGTCACCAAGTGGTCGGTCCAGGTCAAGGAGCCGGGCCAGGTCCCGTGGGTGTTCCGCGAGGCCTTCCGCATCGCCCGCTCCGGACGGCCGGGGCCGGTGCTGATCGACCTTCCCCTCGACGTGACGAAAGACCAGGAGGTCGAGTACGAGCTCGCCCTCGACCAGCGCCTGCCGGTGGAGCCCCCCTCACCCAGCCGCATGGCCATCGACAAGGCCATGGACATGCTCCTCGCCGCCGAGCGGCCGATGATCATGCCCGGCGGCGGGGTCATCATCTCTGAGGCGTCGGACGACCTGATGGAGCTGGCCGAGTACCTGCAGGTGCCGGTCACCCCCACGTACATGGCCAAGGGCTCGATCCCCGAGGACCACCCGCTGTTCGCGGGGATCGTCGGAATCCAGACCAGCCAGCGCTATGCCAACCAGCTGTTCCTCGAGAGCGACTTCGTGCTCGCCGTCGGGGCCCGCTTCGCCGAGCGGCACACCGGTGACCTCGAGGTGTACCGGGGAGACCGGACCTTCGTCCACATCGACATCGAGCCCGGCCAGATCGGCCGGGTCTTCCGCCCGCACCTGGGCATCGTCGCCGACGCCAAGCTGGCGCTCGGGGCGCTTCTCGAAGCCGCTCGGGAGAAGACCCCGGCGCGCCAGCCGGGACAGTGGGTGGAACGGCTCTACGAGCTGCGCTCGACGCTGCTGCGCAAGGTGGACTTCGACGACGTCCCGATCAAGCCGCAGAGAGTCTTCAAGGAGATGAACGAGCTCTTCGACGGCGACGAGATCATCGTCACCGCCATCGGCCTCTACCAAATCTGGAGCGGGCAGTTCCAGAAGACCTACAAGCCCCGCCACTACCTCTGCTGTGGCCAGGCCGGCCCCCTGGGTTGGGAGGTGCCGGCCTGCATCGGGGCCAAGCTGGGCCGCCCCGACAACCTGGTGGTGGGGGTCGTCGGCGACTACTCCTTCGGGTTCCTGATGGAGGAGGTCGCCGTCGCCGTCCAGTACCGGATCCCGTACGTCCTGGTCATGATCAACAACGGGTACATGAGCCTCATCCGCCAGCCGGAGAAGTACCAGTACGAGATGAACTTCGGCGTGGACATCGCCTACGAAGGCCCCAACGGCGCCTTGGGCATGGACCACGTGGGGCTCATGGAGGCCATGGGGGCGCTCGGACGCCGGATCACCCGGCCCGACGAGATCCGCCCCACCATCGAGTGGGCCATCCAGGCCAGCCAGGAGGCGGGTGTGCCCGCCCTCGTGGAGATCATCGTCGAGCGGGACACAGATGCGGCGATGGGCAAGTCGATCGACAAGATCAACGAGTACGAGCCGATCGAGGAGGGCGAGCAGGAGTTCGCCCAGTTCGCCGACAACATCCCGGAGCGCGACTAGCGACGGTCCGGAGCCCGACCGTCCGTACGACAAGGCTCCCGTCCGGCGACTCGCTGCCGGTGCTCGGGCTCGGCACCTGGCACATGGCCGAGGACGCCCGCCGCCGGGACGACGAGCTCACCGCGTTGCGGCTCGGGTTGGATCTCGGTCTGGCGGTCGTCGATACCGCCGAGATGTACGGCGACGGCGACGCAGAGACGCTCGTCGGTGAGGCGATACATGGGCGGCGGGACGACGTGTTCCTCGTGAGCAAGGTCCTCCCCTCCAACGCCGAAGCTGACGCGACCGTGCGGGCCTGCGAGGGCAGCCTTCGACGCCTCGGGACCGACCGGCTCGACCTGTACCTGCTGCACTGGCTCGGGCCCACGCCGCTCGAGGAGACGCTCGACGGGTTCGCGACGCTCGTCGACCAGGGGAAGATCCGTCACTGGGGCGTCAGCAACCTCGACCACGACGGCATGGCCGAGCTGGTCGCCATCGCCGGTGGTGATGCGGTGGCGACCGACCAGGTGCTGTACAACCTCAGCCGGCGCGGCATCGAGTGGGACCTGCTCCCGTGGTGCCAGGACCGGGGTCTCCCGCTCATGGCATATTCACCCATCGAGCAGGGCCGCCTGCTCGATCATCCCGCACTGCGGGCGGTGGCCGAACGCCACGACGCCAGCCCGGCGCAGGTGGCCCTGGCCTGGGTGCTCCGCCATGACGGCGTCCTTACCGTGCCCAAGGCGGGAACGCCCGAACACGTCCGGGAGAACTGCGGAGCCCTCGAGCTCCAGTTGACCGACGAAGACCTCGGCGAGCTCGACGTCGCCTTTCCGCCGCCGACAGGACCGCAGGCCCTCGAGATGCTCTGAGCGGGCCGGGGGCTACGTCGGCATGACGACCGTCTTGAGGACGGTGCACTCGTCGATGGAGTAGCCCAGCCCCTCCCGGCCGACGCCGGAGTCCGGCTTCCGCCCGCCGAAAGGGAAGTGGCCGACACCGTGGGCCGGCGCGTCGTTGATCGTCACCTGGCCGCACTCCAGGGCCCGCGCCGTGCGCCAGGCACTTTCGAGGTTGGAGGTGAACACTGCCGAGTCGAGCCCGTAGCGGGAACGGTTCGCCAGCTCGATGGCCGTGTCGAGGTCGGCGACCGGGAGCACGGTGAGCACCGGGCCGAAGGTCTCCTCCCACACGATGTCGGCGTCGAGGGGGACGTCGGCCAGGACGGTGGGCTCGTGGTAGGCGTCGTGGACATCACCCCCGGCGAGCAGTCGCGCCCCCTTGGCGACGGCGTCGCCGACGAGGTCGTGCACGTGCGTCGCCGCCTTCCCGTTCACCAGCGGACCGACCTTGGTCGACTCGGCCCTGGGATCTCCGACCGCCCAGCGCTCGGCTTCCTTCAGCGCCCGCTCGACGTACTCCTCGTACACGCTCTGTTCCACGAGGACCCGGCTGATGGCGTCGCAGCGCTGGCCGGCGTTCTTGAACGCGCCCAGCACCGTCTTCTCGACCGCCACGTCGAGGTCGGCGTCGGCCAGGACGATGCCTGCCGCGTTCCCGCCCAGCTCGAGATGCATGGGCTTGGGACCGGCGCCGGCGGCGATGCTGCGGCCGACCGACGTGGAGCCGGTGAAGGAGATCATCGAGATGTCGGCGTGGGAGGCGAGCAGGTCGCCGATGTCGCTCCCCCGGCCGGTGATGACGTTCAGCACGCCCTCCGGCAGCCCCGCCTCCTCGAAGACGCGAGCGAACAACACCAGAGGTATCGGCGCCTCGGACGGCGCCTTGGCGACGACCGTGTTCCCCGCCGCCAGTGCGGGGATGATCTTCGACGCGATGAGGTACAGCGGGTAGTTGAACGGCCCGAAGGCGGCCACCGTTCCCACCGGCTCCCGCAGCACCACCGCGGACTTCCCCACGCTGTCGTCCATCCAGTCGCCTGGTATGTACTCCCCGAAGATCTTCCGGACCTCTTCCCGGACGAGTCCGAGTCGCTCCCGGGTGGCCTTGACCTCTGACG
This sequence comes from uncultured Acidimicrobiales bacterium, assembly GCA_902805665.1. Taxonomy (GTDB): domain Bacteria; phylum Actinomycetota; class Acidimicrobiia; order Acidimicrobiales; family AC-14; genus CADCTB01. The sequence continues at coordinate 4,440 of CADCTB010000121.1, forward strand.
CCGCCTGCTCGGACGTCTTGCCCAGATCGGCGACGATGGCGCCCGCGAAGGTGTCTGCGTGCTCGGCAAGGATCGAGGCGGCGCGGGCACAGATCTCCAGACGGGTGGCGGCCGGTGTGGCCCGGAAGTCCGCTCGGGCCTGCCGGGCGGCGGCGATGGCCTCCTCGACGTCGTCGGCCGACGCCTTGGCGGCCCGGGCGATCACGCTGCCGTCGATCGGAGAGCGGACGTCGAACACGTCGCCCTTCGCTGCCGTCCGCCAGGTGCCGCCGACCAGCAACTGCAGCTCGGGGACGTCGTCGCCGGGCACGATGGCCGGGCGGAAGAACTCGGACACCTCGACGCGCACCGCGCCCTGGACCTCAATCTTCATGGGCTCACCTCGTACGCGACCGGATTCCGGGTTCCTTCCCGCTCTGCGGTGGGAACACTCGCCTCGAGGAACCTCCGTGGAGAGCGGGCGACGAGAATCGAACTCGTTTTGAGCTTGGGAGGTCGCCGGGGGGGCCTTCGCTGAGCAGGCGTGATGGCAAACAGTGCAGGTCAAGGCGCATTCGCGATGACCGTGGTAGTGCCCACCTGCGCCCTGTCTTGCGGTGGCTAGGCACGGATGTGGCACGGCCAGCGCCCGGTCGCGTTTCGACCGTTGTGATCCTGCGGGTTCATGCTTGACACTGTGGCTGCGGCTCCACTGCGTAGAGTGTCAAGCAGGGTAAC
>CADCTB010000122.1 GCA_902805665.1 uncultured Acidimicrobiales bacterium
AGCGGTGCCGCTGGTCCAGGCTCGCCAGGTCGAACGCCTCACCCAGCCCGCCAACCTCGCAGAGCGGGCCCGGCGTATCCGGGCGCTGAGCGACAAGGCTCGTGATCTGGCCGTGCCTCCGGCGCGCCTCGCTCCCCAAGGCGCTACCGACCGACCAGGCTACGGCATCCACCAGATCTCCGTGCCCGTGCCCCGGAGCCCAGCCGGCGCCACCGTCAACGATCTGTTGCTGGGCGCCCTCAATATGGCCATCGCCGGATGGAACATTGCGCAGGGCACTACTTGCCGGCGGATCGGCGTGCTGATGCCGGTCAATCTCCGGCCACCGGAGTGGAGGACCGAGGTCGTCACCAACTTCGTGTCCGAGAGCCGGGTGTCCACCGTCCCTGCCGACCGCAGGACGTCACGGCGCCTCCTGGAGGCCATTCGCGCCCAGACCGCTCGCATCAAGGCCGGCGAGGGCTCCGCGCTGATGGAGGTGCTTTCCCGCACGGCCCGGGTGCCTCTCTGGGCCAAGCAGCCGCTGTCGCCACTGCTGTGGGCCACCGGCAACCGCCTGGTCGACACCGCGGTGCTGTCCAACCTGGGGGCGGTCACCGATGAGGACCTTCCCGACTTCGGCCCTATGGCCGGCGCGGTGGCCGGTCTGTGGTTCTCGGCCCCGGCCCGCATGCCGTGCGGCCTGTCACTGGGAGCGGTGAGCGCAGCCGGGGCGCTGCACCTGGCCTTCCGCTACCGCTACCCGCTGTGGGGTGCCGCTGCAGCCGAGGCCTTCGCGGAGCGTTTCGTCGTCGAACTGGGCGTACTGGAACGCGAGGCCGCCTGATGGCCTGGTACGGCTACCTGCGGCGCCTGGACGTGGCCCAGGCCGGGCCGCCGCTGCCGCCACCGCTTCCGCCCGGTCGACTGGTCGACGTGCCCAAGCGCGGCGAGATGCTGGTGCGCGACCTCGCCGGCCCGGCCGGGGCCAGGGCCCCCACCATCCTCCTGCTCCACGGGTGGACGTTGTGCGCCGATCTCAACTGGTTCGCCTTCTACGCCGCGCTGGCCCGCCACGGGCGGGTGCTGGCCATGGACGTGCGAGGCCACGGCCGGGGCCTCCGTAGCGAACAGCACTTCACCCTGGAGGCGGCCGCAGACGACGCATCGGCGCTCCTGGACCATCTGGGGGCTGGGCCGGCCATCGTCGTCGGCTTTTCGATGGGCGGCTCCATCGGCCTGCTCATGTGGCGGCGCCATCCGGCCAGCGTCGCAGGCCTTGTCCTGCAGTCCACCGCGCTGCAGTGGCGCGCCGCCATGCACGAACGCGTCCTGTGGAGCTCCATGGCCGGCCTCGAGTATGTCCTCCGCCTCGGCGTTCCCCACGGCCTCACCGAGCGCTACCTACGGGCGGCCTCGGAGGCCAACCCGGATCTGCTGCCGGTGCAGGACTGGCTCAAAGCCGAGGCGCTGCGTGGCAATCCGTCAGACCTGGCCGCTGCTGGGCGGGGGCTGAGCGCCTTCGACGCCCGGTCCTATGCGGCGAGCATCGACGTCCCCGCTGCGGTCATCGTCACCATGCGGGACCGGCTGATCCGGGCCGACCGCCAGCGCGAGCTGGCCGAGACCATCCCCGGCGCCAGGGCCATCGAGATCGACGTGGCCCACAACGGCTGGCTGGTGCAGCCCGACACGGTGTGTGCGGCCATCGAGGCCGCTCTCGACGTGGTCACCGAGCAGTGCGTGCCCAATCAGGCGGCGCTGCTCCCTCTCCAAACCGCGCCCGCCGCCGCCCCCGACGATCACGCCATGGGCCCGCCCGTCATGTCTCATCCGCTGAGGCCCGTTGAGCCCCCGGCATAGACCAAGCACAGGGCCGCCGCGGTCCGCCCCGAAGTCATCGAGAGGTTGGCCTGGGCCACCAGGCTCCTCCGACGATAATCGCGACGAGGTGGCGCCCGCGGTGCGGGAAGCGGTGGATGCGACCACCGCCCGATGAACCTCCGCCATCCAGTGGAAGTCCAGGCTCAGCGGCAGACTCCACTGGAGCAACGTTCCGACTCCACCTGGTTGTTCGGTGCCTTCGCGCTGCTCTTCGCCATTTCCCTCATCCTCCATCAGCTGTGGTGGGGCGGGTTCGAGGTCCGCTCCCCACACTTCGTCGTCATCCTCGCCGCGTTCTGGACCATCCTTCGCCCGACATCAGTCGTGCGCTTCCTCATGATGCTCGCCACCGAGGTGGTGGCGGTGACGCTCGACATGCCGGACGTGGGCAGCCACACCCTGCTGGCGCTCGTGAGCGGGGGCTGCATGCTCATGTGGACGGCTTGGACAACCCTCCGGACACACCGGTTGCCCGGGGGCGGGGTCCTCTTCGAGCGGGTTGCGCCGTTCCTCGCTGTACAGCTCCTGCTCGTCTACCTCGTAGCCGCCGTCGCCAAGATGAACACCGGCTTCTTCGACCCCGGCATCAGCTGTGCAGCTCCTATCGCCGGTCGGTTGCCATGGTCGAACCTGCCCCTGCTGTCCGGGTCGTGGAGCGTCGTTGCCTCCATCTGGGGGACGGTGATCATCGAGGTGACCCTGCCGACCCTGCTCGCCGTCCGGCGCACTCGCCTGGTCGGTCTTGTGCTCGGCGGCGTCTTCCACGCCGTGCTCGGTCTCGCCGGAAACGTGCCCTTCTCAGCGTTCGCCCTCGCCTTGCTCGTCGCCTTCCTGCCCTCCGACACCCCCACCCGCCTTCGCGCCCTTGCTGCGACACATCCCGGTCTCAGCCGCTGGGCCGGCGGTGCCCGGAGCATGAGTCGCTCACGCGCTGCCTTCCCAGTGGCGGTGGGCGCGTGGCTGGCGGGAGCTGCGATCCTGACGAACGAACGCGGCCCCCAATCCACCCTCCTCTCACATGGCATGGGTCTCTTCACGCTGGCCGCCTTCGCCGGTGGCATCGTGCTGGTCCTCGGCCTGGCTCGAGGAGGCGTGCCGGGCGACTCGTTCCGCTCGTTGAGGATCCGGCATCAGGTCTTCGTCGCAGGCATCGCCCTCCTGGTGCTGAACAGCGTGAGCCCTTACGTCGGTTTGAAGACCGACAGCTCACTGACCATGTTCAGCAACCTTCGTACCGAGGCCGACCAGTGGAACCACCTGTTCATCCCGGAGGACGTGCGCATCTTCCCGTACCTCGACCATCCGGTCCGGATCGTTTCCTCCGACGACCCTGCTCTCGAAGCCATGAGGAGCGGGGACGCACGTTTCGTGCCCTATGAGCTGGAGCGCTATCTCCGGTCTCATCCGGACACGACGGTCACCTATGCGAAGGGCGACGCCGGAGCCGAAACGCTTGTCACGGCGCGTCCCGGCACAGATCGCGCCCCCCTGACCACACGGCTCCTCGACAAGATCGCCAAGTTTCAGCCCGTGCCGCCGACCGAAGGCGGACGCTGCTGACCCCGGCCCGATGTCGGCCACGTCCTGTCGTGACCACACGTTCGGCCCAGGGACGGTGGAGTGTGAGGCTGCAGGCGGTCGGGCATAGTGAATCTGCGCAGAGAGTCCCAGCACCGGACGGCTCGAGACGTAGCACGAGCGGGAAGGTGGACATGGCGGATCGCATCGGTGGCTGGCGCTCATGGTTCACGCTGCACCCGGCCCCATCGACGTCCGAGCAGGCGCCGGCGGGCGCCCGACAGGACGACACCGTCGATCTGGCCTCAGCCACGGATGGCCGCCTCCTCGACGCGGTGGGCGCCGGGTCGCAACCCGCGCGCGCGAGCTCTTCATGCGCCATGGTGTGGCGGCCTACGGGCTGGCGTGCCTGCTCACCCCCGACGAGGAGAAGGCCGCCGACGCAGTCGCCGACGTCTTGGTCCGGCTCTGGCGGCGGGGCGGGCGCATGGATCACGCGGTCGACCACGTCCGCCTGGGCCTGTTGGCCATGACGGGACGCCGCTGTCTGGCCACGACACCGGCCGTCGGCGAGGTGGAGGTCCAAAGCCCGCCACGGTCGCCAGATGCAGTCGCACGCGACGCGCTCGGACGCCTTCCGGTAGCCGACCGCCACATGGTGGCCGTGGCCCTGCTCTGCGATGTCCGACTGTGTGATCTCGCCTCGGCATTCGGCGCCGATCAGCATCGCACTGCGTCGCGCATGCGCGCCGGACTCCGCCTGGTCCATCAGGGCATCGAGGAGAACAGCGGGAAGAGGTGCACCGAAGGAACCGACGGCTCTGCCACTCGCCGGGCTCCCGAGCGCCGGGCATAGAGCGCCTCGGGGAGTCTGGTACGACGTGGAGGCGACGCGCTGCGGTGACGCCTACGGGTCGACCAACTGGAGCCGGCCGTCCGCCGTGCCGGTAACGACCAGCGCCCGGTCAGGGGGTCGACCACGATGTCGATGGGCTGGCGCACCGCGGGCAGCGGGATGTGCGCCGGACAGTGCCCAGGACGGACCGGCGGCGCCGACTAGTCTCGCCCGCCTAGAGCTCAACTCCCTGCTGGCCGCGACGGACGACCGCGGTGAAGCTCAACGTGCTGTTCTCCTCCGGCCTCGGCGAGAACCGGGGTGGCGCACAGATCGCTCTCCCATCCACAGGTACAACGAACCGAATGGCCTCTTCGCATTCCGTCATCGCTGAACCGGGCGCCGTACCGGATCTTGTGGGCGCCACCAGCTTGATTCACGAAGCGAGCCTTACCCTGGGAGTCGAAAGCGTCACCCAGCTCGACGACAAGCGTCTGCACTGGGTCGCGGAGATCGCCGGCACCCGGCGGGAGTGGGACGCCGAAATCGTCGACCAGGAGCCCCACCGAAGGGATCGCCTGGCGAAGCCTCGACGGCACGCCCGATGACGGCATCGTCACTTCCGAGCCGGAGGGCAACGGCACTCGGATCACCTCTCGAGCTGGACGTCGAGCCCCAGGGCGCGGTCGAGCAGATCGGCGAGAAGCTCGGCTTCGTCTCCAAGCAGGCCGAGGGCGACCTCAAGCGCTTCGCGGAGTTCATCGAGTCCCGCGGCGCCGAGACCGGTGCCTAGCTGTAGTGCCCACGGACCTTGCTGACAGGGTCCACCACTGAGATGAGCCTCCGGAGCGAGTGTGGATCTGTCACGGAACCCACTCACCACGGAGGCT
>CADCTB010000123.1 GCA_902805665.1 uncultured Acidimicrobiales bacterium
GCCGCGCGCCGCGGGCTCTTCACCAGTCCGCTCAACGGGGCGCAGATCCCCTTCGAGAACGTCCCCGGGCACCAGGAGGTCCCCGACAACGCCACTGAGTGCCCGGGAGGTGTGTTCCTCGATCGGCTGCGCAACATGCGTGACGAAGTGAAGCGCCTGGCAACGACGCCCGACGTCGAACCCCCGGCCGACGTCACGAAGCAGGCGTTCAAGGTCACCAAGCGGCAGGTTCAGCTCAGCTGGACAGCGTCGACTGTGGACCCTGGCAGCGTCGGCGGCAGCGCCAGCGGCGTCGCGGGCTATGACGTGTGGCGGTCGTCGGCCGGCAAGCCGCTGGCCAGGGTCGGCAGCACCACCGCCTCCAGCTATACCGACAACGTCACCGGGCCCAAGACGGCGTACACCTACGTCGTCAAGGCCTATGACGGGGCGGCCAACCGCAGCACGGGCGTCACCCTCACCGTCACCGCCTGATTCCAGCGACGCTCAGGCCGGGCCCACCTTGCGGCCGTGCACGTCGCGTTCGATCGCGAAGAGCAGAGGGGCCTGCTGCTCGGCGCGCGGCGAGAAGAGGTCAGAGGCGACGAAGCGGGCGACGATCGCGTCGACCGTGGCCTGGTCGGCACGGTGGCGGGCGTTGAAGAAGCGCTCCTGGTGGAGAAATCTGCGGTCGACGCCCATGTCGGACAGCGCGATCTCCATCTCCTCGGCCATGGCGCCGTTGCCGCTGAGGTAGTAGCGCTTCCCACCCAGGGTCTCCAATAACGGGGGCACCGACTCGGTGAGGCGGCCCCTCAATCCGGTCCAGTCGTCGGAAGGTTGGGACAACGTGATGGCGTAGGTGAAGTTGGGATGGGCCGCAGCCAAGGCGTCGAGCTCTTCGGTGAGGCAGATGTCCTCGACGAGCCGCAGCCCCCAGAACAGCCGGATTCGGCGGTCGTCACCGTTGCGCAACAGATGCACCAGCAAGGCATGGAAGGGGCTGATACCCACTCCGGTGGCCAGCAGGACGAGCTCGGAGTCGCGGTCGTCGTCCTTGGGGAGCATCGACCTGCCCGACGGTCCCCGGAAGTACAGCGGCGCTCCGGGCCGTGTGGACGCGAGGTAATGCGACAGCGGCCCTTCCGGGAAGACTCGGATCAGCATCTCGAACGACCGGTCAGCCACGGCCGGCATGAACATGCAGTAGGGGCTGTGCTGGAGGCCGATCCCGGGGACGTCCTGCTGGATGGCCAGGAACTGCCCGGGCTTGTAGTCCAGCGGCCGGTCGTCGGTGACGCGGGCCCGGATGCGCACCGTGCCGGTCTCCGTCAGCCGGTGGACGGACACGACCTCCGCCCGGCGGCTGAACCGGGACTCCTGCTCCCACATCCGGTCACCGCTGGACCGGGGATCGTCGGTGGTCATGGGCGCTTCCTTCGGTGTTCGGCCCCCAATCCTACGCGGTGCCGCCCCGGCTGGGTCCACAGGCACGATTTCACGTAGAATGCACAGAACGAGAAAGTCAATGGGACTTCCTCGGACGAAGAGAAGAGATCAGCGTGGCAACAGGCACCGTGAAGTTTTTCAACGCCGAGAAGGGTTACGGCTTCATCTCCCGTGAGCAGGGTGAAGACGTTTTCGTTCACTACTCCAACATCGAAGGCCGTGGCTACCGCTCCCTCGAGGAGGGCCAGAAGGTCGAGTTCGACGTTGCGCCCGGTCGAAAGGGTGAGGAAGCCCAGAACGTTCGGGCCATCTGAGCTCGAAGTTCCTTTGACGAGCCGCCGGCCTCCGGTCGGCGGCTTTCTGCTTACCCCACCGGCCCGAAGGAGATCAGATGGGCGGTCAGCGCACCAGCTTCAGCAAGCTTCAACGCGATCGAGACAAGAAGGCCAAGGCAGCCGCCAAGCGCGAGAAGCGCCAGGAAAGGGCTGCCGGTACGGGTGAGGGTGACGAGGTCGTCGACGTGATGATCGACGACGACGGCAAGAGCGAGTTGTCAGCCGACGACCTGCTCAAGCTGATCGAGTCGATCCACCAGCGCTTCGACGCCGGCACCATGACCTACGAGGAGTTCGAGGAGCAGAAGGTCGACCTCTTGAGTCGACTGCCCGTCGACTGAACACATGGCGGCTCTCCGCCGACTGAGCGACCTGGGCGCCGGTCAGGCGCCCAGCTCTTCAGACAGCTCCAGCCACCGTTCTTCCGCCGCGCCCAGCGCCGCCTCGGCCTCGGCGAGGGCCCGCGCCGCCGCCGCCAGCCCCACGTGGTCGCCGGGATCGACCGCGCCGAGCGCCGCGGCCAGCCGGTCGCGCTCGGACTCGGCGTCGGCCATGGCCCGCTCGGCCACCCCGATGAGCCGGCGGAGCGTGCTGGCCGACCGGGGCTTCGACGGCGCGGTCGCGTTCGCCGCCTTCCCTTTGGCCGAGGGCGTCTTGGCCGGCTTCCCGGCCACCGCCCTTCCAGAGACCGCCTTTCCAGAGACCGCCTTTTGAGAGACGTAGTCGGCGTACCCGTTGAGGGCCATGGTCGCCTGCCCCCGGCCGTCGAGCACGAGGACGTCCTCCACCGTCCGCTCCAGCAGTGCCCGGTCGTGGCTGACGACCACCAGCGAGCCGGGCCAGGTCTCCAGGTGGTCCTCGAGCGCCCGCAGGGTGTCGAGGTCGAGGTCGTTGGTCGGCTCGTCCAGCAGCAGGACGTTCGGCATCCGCGTCAGCACCAGAAGGAGCTGCAGGCGGCGGCGCTCGCCTCCGGAAAGCGTCCCGATCGGCGCCTGCTGGATGTCGTTGTCGAACAGGAACCGCTCCATGAGCCGGGCCTGCTCCCAGTTCGGCTGACTGGCCGGAGCCGCCACCGCCTCCCGCACCCGCTGGGCGGGATCCAGCTCCACGCCGGCCTGGCGGTAGTACCCCAGCCGCACGGTCTGCGCCGTCCGGAGCGAGCCCTCGGTGGGCGTCAGCCGGCCCTCGATGATCTCCAGCAGGGTGGACTTCCCCGACCCGTTCGGGCCGAGGATCCCCAGCCGCCCGCCCGGCTCCAGGTCGAGGTCGAGGTTCCGGAACAGCCAGTCCCCGTGCTCCCCGCTCTGGGGGCCGCTCGGGCCCTCGCCCCAGCGGTGCCCCACGCCGGTCAGGGTGATCACCAGGTCGCCCAGGCGGGGCGTGGTGACCCCTCGACCGGCTGCGGTCAGGTCGGGCGCGGCAGCCCTGGCTGCGGCCGGCCCCCCTTCGACGATGGCGGTGGCGGCGGTGATCCGGGCCTTCGGCTTGCGGGTCCGGGCCGGGGCGCCCCGCCGCAGCCAGGCCAGCTCGGCCTTGGCCAGGTTGCGGCGGACCGCCTCGGTGCTGGCGTCGCGCTCGGCCCGCTCGCTGCGCGCCGCCAGGTAGCTGGCGTAGCCGCCGTCGTGGACGTAGCCGCCGCCGCCCTCCAGCTCCAGGATGCGAGTCGTCACCCGGTCGAGCACGTGGCGGTCGTGGGTCACCAGCACCAGGCCGCCGCGGAAGCCGGCCAGGCGGGCTTCGAGCCAGGCGATGGCCTCGACGTCGAGGTGGTTGGTCGGCTCGTCGAGCACCAGCAGGTCCACCTCCGACACCAGTACCCGGGCCAGGGCCACCCGCTTGGTCTGCCCGCCCGAAAGGGTGCCGACGTCGTCGCCCCCCACCGCACCCATCCCCAGGTGCTCGAGGATGGCGGCGGCCTCCCAGTGTCGGCCCACCGCGTCGCGCACGGTCCCCGGAGGAAGGACCGGCTCCTGGTCGAGGTAGCCGACGCGCAGGTCCCGCCCCCGGCGGACCACCCCGTCCTCGGGCTCTCCGACCCCGGCCAGTATCCGCAACAGGGTCGACTTGCCGGTGCCGTTGCGGCCCACCACGCCCAGCCGGTCGCCGGAGTGGACAGTCACGGACAGCTCCTCGAAGAGAGGCCGGTCGGGTCGCCGGACCGTCGCCTTCTCTACGTCGACCAGGATCATTCCCGGCAGGCTACGGGCGTTCCCGGCTGCGACTCGATGGCCGTCGCCACCGCGGCATGCACCGTGGTCAGGCAAGCGAGGCCCAAGGTGATGCCGCCCACCATGTCGGTGAGCCAGTGGGCCTGCCGCCACAGCAGGGCGATGCTGACCACGGCCACGATCCCGCCGACTCCGGCGAAGGCCCGCCGCCGCCACTCCGGAGACCGCCCGGCGGCGGCCAGCAAGGCGAGGGCACCGAACACCACCACGGCCTGGGCCGCATGTCCCGAGGGAAAGGCCCGGCCGGGGACTCCGGGCAGCGGCAGTGGCTGAGGGCGGGCCAGGCCGGCCTTCACCAGGCTGGCCGCAGCGGCCACCAGCAGGTACGAGCCGACCAGCAGGACGACGGTGCCGGCGCTCCGTCGGCGCCAACCGACGACGATGGCGGCCACGAGGAGCAGCGGGATCAGCACCTCCCGGGCCCCCAGGCGGGCGACCACCCCGGCGGCACCACGCAAGCCCGGCACTCGTGGTTCCACCGACCCCCGCAGCCAACCGACGAGGTCGTCGACCATGGTGTCCAGGAAGAACCCGGGCCACCGGGCGACGATGGCGGTTTGCACGAGGAAGCAGGCCCACAGCGCCGCCGGGGCCCGAAGACGACCTGGGACTACCAGACCCCGGAGTGACACTCGCACTGGCATCCCAGTCCCGCGCCGGCGTCGCCGAGGGCGGCGACCCACCACTCCCGGCAGTCGTCGTGCTCCCCGGCGCCGCACGCCCGGCTGATGGGCTTCAGGTTGAGCATGGTGGCGCCGGCCAGCACGGCCATGAAGGACGCCACGGCCGACACCAGGAGGCGGCTCTTGCCCTTGGACAGGCAGTCCTTCTCCGGATCGATGAAGCTCGTGGGGGGAGCGGCGTTCTTGGGGTCGGCGCCGAAGAGCGGCGCCTCACAGTCGACGACGTTGGCGAAGTTGAACGGGATCACCGACCAGATGAGGGAAATGGCCAGGATGGCCAGGACGCCGATGGGGACGAGCTTCTGCTGCCTCGTCACTGGGTGGCCGGGCCGCTCTCCGCCGCACCGAACCGGCCTCGGGCCACGAGGGCCTCGGCCACCTGCACGGCGTTGAGCGCGGCGCCCTTGCGCAGGTTGTCGCCGCAGACGAAGAGGGCGAGCCCGTAGGCGGCCCCGGGATCGCGCCGGATGCGCCCGACGTAGGAGGGGTCCTTGCCGGCGGCGGCCAGCGGGGTGGGCACGTCGGTGACCACCACGCCCGGTGCCGAGCCCAGCAGCTCGGTGGCCCGTTCGGGCGACAGCGGCCTTTCGAACTCGACGTTGAGGGCCACGGAGTGCCCGGTGTACACCGGCACCCGGACGCAGGTACAGGAGACGGCCAGCTCGGGAAGGCCGAGGATCTTCCGGCTCTCGTGGCGGAACTTGTGCTCCTCGTCCGTCTCCTCGTCGACCAGCTTCCCGGCCAGGGGGATGACGTTGAAGGCGATCGGTGCGGCGTAGACCTCGGGCGTCGGGAACGCGACGGCGCCGCCGTCGTAGGCCAGCTCGGCGGAGCGGGGGGCGACGTCGATCACCTGCTTCTCCAGCTCGTCGACCCCGCGCAGACCCCCGCCGGAGACCGACTGGTAGGTGCTGACGACGATGCGCCGCAGCCCGGCCTCGTCGTGCAGCGGCTTGAGCACCGGCATGGCCACCATCGTCGTGCAGTTCGGGTTGGCGACGATGCCCTTCGGTATCGAGTCGAGGGCCTCGGGGTTCACCTCGGCCACCACCAGGGGCACGTCGACGTCGTGACGCCAGCCCGAGGAGTTGTCGACCACTGTCACCCCGGCGGCGGCGACCTTGGGGGCCAGCTCCTTCGACAGGGTGGCGCCGGCGGCGAAGAGGGCCAGATCGAGGCCGGAGAAGTCGGCGGTCGCCGCGTCCTCCACCGTGATCTCCCCGTCCCGCCACGGGAGAGTTCTGCCTGCCGAGCGGGCGGAGGCGAAGAGGCGCAGCTCGGAGACGGGGAAGTCCCGCTCGGCGAGCAACGTGCGCATGATGCCCCCGACCAGTCCGGTGGCGCCGACGATCCCGACGTTCATGGCCCTAACCGTACAGAACCTACGGTTGATCGTTCTCCAGTTCGAATGCGGCGTGCAGGGCGCGCACCCCCCGCTCCACGTCGCCGGCCCGGACCACGCAGCTGATCCTGATCGGGCTGGTCGAGATCATCTCGATGTTGAGGCCCTCCGCCGCCAGCGTCTCGAACATGGTGGCGGCCACGCCCGGATGGGTCTTCATCCCTGCGCCGATGAGGCTGATGCGGGCGATGTCGGCGTCGGGGACCACCCTGGCCGCCCCGAGCTCGGCCGCGACGGCCTCGGTGACCCGCATGGCGACGGCCATGTCGGCCTTGGGGAAGGTGAAGGAGATGTCGGCAAGGCCGGTGACCGAGACGTTCTGCTCGATCATGTCGACGTTGACCGCGTCGTCGGCGAGGGCCCGGAACAGCCGGCCGGCGATCCCGGGCCGGTCGGGGATGCCGACCACCGTCACCTTCGACTCCGACGTGTCGTGGGTGACACCCGAGAGAATCGCCTTCTCCACCTCTTCCTCCTTCTTCACCCAGGTGCCGGGCTTCCAGGTGAAGCTCGACCGCACGTGCAGTGTCACGCCGTGGTTCCGGGCGAACTCCACCGAGCGGGCGGCCAGCACCCGCCCTCCGGTGGCCGCCATCTCCAGCATCTCCTCGAACGCCAACGCCTTCAGCCGGCGGGCGTCGGGCACGACCCTGGGGTCGGCCGTGTAGACCCCGGCCACGTCGGTGTAGATCTCGCACGCGTCAGCACCGAGGGCGGACGCCAGGGCCACCGCGGTGAGGTCGGAGGCCCCCCGGCCGAGCGTGGTGACCTCCTTGGCGGTGGAGACGCCCTGGAAGCCGGCGACGACGACGATCTTGCCCTGTCCCAGGGCCTCGCGGACCCGGTCGGCCCGGATCTCCAGGATCTTGGCCTTGCCGTGGGTGGTGTCGGTGACGATGCCGGCCTGGCTCCCGGTGAAGGACGAGGCCGGCTCGCCCAGGTCGGAGATGGCCATGCACAGCAGCGCCATCGAGATCCGCTCGCCGGCGCTGATGAGCATGTCGAGCTCGCGGGCCGGCGGGTCGGGGGCGACCCGCTTGGCCATATCGAGCAGATCGTCGGTGGTCCGGCCCATGGCGCTGACCACCACCACGACATCGTGCCCGCGACGGCGCGTGCGCACGACATGGTCGGCAACGGCGCGGATCCGGTCGGCATCGGCCACCGAGGTGCCGCCGAACTTCTGAACGACGAGAGTCACTGGCGGGACTCACGGTACCAGTGACGATTACTGTGGTTCTCCGTGCCTACTCAGAAACGGGAGCGCAAGCGCCAGGGCCACCAGGCCCGACAGGCTGCCATTGCCGCCGCCCGCAAGCGCCAGCAGTCCCGTACCCGCGCCATCGCCGGAGGCTTCCTCGCCGTCGTTCTCATCGCCGGAGTGGCCGTCCTGGTCAGTCCGGGCGACGACGACCAGGAGGTGGCGAGCACCGCTCCGACGACAACCGTCGAGGGGGCCACCACGACGGCAGTGGCCAAGAAGCCGGTCGAGCTGCCCCCGGTGCCGGCCGGCGCCTCGATCAAGGGCGACACCCCGTGCCCGCCCGCCGACGGCTCCGCCCCACGGACCACCTCGTTCGAGAAGCCGCCGCCGATGTGCGTCGTCGTGGCCAAGACCTACACGGCCGAGATCCAGACCACGAAGGGCCTCATGGTCGCCTCCCTCGACGTCAAGAACGCCACCAAGACGGTGAACAACTTCGTCGTCCTGGCCCGGTACAAGTACTTCGACGGCATCGCCTTCCACCGGATCATCCCCGGCTTCGTCCTCCAGGGCGGGGACCCGCAGCAGACCGGCACCGGTGGCCCGGGCTACAAGTTCGAGGACGAGCTGCCCAAGACCGGCTCCTACAAGGTCGGGTCGCTGGCGATGGCCAATTCGGGGCCCAACACCAACGGCAGCCAGTTCTTCGTCATCGCGGGCGACACCGGCACCAGCTTGCAGCCGCAGTACTCGCTGTTCGGGCAGGTGACCCAGGGCCTCGAGGTCGTGAAGGCGATCGAGGACGTGGGGATCCCCGGCAACGCGGACGGCAAGCCCAGCGAGGTCGTCAAGATCACTTCGGTCACCATCAAGGAGACGTGAGCCCATGCCCACCGAGTGCCCAGCAGCCGACGGCTCCAGCCCCAAGACCCAGAGGTTCAGCGGCCCGCCGCCCATGTGCATCGACCCGGCCAAGACCTACATGGCCACCATGGTCACCAACAAGGGCACCATGACCATCGCCCTCGACCCGATCGCCGCGCCGAAGACGGTGAACAACTTCGTCTTCCTGGCCCGCTACCACTACTTCGACGACGTCAGCTTCCACCGGATCATCCCCGGCTTCGTCATCCAGGGCGGTGACCCGCAGGGCACCGGCATGGGCGGCCCGGGCTACAAGTTCGCCGACGAGCTGCCCAAGGCGGGCCGCTACGAGATCGGGTCCCTCGCCATGGCCAACGCCGGCCCCAACACCAACGGCAGCCAGTTCTTCATCATCTGCGGCATGAGCGGCATGCAGCTCCCGCCCAGCTACTCGCTGTTCGGCAAGGTGATCGACGGTCTCGACGTCGTCCTCGAGCTGGAGAAGGTCGGCACCCCCGGCGCCGGCGTCCCCAAGCAGAAGGTCTACATGGAGTCGGTGACGATCACGGAGTCCTAGACGATGGGTCGGTCACTCGCCCAGTTCCCGTAGCGCCGCCGCCAGGTCGTTGAGCCGGGCACCCTCGAGCGGGTGGCCGGGCCCATAGGCCGCCTCGTCGATCGCCACGGCGCGCTGCAGGCACTGCTTGGCGCCGGCCAGGTCGCCAAGGTCCTGCAGTACCAGGGCCAGGTTCTTCAAGACCGTCCCCACCTTGGGGTGGCGGGGCCCGTAGGCCGCTTCAGCGATGGCCACGGCGCGCCGGAAGCCCTCCGCGGCGAGAGCGAAGTCGCCCAGGTCCTGGAGCACCAGGGCCAGGTTGTTGAGGTCGGTACCGACCTCCGGGTGGTCGTGACCGAGCGCCGCCTCGTCGATGGCCAGGGCGCGTTCCAGGTGGGCCCGGGCGCCGGCCAGGTCGCCCAGGTCCTGCAACACGACCGCCAGGTTGTTGAGGTCGGCGCCCACCTCCGGGTGGTCGGGCCCGTAGGCCGCCTCGTCGATCGCCAGGGCGCGCTCGAAGCCCTGCTTGGCGCCGGCGAGATCACCGAGGTCCTGCAGCGCCAGGGCGAGGTTGTTGAGGTCGGTCGCCACCTTGGGATGATGGGGCCCCAGCGTGGCCACGGTGATGGCCAAGCCCCGCTCCAGCCGATCCTTGGCCCCGGCGAGATCGCCCAAGTCCTGAAGCACCAGGGCCAGCCTGTCGAGGCGGGTGCCGACGATCGGGTGGTCCGGGCCGTGGGCGGCCTCGGCGATGGCGACGGCCCGCTCGAGGAGAGCCTTGGCCCTGGCCAGGTCGCCCAGGTCGTGCAGTACCAAGGCCAGGTTGTTGACGTCGGTCCCCACCGCCGGGTGATCGGGACCGAAGGCCGTCTGGTCGATGGCGAGACCGCGCTCGAAGCGCTCCCTTGCGCCGTCCAGGTCGCCCAGGTCCCGCAGCACGAGGCCCAGGTTGTTCAGGCGGGTGCCGATCACCGGGTGGTCGGGGCCGTCGGCCGCCTCGCCGATAGCCAGGGCACGCTCGAGGCGCTCCTTGGCGCCGGCGAGGTCGCCAAGGTCCCGTAGCACCAGGCCCAGGTTGTTGAGATCGGCGCCCACAGACGGGTGGTCCGGGCCGTAGGCCGCCTCGTCGATGGCCAGGGCACGCTCGAAGGCCGCCCTGGCCGTTTGGAACTGGGACCGAGCCCGAAGGTAGAGCGCCACCCCGTTCAACACCCGACTGGTCGCTTTCAGCTCCGTGCCCAACTGCTCGGCCCGTTCGGCGGCGACGAGCGCATGGGGAAGGAGGCGCTCGCAGGTGGGCCAGTTCCCACTGTCGTCGCTCGATGCGGGAAAGGCCGACGCCATCAGGCGCACTGCGGAACCGGCCCACCGACGCTGGGCCTTGGGGGACAGGTCATCCCGCGTCACGCCTTGCACGAGACGGTGGACCGACAGCGCGTCGGGCAGGCGCTCCACCAGCGAGAAGCTCGACAGCGCCGCGACCGTCCCCGTGAGCTGATCGCGTGCCGGCTTCCGCAGGCCTCCTCTGAGCGCATCGGGGTGGGCCAGCAGCAGGTCGTGTGGGATGTCGTCGGGGGCCAGGTGTGCGCACAACCGCATGACCTCGCCCGCCGCCCGAGAGGAGCGCCGGGCGGCATCCAACGACATTCCCAACGTGGATGCGACGGTGTAGGCGTAGTCCGCCGGCTCGCCCCCCAGGAAGAGGTCCTCGGCGTGGCGGCGAAGGCCGACGAGGTACTCCGCAAGCGTCCCTTTGCCCTGCGCATAGGCGGCCGCGTGATCGAGAGCCAACGGCAGGTCTCGGAGGGCGTCGGCGATGGCAAGCGCAGAGGGGAGGTCGTCCTCGCCTGTCCGCTGCAGCAGGAAGGTGACGGCGTCGTCGTGACTCAGCTCGCCAACCGCGAGTGTGCTTCGCTCCCAGCCCGGTACGGGTGTCCGCGCCGTGACGACGACGTGGCCCCGGCCCCCGGCGGGCAGGTAAGGCTGCCAGCTGTCGACGCCCGCGGCGTCGTCGAACACGAGCAGCCATCGCCCATGTCCCTCCAGCCACCGCCGCGCCGTGTCGACTTGGAGCGCCTGGTCCGGCGCTCTCTCCACCGACAAGCCGAGGGCCGGGGCGAGCCCGGCGTAGTCGGCCGCGAGTGCCTCGGGCCTCTCGGCCCGTACCCACCAGACTGCGTCGTAGTCAGCGCTGTGGCGGTATGCGTACTCGGCGGCGACCGAGGTCTTACCCATCCCGTCATGGCCGATCAGGACCGCGGTCGACTCCGTCTGAAGGCGTGTGTGCAGGTCCGCCAGCAGGCCGTTCCGTCCCACGAACACCCGCTTCCGTCGCTCCGGGACGTTCCACACGAGCCCGGCGCGAGGTGTGCCCGGCGGCTCCGCGCCGGGGTGGCCCCGCCCGACGCTCTCCGCTGCCCTCTTGCCTGCATCGCCGCGGCGCACGACACCATGATGGTCACCAGCGACGGTCCCACCCGCACAAGAGGAGTCGCGCGACACAACACCGCGCAGACGCGGCTGACTGCAGCCGGTTCGTCAGGGTCAGGTCGGCAGGGCCTCGAGCCCGGCCTCGTGGCCGTCCTGGAAGACCACCACGCTGCCCACGCCGTCGACCGACCAGGCGCCGTCGCGGCTCCGGATCAACGCCGTCCGTTCGTCGATGGCCACGACCGGCACCCCCTTTGCCGCCAGGATGATGGTGCGCTTGGCCTTCTCGGGCGACCACGTGTCGTGGTGGGGGATGATCGCCACCTGGGCCAGCAGGCCGAGCCCGAGAGTGAAGGCCCCGCCCCGGGGATCGACCATGGGGTCGCACAGGGCCATGGCCCCGGCCGACGACCCGGCCAGCACCGCACCGCCCTGCCAGGCCTGGAACAGGGCGTCCCACGCCGGCGAGTCCTTGAGCACCGAGCGCAGGTGCAGCGGTGAGCCCCCCGACAGGTAGATGAACCGGGCGTCACGGATGGCGGCCACGTTGCTCTCGTCCTCGGCGTCGGGCCGGGCCAGCACCATGAGGCCGCGGACCTTCCCGCCCAGCCCGGCGAACCACTGCTCGGCCGTCTCGACCGCCCGCTCCGGGTGCTCGTAGGCCGCGGCCGTGGGAAGCACCAGGACCTCGTCGGCCCCGCTCTCCGCCAGCAGGGTGCGGTCGAAGGTGCAGCCCTCGCGCCACTCTGCACCACCGACGAGGGCCAACGGTCCGGGCATCGGGTCAAACTAGCGCCCGTGCTCCAAGGCGACCAGGTGACCCTCCGTCCGATGACGGCCGCTGACATCCAGCCGCTCGTCGCCCTGTTCTCGGTCCCGGAGGTCGCCACCTGGTGGCCCGGGGAGAACGAGCCCCGGCTCACGGCCCGGCTGGAGGACGCGGACGAGGGTGTCGGCCTGGTCATCGAGGTCGACGGAACCCTGATGGGCTTCATCCAGTACTTCGAGGAGGACGATCCGGAGTACCGCCACGCCAGCATCGACGTCGTCCTGCACCCGGACTGGTGCAACCGCGGCCTCGGCACCGATGCGGTGCGGACGCTGGCCCGGCACCTCTTCGACGATCTCGGCCATCACCGGCTGACGATCGACCCGACGGTCAGCAACGCCCGCGCCATCGCCTCGTACCGCAAGGTCGGCTTCCGCGACGTCGGGGTGATGCGCCGGTACGAGCGGGCCAACGACGGCACATGGCGCGACAGCCTGCTCATGGACCTGCTGGCGGAGGAGCTCCTCGGCTGAGCAGCGTGGGGCTATCGTCCGCCAGGGGCTGGGCGGGAGGTTGTCGGTGGGATCTGAGCGAGGGGTGCCGGACAAGCCCCCGAAGACCCAGGAGCTGCGGGTCCACGGCGTCGGAGGGGCTCACGGGGCCCGCATGCTGGGGTACGACTCACCGCACGACGTCGTCATCGTGGGTGAGGGGATGGGGGGCACGGCGGTCCTCGCCCGCCGGGGTGACCGGACGGTCGAGAGCTACGACTGGGGCGACCTCACCTCGGGGACGGGATCCAAGCCCTTCTGGGTCTTCCTGCTGCCGTTCACCCTCATCAACCTGGCCGGATGGATGCACCCGCCCGACGGCCGGGCGCCACCCCGGCTGGTGGCTGCTGTCCAGGCGCTCGTGCACGTGGTGTCGGCGCTGCTGACCGCCACCTATGTCTTCACCTTCGCCATCATCTTCGTGGACCTCATGGGCTACCAGTGGGCGGCGCGATTGGCGGCGAAGAACGGGTTGACCGCCCAGGCGCTCACCGTCACGACCGAGCAGAAGGTGGGCGTGGCCCTCGGTCTGCTGGCCCTCCTCGGCGTGGTGGTGGCGCTGGTCTACACCGCCGGAGCGTCGCAGAGGGCGTTCGAGAAGCAGCCGCTGTCGCCGTTGCAGGGCATGGACCGCCCGAAGGGCCAACCGTGGACGTCGGGCGAGCGCCTCGACTCCCAGGGGTTCTTCTTCCATCCGGAGGCAGCTCGGGCCCGGTTCTGGATCCACGTCGGCATCGCCGGTCTCTGCCTCGCCATGGTGTGCGTCTTCTCATTCGCCCGGTTGACCGACGGGAGGCATCACGACCAGCTCGAGATCCACCACCTGCTGACCGCGACGAGCGGCATCGCCTACGTGGCCGTGGGCCTGCTGTGGCTGACGTCGTTGGGGGCCACGCGTAGGAAGGGTGAACGCTGGACCCGGTCCGGCCCCGCCATCGCGGCCACGCTGGCCTTCGGCCTGGTCAACGCAGTCGTGTCCGGGACGATCCTGCTCCTCATCAAGCAGCTCAACAGGTGGCCGAAGCGGCCGGGCACCGCGCCGGAGCTGATGGGAGGCCCCGAAGTGAACCTGGTCGACGTCTGGGGCGGGCTGGCCATCGGCTTCGCACTGGCTGCCATCGCCCTCGGCATCGTGGTGATCTTCTTCCCCCGGGCCGGCACGGACGACGTCACCACCGAGCGGGGATCGGGCCCGGGATGTCAGATCGACGGCCTTCCCGGGTCGATGCGGAAGTCGGTGGCCCGGTCCCGCTACTTCTCCGTCCTGGCCTGCCGAGTAGGTCTTATCGCCTTCACGCTGGCCTTCGCCATCTATCTCGTCGGGGTGGCGGCGGTGGCCTCTCGCGTCCGCTGGGAGTGGTTCCCGGGGCTCCCGGAGCCGGGCGACACGGTAAGCCCTTGTACCAGGTGGGCGCCTACGTCCTGCCGGTCCTGGCCCTGTTGGTCGTGCAGCTCGTCCGCAAGGGCCGTCAGGGCGCGAGGACCTTCGCCTCCACGCTGTGGGACGTGTTCACCTTCTGGCCCCGCCGGTTCTCGCCTCTTGCCGTCCGGCCCTACTCCGAGCGGGCCATGCCCGAGCTCCAGGGCCGCATCCTCCACCACACCCGCGACAGGGAGGAGCCCTGCCCGCTGGTCGTGAGCGCGCACAGCCAGGGGTCCGTGCTGGCGTTCGCCGCCCTGTCGCCTCTGTCGGCCCAGCAGCTCCAGCGGGTCGCTCTGGTGACCTACGGGTGCCCGCTCTCCAGCATCTACGCCATGTTCTTCCCCGCCTACTTCGGCCCCGAGCAGGTCACCGCTCTGCGCGACAAGCTGCAGGCGCCGGCCCCCGGCCTGGTCGGCTGGCGCAACTTCTACCGCCGGACCGACCCCATCGGTGGGCCCGTTTTCGCGGACACGTCGACGCCCGAGCAGGACACCGAGGTGCCCGACCCCTTCCCTGGCCCGGCCTCCGACCTCGGCGACACGACGCCGCCACTCGAGCGGGATGCGGCGCCGTGGCTACGGGTCGCCGGCCACTCCCATTACATGCAGGAGCCGGTGATGAAGGACTGGCTGCGGAGGGTCAGGCTGGCGCTCGACCCGAGCGGCGAGGACCGGTGACGAGGAAGCAGCGGTCGGTGAGGGCACCGAGGGAGTAGGAGGGGTACAGGCCCCCGAACATGGCCCGGGTGCGGTCGGTCCACGACAGGGCCTGGGGTGATGAGATGCGGTGCACGACCTGCATCACGCCGCCCTCGTGGATCCGGTACTCGGCCCACACGCCGGGATAGTCCTTCGTCGCCCCCACTTCGGCCCACGGCACCTGGCCCGTCTCCGGCAGGCGGCGGACGAGGTTGCGGTGGGTGTGCCCCGCGAAGTAGCCGGCCAGGGCGGGACGGCGGGCGAAGAGCCCGACCAGGCGCTCGGAGTCCTCGCTGTTGATGCCGGCCGTGAACGAGGTGTGATCGAAGAGGGGATGGTGCCCGAAGACGAGCACGGGCGTGCCTGAGCCGTCGGCGCCCAGGTCGTCGAGCCACGCCAGCTGCTCCTCGGACACCCGTCCGCCCGTCTGACCCGGCACCGCCGTGTCCAGCAGCGCCAGCCTGGCCCCGGCCACGGTGACCAGCTCGGTGGCCGGGCGAGGGCCGAGATCGGAGGCGGTGCTCACGTCGTGGTTCCCGTAGGTCCAGTGCAGCCGGTCGCCGAAAGAAGGGGCGAAGATGTCGAGGAACGTCGCCAGCTCCGCCTGTGCGCCCCGGCCGGTCAGGTCACCCTTGACGACCAGTGCGTCCGGCTCGCGGGCGGCGATCTCGGCGGCTGCGCCCTTGGCCATCGTCTCGGGATACGGCGGCTCACCGGGCTCGGCCCGTAGCGGCGGACCCAGGTTGACCCCCTCGTAGCGCCCGCACTCCGTCTCGCCGATGTGGACGTCGCTGACGGTGGCCACCGTGGCCAGCCGCTCGCCACCGGGCCTCGGGAGGGTCCGGAACGTCACCCCCTCGACGGTGTGCTCCCGGTCCGGCTTCAGCCCGTCGACCCGCACCACCCGCGGCCCGTCGTGGAGCACCGCTTCGGTGTCGGTGACGGTGGTCAGCTCCACCGGTGGTCCGCGGGGCGCTCCCAACGCCGGCCGGCCCAACGCCACCGGCTCGGCGGGTCGGGCGGGCTGTCGTCTCCATCCTCCGCCGCCTGCCACTCCGCGGCCAGGGCGACGGCGATGGCCAGCACCTCCGGCGGCACCGACTTCGACTCGGGGTCAGAGGGGGACATTGCCGTGCTTGCGCGAGCGGGGCTGCTGACGCTTCGACCGCAGCATGGCCAGCCCCTTGATGAGCACCGGTCGGGTCACCGCCGGCTCGATCACGTCGTCGACATAGCCCCGCTCGGCGGCGATCCACGGGTTGGCATGGTGCTCGACGTACCCGGCCACCAGCTCGGCTCGGGTGGCCGCGGGGTCCTCGGCGTCGGCCAGCTGCCGGCGGTGCAGGATCTCCACGGCGCCCTGGGGGCCCATGACGGCGATCTCCGCGGACGGCCAGGCAAACGCCAGATCGGCCCCGATGGCCTTGGAGTTCATGACCACGTAGGCGCCGCCGTAGGCCTTGCGGGTGATGACCTGGATGCGGGGGACGGTGGCTTCGCACAGCGCGTAGAGCAGCTTGGCGCCGTGGCGGATGATGCCGCCGTGCTCCTCGTCCGCCCCGGGGAGGAAGCCGGGCACGTCGACGAAGCTCACCAGCGGGATGTTGAAGGCGTCGCAGGTCCGCACGAAGCGCGCCGCCTTCTCGGAGGAGTCGATGTCGAGGACGCCGGCCAGCACCTGGGGCTGGTTGGCGATGATGCCGACCACGTGCCCGTCGAGGCGGGCCAGGCCGCACACCATGTTGCGGGCCCAGAGCGGCGCGTACTGGAAGAGGTAGCTGTCGTCGACGACTGCGGCGATGACCTCGGTCATGTCGTACGGCTGCTCGGTCCGATCCGGCAGCAGGTCCGCCAGCGCGGGCGCCTCACGGGCCGGGTCGTCGGTGGGTGCGGTCCAGGGCGCCGGCTCACCGTTGTTCGACGGCAGGAACGACAGCAGCATGCGCACGTCGGAGAGGCAGACGTGGTCGTCCTCGGCCACGAAATGGGCGACGCCCGAGCGGGTGGCATGGGCCATGGCCCCACCGAGGTCCTGCAGGGAGACGTCTTCGCCCGTCTCCGCCTTCACCACATCGGGGCCGGTGATGAACATGTACGACGTGTCCTGCACCATGAACACGAAGTCGGTGAGGGCCGGGCTGTAGACCGCCCCGCCGGCGCACGGGCCCATGATCACGCTGATCTGGGGGATGACCCCGGAGGAGTGGGCGTTGCGCCGGAAGATGCCACCGTAGGAGTCGAGGGCGACGACGCCCTCCTGGATGCGGGCGCCGGCGCCGTCGTTGATGCCGACGAACGGGGCGCCCACCTCGTCGGCCATGTCCATGACCTTGTGGATCTTCTCGGCGAACACCTCGCCCAACGACCCGCCGAACACGGTGAAGTCCTGCGAGAAGACGAAGATCTTGCGGCCGGCCACCGTGCCCCAGCCGGTGATGACGCCGTCGGTGTAGGGGCGGGGGCCGTCCAGGCCGAGCTCGGTCGACCGGTGGCGGGCCAGCAGGTCGAGCTCCACGAAACTCTCCGGGTCGAGCAGCTCGAGGACCCGCTCCCGCGCCGTCATCTTGCCTCGGGCGTGCTGGCGGGAGACCGCGTCGTCGGAACCGGCGTGCAGCGCCTCGTCCTTGCGGGCGCGGAGGTCTTTGAGGCGCACGCCGTTCGGGTGGATAGACATTCGGGCCGAGGTTACCGGGGGTCGAGAGCAGCCACGCGGTCGGTGAACCGCCACGCCCGCAGCCGGGTGACCATCTCGTCCAACCCGCCGGCCGGGCCCTGCCACCGGAGCTCGTCGACGTCGGCCATCACCTTGGCCTCGCTCCGTAGGGTGGCCAGGTCGCGGAACAGCAGGGCCAGGTCACGCTGCTCGTTCAGGGCCGCGGCCAGGCGGGACGCGCCGCGTACGTTGACGTCCCATCGGAAGTGGTGCTCCGGGATCTCCTCGATGTGGAAGTAGCGGGCCAGCACCGCGCTGGCCGACGTCTTGCCCCACCCCGGCAGTCCGGGGAACCCGTCGGCCGAGTCGCCCACCAGCGCCAGCCAGTCCGGGATGGACTCCGGCAGCACGCCGTACTTGGCCTTCACGCCGTCCTCGTCGGTGAAGACCTTCGCCCGCCGGTCGAACTGGACCACGCGGGTACCGAGCACCATCTGGGCCAGGTCCTTGTCCGGCGTCATGATCACCACCTGCTCCACCCTCGGGTCGGCCGCGGCGGTGGCGGCTGCCGCGGCCAAGGCGTCGTCGGCCTCCAGCTCCACCATGGGAAAGACCGTCACTCCCAGCGTGCCCAGCGCCTCCTCGAGCAGGGGGAACTGGGCCAGCAGCTCCTCGGGCACGCCGGCACTCGACTTGTAGCCCGGCCACATGTCGTTCCGGAACGACTCGATCACGTGGTCGGTGGCCACGCCGAGGTGGGTCACCCCTTCCTCGAGGAGCTGGAGCACGCTCCACATCACCCCCCGGGTGGCGGCCACCTCGTCGGCCGGGTCACGGTCGCTCTTGGGCACGCCGAAGTGGTGACGGAACAGCTCATAGGTGCCGTCGAGGAGATGGACCTTCACGGGTCCAGACGCTACGTCCTGCGCGCCACATCGGCGTCGTGGGCCGCCCAGCCGAGCAACCCGGCCAGCGAGAAGCCGAACGCGTTGAGGGTGCCGTGGATCCGAGCCATGGCCGGGATGTCGAGAGCAG
The DNA here is from genome assembly GCA_902805665.1 of uncultured Acidimicrobiales bacterium. Classification (GTDB taxonomy): domain Bacteria; phylum Actinomycetota; class Acidimicrobiia; order Acidimicrobiales; family AC-14; genus CADCTB01. Next base: position 18,260 of record CADCTB010000123.1, read on the forward strand.
GGACGTCGACGTGCTGAGCTGCGGCCCAGAACACCGCCAGCACCATGGGCACGACCACCGCCAGCGCCGACAGGCTGAGCAGCGCCCGGGCTGGTGCGTCGGGCGTGATGGGGACGACGACGGCGAACGTCAGCCCGGCGATGATCCATACGCCGAGGCTCAGCAGGAGCGCCCCGCCGATCTGGAAGACCGCCGAGCCGGTGGTGAACCCCATGGCGACGATCGGTGGCGAGGCGATGGTGAGGATGGTGCCCGCCGCCGCCCAGCGGGGCGCTCGTCGGGTCGCCGCCTCGCACGTGCGGGCGGCCAGCAGGGCGGCGACGAAGCCGGCGAAGTGGAAGTGGACCGCGGTCAGCTCCACGATCGGCTCCCCGATGCCGACGGGTCGCAGCTCGAGCCGCGAGGCCACCACCCACGCCGCCCCCACCGTGAGGTACACCGGGCTGGCCAGGCGGGCGAGAGCCGCCGGGCGGAAGTCCGGGCGGGCCATCCAACCGAGTGCCGCCGTCACCGCCAGCACGACGGCCACAGCCAGCCAGGGCAGGGCGAGGACACCGGCCGGGCCGCCTGGCTCCGCCAGCAGGGCGGGGACGAGCAGGGCGGCGGCGCCCAGGCGGAGGAACTCCACCCGGTCGCTGCCCGTTCGGCCCGCCACGACCAGCCCGATCGGGACGAGGACCAGTGGGGCCAGCAGCAGGAGGACGTCGATGAGGGAGAGATCCACTCCGCCGGAGGACGTCACCACGGCGGTGATCAGCCACACCACCGTCCCGATGACGACGTGCGGCCTGCCTCCGAGCACGTCCGGACCGTAGGCTCTGGCCATGGTCCTCCGCTGGCGGTTGGTGGTCTCGGTCCTGGTGCTCACGCTCGCCGCGTGCGGAGGAGGAGGTCCCGGCGTCGACGAGGACGCGGTGGGCCCGGCGCCCGTCACCGGCAAGGAGGGCGACACGGCCAGGGCCCGCACCGTCGTCCTGCAGCAGGCCGACATGCCCGCGGGCTGGCGAGGAGCGGCCCACACCGAGACGCCCCTGGAGAAGGAGCGAGCGCGGCAGCTGTCCCTCTGCCTGGGGCGGCCAGACCCGGAGGGCAACCGCAGCGCCATGGTCTACGGCCCCGACCTGAGCATGGGCCAGATGCAGGTGTCGTCGAGCGCCACGGTCCTGAGCTCCGCCGACGACGCCAAGGCCGACCTCGCCGCCGTCCGGGGCCCGAAATACGGGGATTGCGTGGTCACCGCTTTCCGGGAGGACCTGCAGCGGCAGGCAGCCGATGCCCGCGTCGAGCGCGTCGCCTCCGAGCCTCTGCCGGTCGAGAGCTTCGGCGACGGATCGGTCGGGATCCGCCTCACCGCCGACCTGGTGTACGCCGACCGTACCGACCACCTCTTCGCCGACCTCGTCTACATCTCCAAGGACCGGTCGACCGTCAGCGCCACCTTCTTCTCCTTCCACCAGCCGTTCCCGGCCACCCTCGAACAGTCGCTCGTCTCCCGCATGGGCAACCGCATCGCCACCGCCTGAGGTCGCCTGAGCGCGAGGTTGGCACCGAAACCCCCGCTGCGCGGGGCAGAACGTGCAGACCTCGGTAGGAGCGTTCACTTCCTCTTTGGCACGTCCGACCCCGCATACCGGGGCAGCGTCGCGGCGGCGACATCGCCGAGCGCGCGGGGTGCGACAGGCGGTGTCAGATCGCCGGTGCCTGGGGAGCGGGCCGGCGGCGCAGGACACGGGAGCCGGCCCATCCGAGCAGCGCCAGGACGGCGATCGGGATCAGGTAGCCGACGACCACGATCATGCCGCCGACGACCGCCAGCATGCCATCCACGGCCCGCTCGAAGCTGTGGGCCAGCGAGCGGTCGTCCTCCACCGGTCGGACGACCGAGCCCGCTCCCGGCTCGAAGAGCGACAGGTGGAGCGTGGCCAGGGTCGTGGCCTGCTCGAGGTTGGCCTTCTGGGCCTTGAGCTGCTCGATCTGCTGGCGGACCGAGAACAGGCTGGATTGCACCTGCAGCACCTCGCCGACCGCCTTCGCCTGTCCGACCAGCACCCGCAGCGAATCCTCCTGGGCCTGCAGGCTCTTCAGCCGGGCGTCGAAGTCGACGAGCTGGCCGCTCACGTCCTCGCCCCGGATCGCCTGGCTCTCGACCTCGCCGAGGTCACCCAGGCTCTGGCGGACGGCGTCGAACCGGTCGGCCGGCACCCGGACGGTGAGCTCGCCGGATCGGGCGTCGTCGACCGACGCGGTGGACGAGGACGACACGAACCCCCCGTTGGCTGCGGCCACTGACGCCACCCGGTCGAAGGCGGTCCCGAACCCGCCCTTGGCCACCTTGACCCGGAGATCGGCGGTGCGCACGACCCGCGGCGATCCGGGCACGACTGACGTCGTTCCGCCGTCGGGTGGGACCGGCGCGATCTGGGCCTTGTCCATGGCGCCTGAGGATGCCGGTGACCGGCCGGCCGCCCCTTCTGTCATTGCGCTGTCCGCCGCCCCCGCCGCCCCGGCGGGCGTCGTGGTGGAGAGCGTCGCCGCCTGGTCCCGACTCCCCCCACCGACGCTGGCTTGGATGGCCCCCGCCACCACCAGGGCGACCAGCGCCGTCCCCGCCACCAGTCCCGACCTACGAATGCCTTGCATGCGTCGCAACATCTGCAGCCTCCTCGTTCTGCAGGTGTGACGTCGCCCGGCGGCCGTCCGGTTCCCGATTGGTTCGGGTTACCCGTCGAGCACCCGACGACCTTCCAACGCCCGGCCCAGGGTCAGCTCGTCGGCGTACTCCAGGTCACCGCCGACGGGCAGGCCGCTGGCGATGCGGGTGGTCCGGATGCCGAGGGGCTTGAGCAGCCGGGCCAGGTACATGGCCGTGGCCTCCCCCTCGATGTTGGGGTTCGTGCAGAGGATCACTTCGACGATCTCCTCGGTGCCCAGCCGGGTCAGCAGCTCGCGAACCCGGATCTGGTCGGGCCCGATGCCCTCCAGGGGGCTGATGGCGCCCTGCAGCACGTGGTAGCGGCCGCGGAACTCACCCGTCTTCTCCACCGCCACCACGTCACGGGGCTCCTCGACGACGCAGACCAGCGTGGCGTCGCGCCGCTCGTCGAGGCAGATGCCGCACTGCTCGCCCTCGCAGACGTTGAAGCACCGCCGGCAGAACGACACCTTCTCCTTGGCCTCGGTGATCGACCGGGCCAGCCGGAAGACGTCCTCGTCGGGCAGCTTGAGCAGGTGGAAGGCGATGCGCTGGGCCGACTTCGGCCCCACGCCGGGCAGGCGGCCGAGCTCGTCGATCAGGCTCTGGACCGGCGGGGCGTACACCCGGGCATCAGCCGCCGAACAGGCCGCTGCCCAGACCACCGAGGTCGAGGCCGCCCATGGCCTGCTCGGAGATCTGGCCGGCCTTGGTGACCGCGTCACGGATGGCGGCCAGCACCAGGTCCTCGAGCATGCTCACGTCGTCGGGGTCGACCGCGGCGGGATCGATGGTGACGCCCTGGAACTCCATGCCGCCGGTGACCCGTACCTTGACCATGCCACCGCCGGCCTGGCCCTCCACCTCCTGGGTCTCGGCCTCGGCTCGGGCAGCCAGCAGTTGCTCCTGCATCTTCTGGGCCTGCTTCAGCAGCTCGTTCATGTTCGGCTGGCCACCGGGTGCGTTCTTGGGCATGAGCTACTCCTCCACGACGGTGGCGCCTTCGAACGCCGAAAGGACGTGATCGACAGGCGAGCGTAGCTCCGCCGCCGGCGCATCCACGAGGTCCTGCGGGTCGATCGGCTCGTCGTCGGGCGGCGGCGCCGCCGCCGGGGAAGGGGGCTGCTCCTCGGTGACCAGTCGCAGCGGCACCGGGCGGCCGAAATGGGCGGCCAACGCCTGCTCGACGTCGACCCGGACCTCTTCGCACCTGTCGCGATGGATGGCGTTGGGCAGGGCGAAGGTGGCCGTGCCGCCGTCGGCGCTGACGAACCGCCCGACCCGGAACCTCGACTTGGCCCGCGGCGACAGGCCCAGGAGGACCTTGTCACCCCAGGCCAACGTCAGCTCGTCGCGGCTGGGGAAGGGCACCGCGGCCGCGGCGCCGGGCTGCGGGGTGGCGGCGGGAGGCGGTGGAGCGGCAGGCGGAGACGGGGCGGAAGCGGCTGGGGCCTGCGGCGGGGGCGCGGGAGGGGCGGGGCGGGCGGCCGAGCGGACGCCGCCGAGCGCCAGCCG